>MNCR01000012.1 GCA_001914535.1 Candidatus Rokubacteria bacterium 13_2_20CM_69_15_1
GGGCAGGGCGCTCGGCAGAAGATCGTCTCGACCGCCATTGGGCAGCCACGGCCGGAGGCGCTGCAGGGCCTTCGCTTCCTCGGCTATCTCGCGTATGCGCTGATCGTGGCGCTGGCGATCCTGACCATCATCCTGCTTGCCCTGCTCCTCATGCGCCGCCGACCGCGCCGGGCCATGGTCTCGTGATGCACTCTGTGAGTGGTCGAGTCCTGGCGATCTCGGTTCGCGCCGCCATCATCGCCGGTGGCTGGACCGGCTTCGCGCTGGGATTGGTCGCCGGCTGCGCGCTCGGCGCGGCGCTCGCCTGGTTCGCCGGGGCGATCCTCAGCTGGCAGCGTGACCTCAGCCTGACCCTGGGGGTGACCGAGCAACTGCTGCCATTCGGAGGTCAGGTGCCGCTGCTGCAGCGGTTACAGTCGTCGTGGTTCCTGGTGGTTCCCCTCGCCGGTCTCCTGCTGGGACTGTTCGCCGCCCTCGTCGGCGGCTTGATCGGGGGACTGGTGGCGGCCTCCTACAACCGCTCACCGTTCGGGGTGCACGTCGTGGTCGAGGTGCCGGACCCGACCCCCTAGCCGTTACCGGCTTGTCATCGCCCTCACATGATCCGCTCAGCAACCGCCGATAGGCTCAGGCGTAGCTATGAGGGGTGGGCCGGCCCGGGTGCTGCTGCGCTCGGTCATCTATGTGCTGCTGGCGTGCCTGCTGACGCTGGCCGGCACGGCCGCCTACGCGAGTCAGAACATCACCTCGTTGCCGTCCACCGCAGCCAACCGTCAGCCGCCGGCGATCGCTCCGGCCCTGCCGTCGGCGGCGCCGTCGCCTCCCGTTTCGACCGTGCTGGCCGCATCCGCCTTCGATCAGCTGCGCACCGACCTGGAGGCGATCGCCGCGCGAAGCGGCGCGCGCGTGGGGATCAGCCTGCAGGAGTTGAGCGGGCCGCGCCGGAACACCCTCTCCCTCGGCGGCAGCGCCAGCTTCACGGCCGCCAGCGCCTACAAGGTGCCGCTGCTGATGGCGGAAGCGCAACAGATCGCGTCCGGCCAGGCGCGCGGGGCCGACGTTCTCTGTTTCAATCCGGGCGATGCCGAAGACGGGTGGTTCGACGACTACGATCTCGGGTCCTGCTTCACACGCGACGAGCTGTCGCTGCGGGCGGGCCGCTACTCGGACATCGGCATGACGGCATCGATGCTCTGGGTGCCGAACACGACCACGCCCGATGACCTGAGGGCCGCCTGGGTGAACGCGGCGCTCGGCCGGCTTGGCGGTGCTACGTCGCGGCAGTGGCTGTTCCCGCTCCTCACTCACACGGTGAACGAGCACGGGATCCCTGCCGGGTTGCCAGCGAGCGCGACGGTGGTGCACAAGGTGGGAACGCTCGACGGCATGGAGAACGACTCCGGTTACATCGTCAATGGCCGATCGTCATATGTGCTGTCGGTCGCCGTCGACGGCATCGACGAGAACCTCGGCTGGTCTCTGATCGCGCAGATCTCCACGCGCATCGGGCAATACGAGTCGGGCCGTCCTGATTACGTCGCGCCGGTGGTCGCTACGCCGGTTGCGTCATCGGCGCGTCAGAACCGGTACTAGACCGGGGACGCAACTCGAAGACAGTTACGCGCTGCGCGGCGCCATCCGGGTCGGAGAGCAACTGCCCCGCACCGAGCACGCGCTTGAGCACGAATCGGATCAACGGCGTGCGGCGCGCGTAGGGACCAAGAATGTCCTTGAAGAAGCTGGCTGCCTCCTGGGGAGTGAGCGTCGCCGCCTTAACCGGCTCGGACCGGCCTTTGACGGTCAGCGTCGCCTCGCCGGCGGCGCGGAGATTTCGCACCCAGTTCACGTCGCCAAAGGTCCCGACCACCCAGCGGCGCTCGCCGATCACCAGGAGCGCGACCGGCGTGGTTCGCGGCAGGCCGCTGGTTCGACCGCGGACGGTGAGAAGGGCGTTTGGCCCCATCGGGACGCCGACGCCGAGGAGGCGCCGGGCGATTGGATTGAAGAGGGGAACAAAGAAGGGAACTCGAGTATTCTCTTGCGAACGATCGATGTGATGGGCTGGCATCATGGGGCGCCTCCGGGGAATTCAATCAGGTGATTGACACCAGTCTAGCATACGTATCAATCACTTGCTTGGGCGCAGGCCGAGCCACCGTTCGAGTTGCCTGAAGGCGCGATCGGTGCGGTCGGCCGAGGCCGTGCTGGGAAGCGTCATGCTGGTGAGCGTCGCCATAATCAGGGCCGCCACGTCGTCGTAATCCAGGTCGCGCGCCAGGTAGCCGTCGCGCGACGCCCGCTGTAGCAAGCCCCGCAGGGTTCGCTGCCAGGCCTGGAACGCCTCACCCATGATCCGCGCCATGGCGGGATCCCGCGCCGAGCGGAGGGCGAGCTCGCCCATGACCGCGCCGACCTCGGGTTCATCGCGCAGCAGCTTGCGCACCGCGCGCAGATGGTTTCGAAGCTGGTCGGCCGGCGAGCCGTGCGGCGCGAGCGTCGAGCGAAAGCGGTCCATGGCGTGCGCGACCACGCCGCGGATCAACGCCTCTTTGGTTGGAAAGTAATAGTGGAGCGTCGCGATGTTCAGGCCGACGCCCGCCGCGACCTCGCGGGTGCGCAGTCCCTCGAATCCGCGCTCCGCGATCTGGTTGAAGGCGGCCCGGACGAGGGCCTCCTCGCGGTCTTCCTTGTGTGAGCGAACGGGGTGCGTGACGGCGGCGGGGCTCATTCATTGTCAATTAAACACTTGATTGAAGGCCGTCGGGTGGGTGCCGTGCGAGGGTGGTATGCTCGCGACCACCAGGAGGTGGGCAATGTTCAAACCACTACGGACGGCGGCGACGCTTCCGGCGCAGGATATGGAACGGGCGAAAGCCTTCTATCGAGACAAGCTGGGGTTGACGCCAAACCAGGAGGATGCGGGCGGGGTCATCTATGCATTGGCGGGAGGCACCGGTTTCGGGGTCTTCCCGAGCAGCGGAAAGCCCTCGGGAACGCACACACAACTGGCGATCGAGGTAGGAGACGTTGCGGAAGCTGTCAAGGACCTCCAGGCCAAGGGTGTCAAGTTCGAAGAGTACGACACGCCCGGGCTGAAGACCGTCAATGGTATCGCCGATCTTGGCGGGACGAAGGTCGCGTGGTTCAAGGACTCGGAAGGCAACATGATTGCCGTCGGCCTGCCGGTGGCCGTAATCGCGCCGGCACGGGCCTGACTTAAAGCGGATCGGCCGACCCGAGGGGGTCGGCCGATCGAGTCGTCAGGTTCGTTCGAGTCTTTGTACCCCTTCACCAGGATGCCAGGACTCGATGACCAATTGGTCCCCAGCCGCATTCAAGTGGGTCAGGACGGCCTCAGTGATGTCAACCCGGAATCGCCGGCCCCCCTCGACCGGTGAGTTGGTGAAGGCGACCTCGCGCGCGAAACCAGCGAGCTTTGCCTCGCCGGGCCATCCCCGCGGATCACCGGGGGACGGATCATCGGTGGGACTGTGCAGCGCGAGACGGGGATCGCGCTCGAGGTCGTTGAGCTTGCGCGAGCCGGGCATCATCCCGAGGAAGAGCTCACCGTCCGCGAACTCCACCTCGATGCCACTGATCCGCGGCGATCCATCTTTGCGCAGTGTCGCCAGCGTCTTGTGTTTGCGGATGTCGAAGCGTTGTTGCACGCGGCTCGCGAGAGCCGGCTCCGCCGAAGCGAACTCTGCCCAGCTCGCCATCACCCGGTCCCGAACCACTGGCGACGCATGGGGAAGAGGTAGCGGTCGGTCAAGAAGTTCAGGACACGTCGCGCGGCGGCGAAATTCTCGCTGACCTCGGCAAGCACGCCGGCCATCGTCGTCTGTCGGTCCACGCCCTGCTGCGCGATCCGGTAGGCGCGCCGCCCGAGCTGTTCGAGAAGCCAGACGCCGTCGTGACGCTCCGCACGCTCGCGGTCGGCGCCTCCCAGGGCGCGCTCGAGCTGACGGCGATCGCGTTCGGCGACCAACCGCTCGCCCGCGTAGTCGGGAAAGATCCCGGTCAAGAACAGCGAGAGATCACCAAGCCGGCGGTAGACCGATGGGCGGTCCGCTTGTGGGACCAGTTCTGCCAGCTCGATCAGGCGGAGCGGATCGAGCTCGCTGAAGCGCCGGCGCCGCCAGCCTCGCGTGGTCTTGACCATGGTGCTGCCGCTGGCGACGTTCGTGTACGAGGCGAGCAACTCGGCGAGAAACAACCGCCGGAGCGGATCAGCGCCAAAGTCTCGCAGGCTGCCAGTATCGAAGACGGGGACGCGCTGCCGTGGTCCAACCCATTCTTCGACGAAGGAGGCTTGCCCGAGGTCACGAACGACGCGATGAACCAGCACAGCGAAGATGAGGAATGGCGAGCCTCGCAGGAGTGGATCTCGGCCGGGCATCGTAAACAGTGCGCGGAATGTCTGCGGACTGTCGATCAGAGCCTCGAGGGGAGCGCGACGCACGTCGTAACGGGATTCTCCAGCCGCGCCGAGGAACGCGAGATCGGAGTCAGAGAGATGTTCGAGGTAGAGCGAACTCAGCATCACTTATATGATGCGACGCGGCGCTTACACTTAGCCGGCAATGAGCCGGCCCGATGACGAGTGTCCGTATCCGAAACCGTTTTCAGAATACTTCGATGACTGCCCCGCGTTCCAGGCGCGCCAATTCATTCCGCTGGATACGCTCTACCAGCCGCTCGAGCCCGTGCTGACGTGCCGCCACCTGGAGACCCGGTCGATGACGCAGCGTCACCGCTGGTACGGGGCGTGCGCGCTGGGGGACTCCAACGCCCGCGGTCACTGGGCGCGCCAGGTTGGAGTCGCACGCCTCGATCGGATCCGCGCGATGCAGCGCGAGCTCGGTGGCGCGGTCGCCCCGTATACCACCCGTCTCTGGGAGCTGAAGGGTCAACAACTCCGCGCGTTTCGCGACAGCATGGATGCCGGGCCGGCAACGGTCGAATTGCGGCGGCTTGCCGGGAAGATGACCGCCGACCTGGACCAGTTCCTGCAGAAGCGGAGCGCCGCGTTCGCCGCCATCGACATGCCTATCGATGCCGCTGGGCGGTTGATCCAGGTCGCGATCGATCGCTTCATCGACACCAAGTTCGCGGCCGAGATCAGTTTCGAGGTCCCCGACGACATCCTGCAGCGCTTTCCAGAACCGGTCCGCACCTTCTTCCGGCCGGCCGTACCGGAGCGGAAGACAGCCGAGCCCTAGCCGCGGCCCTCGCTCGTCTCGGCCTTGCGGGCGAGGCCCTGGAGCAGGGCCGGAAAAGTGTTCGCAATCTGTTTGCCCATCATCCCGCCGACCAGCCCGCCGAGCGGGCCGCCAACGACAACGGCCTGGCTGAGGGTGGTCGTCCCCGCGGAGCCGGGCGAGACCTTGCACTCGAAGGCAAAGCGGGTCAGGGGAATCACCGTGGTCTCCAGGCGGAACGACTTCCCCGGTACGACCTCGGTCAGCTGGACGGCGCGCGTGCCCTGTTTCGTCTGCATCGTCCCGGTGGTGCCCGCCGCGAACGGGCCCGTAAGCGTCATCGATTGGACGTCCGGATTCCACTCCGGCCAGGTGCTCGTGTCCGACCAGATCTTCCACGCCGCCTGGGGACTCGCCGTCGTCTCGACCGAGCGTTCGTTGCTTGCCAAGCCTCGCCTCCCTTTAATGCTTCGCGCTGCGGGCCGTCCCGCGGTTCAGCAAAACGTATATCACGCCGGCAATGATGAAGCCGATGAAATATCCAAAGTCCGCATCACCAAACCAGGTGGCTAACGGTCCATGGGCTTTCAGGCCGAACACCTGGAATTGCTCCGAGATGAAGAGCAGCGACACCGCCAGCCCGATGAGCCAGGCGATGAGACCGTTCCAGTTGACCGGTACGGCCTGGCTGAACCCCATCGGCTCGCGGTGGCCGAAGACGTAGAAGTCGAGGAGCACCACGGCGAGCCAGGGCATGATCCAGTAATCGAGCACGATCAGAAAGTTCTCGTAGTTCTGGGTGAAGTTCTGATAGCCGAGCAAAGCGAGCGCGAAGCCAAGTGCGCCACCGATGATGGCCAGGTGCCATCGCTGCAGGCGGATGTCGAGCACTTTCGCCGACATTGTGTTGGAGTAGAGGTTGAGGACGTTCGCCGTGGTTGCGCCCAGGATGACGGCCACCACCGCGAAGGCGCCAAATCCGCCCATAACGGTTTTCAACGCCGCGATCGGGGTGGCGCCCGCGGGCGCCAAGATCGCGACCAGTAGCCCGACCACCTCGGTGAGGAACGAGGCCAGGACGGCGCCGATGAAGACGTAGATCGCGATGTACGACCGCGAGGTGATCTCCGGCAAGTAGCGCGAATAGTCAGACGCGTAGGGTGACCAGCTCATGATGTAGGAGAAAGAGACGGCGAGCACGATGGCGAACAGCGTCAGCGCGCCGGCCAATGGCTTTGGATGCCAGGCGGCGATCGTCGAGCCATGGGAGAGTGCGATCACGGTCGCAATCGCGAACAGGACGCCGAGGATCAGCACCATGTAGCGCTCGAATTCCTGGATCACGTTGTGGCCGTAGATCACGAGCAGCGTCTGGAGGACGACGAGAACGGCCGCCGAAAGCCAGAAGGGGAGGCCGGGCAGCAGGAGCTCGATGGCGAAGGCCCCGAGAATCGTGTTGACCGTGAACCAGCCGGCCGTGCTCAACCAATTGAGGCCGGCGGGGATGTAGCCACCGATCCGGCCGAAGGCCCGACGGCCGATGAACATTTGCGGGTAGCCCGCGGCCGGTCCCATCGCCGCGGACCAGGCGAGGACGAGCCCGCCGAGGATATTGCCCAGCGCCAGGGCCAGGATCGCCGGGCCCACCGAAAGGCCCAGCGCCACCGGGACAAAGCCGATCGCGTAGTCGGCGATCGTCAGGTTGGCTGCCAGCCAGAGCCAGAGCAACTGGCGGCTGTGGCCGTGCCGTTCCGCGAACGGAATGTGTTCGATGGAATACGGTTCGGGGATGGTGACCCGGTCCCCGTAGCGAGCGGACTCTTCCACCGTCTAACAGCGTAACAAGCTGTCGATTCCCGGCCCAGCCCGTTCGTCGTACTGTACAAAGCGGCGAGTGCCGCGGACCATCAAGGAGGAGCGCACGCGATGAAATACGTATTGCTGTTCGGCGAGACCAAGGAGCGGGCAAAGCAGTGGGAGTCGATGCCGGAGGCTCAGAGGCAGGCGGCCTATGCCCCGATCAACCAGTGGTTTGAAAAATACGGGAACAAGATCACCGGCGGACACGAGCTCCAACCCGAGCGGACGGCGACCACCGTCAAGTTCAATAACGGCAGGCCGGTGGTGACCGACGGTCCCTTCATCGAAGGCAAGGAGTCGATCGGCGGCTATGCCGAGGTCACGGTGGCCGACCTGGATGAGGCCATCGAGATGGCGAAGGGGTGGCCGACAGGTGGGCTGGTGGAGGTCCGTCCGGTGGTCGATCGAGGCGAGCCGCAGCGATAACGCACAACCAGCCCGCGACCAACGCCGCCTTGACCACTGTGTTTCGAGACGAAACCGGCCGGTTGACCGCGGCGTTGGTCCGGGCGTTGGGCGATTTCGACCTGGCCGAGGAGCTCGTCCAGGAGGCGCTGCTCGAGGCGGTCGAGCACTGGCCGAAAGAGGGCATTCCGGACAAGCCCGGGGCCTGGCTGTTGACCACAGCGCGGCGGAAGGCCATCGACCAGTTCCGACGTCAGGCGCGCTATCGCGAAAAGCTCGCACTGCTCGAGGGAGCATCAATGAGGGATGACACGGCGGAAGGTGACGACCGGCTTCGCCTGATCTTTACCTGCTGCCATCCTGCCTTGTCTCGCGAGGCACAGGTGGCGCTCACGCTGCGGGCGGTTGCCGGCCTGACCACCATTGAGATTGCGCGCGCCTTCATCACGAGCGAGGCGACCATCGCCCAGCGCATCGTGCGGGCGAAGCGCAAGATCGTGGAGGCGAGGATTCCGTACCGCGTCCCCGCCGAACGGGACATGGGAGAACGCCTCGAGGAAGTTCTCGCGGTGCTCTACCTGATGTTCAACGAGGGCTACCTCGCGACAGCAGGAGAGCGGGCATCGCGCCGGGACCTCGCCGAGGACGCCGTCTGGCTCGCTGGGCTTATGGTGCGGCTGATGCCAGAGGAGCCAGAAGCACTAGGGCTGCTCGCGCTGATGCGGCTGCACCTGGCGCGCGCGGATAGCCGTTTCGACGTGGAAGGCAACCTGGTTCTGCTCCAGGACCAGGACCGTAGCAAATGGGACCGGGAACGGATCGCCACGGCGCTTGTGGTCCTGCAAGGCGCCGCCGCGCTGCGGCGGTCCGGGCCGTACCAGCTCCAGGCGGCGATCGCGGCATGTCACGCGGAAGCGAGGTCCTGGGAGGCGACGGACTGGCAGCAAATCGTCGCGCTCTACGACGTCCTTCTCGAGCTGATGCCCTCGCCGATCGTCCAACTCAACCGCGCGATTGCGCACCGCTACCTCGAGGGGGCGGCGTCGGCCCTACCCGAGGTTGATGCCTTACAAGAGGTGCTGGATGACTACTACCTCTTCCACGCGACGCGCGCCGAGCTGCTCAGGGATCTCGGCCGCGTCGCCGAGAGCCGAGCGGCACTCGCCCGAGCCCTCGAGCTGACCGCCAATCCGGCCGAGCGGACCCTGCTGCAGCGGCGCCTCGGCTGATCGATCGAGTTCCTTCACCGTCCAACGCTCGTCTACGATGAAAACGGTACGCGAATGGCCAGAAAGGACGCCGGCTACGCGCTGAAGAGCCCTCGCGGGCGCCCGCATGATGTCGTCGCGCGGGCGTTCGATTTCATCGAAGATGCGATTCACGTGCTGGTGGCGGGCCTTCTGGTCGTGGCGGGGATCTTCGTGGTCTGGAGCGTCGTCACCCGGATGGGCGACGAACTCCACAAGGCCACCTCCCCTCAGGAAGTCGTGACGTTCGTGCTCGACAAGGGCCTCGTACTGTTCATCATCGCGGAGCTCCTGCACACCGTTCGCGTCACGATCCAGGAGCGCAAACTGGTCGTTGAACCGTTTCTGATCGTGGGGTTGATCGCCGGCGTTCGCCGGCTGCTGGTCATCACCGCCCAGGTGGCCGAACCGAACGGTAACTTCAAGTGGAACCCGCAGGG
>MNCR01000111.1 GCA_001914535.1 Candidatus Rokubacteria bacterium 13_2_20CM_69_15_1
GATCACGCCGGGGCTCTCGGGGGAAGGCCGCCCGCTCGACGCCGACAACTATCTCCAGGGGGGCCGCGTTCCCTACGAGCCGGCCTTCATCAGCGGTCTGAGCTCCGAGCGCGAGACGCCCACCTCCACCGGACGGATCGGCGTCGCGGGGTGGACTGCGCCGAACACGTCGGTCGGCAGCCCCCGAAGCGGATGGGGCGAGGTCAGCGGCTGGTTCGCGATCGGCCTCTCCGTGACGTGGGACGGGCCGCCCCCCGCGCGCGCCACCAAGCCTCCCGCTCGCTGACCACGTTCGACCTCGGCGGCTTCGTTCGGACGGGCGACTGATGGCCTGGCTTCGCGGCAACCTCCACGCCCACACGACGTACTCGGACGGGGTGAAGACGGCGCAAGAGCTCCTCGCCGAGTACGAGGCGCTCGGCTACGATTTCCTGGCAATCACGGACCACGAGGATTTGATCGCCTCGAGCTACTGGCGCGCGCTGCCGCGGCTCCGCACGCGCCTGCTCCTCTTTCACGGCGTGGAGCTCAACTATCCGGGACTGGACCAGCACATCGGTCGCGTGCTGGGCGACGGCGACGTGCTCCACGTCCTCAACCACCCGGCGCGCTACAGGCTCTCGGTCGCGGAGACGGCCGAGCGCGCGCGGTCGATCCGGCGCGACGGCCTCGCCCTCGACGCCGTGGAGGTGACGGACACCGGCCACCACCGGCCGCTCTACGCGTCGCCGGAGATCCCGCTGGTGAAGATCGCCACCGATGACGCGCACCGGCCTCCGCACTTCGGGCGGGCGTGGATCGAGGTAGACGCGTCGCGGGACCGCGACGCGATCATCCGCGCGATCCGCGCCGGGGACTTCAGGCTCGGCTTCGCTCCCGGGGGCGACTAGCGCCGGGCCAAATCTCGTGGAGGCGCACGAGGACGTCGGAGGAGCCTCGCCCTGTGGTAGCCTTTGCGGGCGAACACCTCGAGCGCGGCGTCGAGGAGCCGCTCGCGCGTCGCGACTTTAGCCATCACGGAGCCCGGGATGCGGACGATCCGGATAGGCCACAGCCCCGATCCCGATGACGCGTTCATGTTCTACGCGCTCACCGCGGGAAAGGTGCGGATCCCGTCGGTGCGGGTCGAGCACCTGCTCGAGGACATCGAGTCGCTCAATCGTCGCGCGCGGACCGCCGAGCTCGAGGTGACCGCGGTCTCCTTCGCGACGTACCTCCTCGTCGCGGACCGCTACCGGATGATGGACCCGGGCGCTTCGATGGGAAAGGGCTACGGCCCGATCCTCGTCGCGCGCGAGCCCATGGACCCGCGCGCGATCCCGGAGAAGGTCGTGGCGATCCCCGGGAGCCACACCACCGCGGCGCTCCTCCTGCGCCTCTACGTCGGCGACCCGCCGCTCATCGAGGTGGCCTTCGACAAGATCCCGACGGCGGTCCTCGAGGGCCAGGCCGACCTGGGCCTCTTGATCCACGAAGGCCAGATCACCCACACGCGCATGGGGCTCGTGAAAGTGCTCGACCTCGGTGAGGTGTGGGAGCGCGAGACCGGCCTGCCGCTCCCGCTTGGTGTCAACGTGATGCGGCGCGACCTGGGCGACGATGTGCACCGCCAGCTGTCGCAGGGGCTCCGCGACTCGATCGCGTGGGCGCAGGCGAACGTCGACGAGGCGCTCGAGTACGCGATGCGCTACGGGCGCGGGATCGACAAGGAGACGTGCCGCCGCTTCGTCCTGATGTACGTGAACGATCTGACGCTCGCCCTCGGCAGCGAGGGGCGTCGAGCGATCGAGCGGCTCTTCGGCGAAGCGCATCGGAAGGGGCTGATCGCGGAGGTCCCGCCGATCGATCCGATCTGAGGCCCTACCAGATCTTGAGAATCTCGTAGGTCGTGGTGCGCTGGGCCGGCGTGAAGCCGGCCTCGCGGATCAGGGCCGTGATCTCCTCGACCGTGATCGTGTTCACGTAGTCGGCCGCCTTGTGCACGTTCTCCTCGAAGAGCGTGCCGCCCCAGTCGTCGGCGCCGAAGTGGAGCGCGATCTGGCCCGTGTGCTTGCCCTCGGAGAACCACGAGGCCTGGACGTGGGGGACGTTGTCGAGGTAGACGCGCGCCACCGCGAGCATCCGCAGATAGCTGTTCGGGCCCTTCACCTGCTTGATCCACTTCTCGAGCAGCGTGTTACCCGGCTTGAACGACCACGGCACGAACGCGGTGAATCCGCCCGCCTCGTCCTGGAGCTCGCGGATCGCGTCGAGGTGGTCGAGCAGATCGTCGGACTGCTCGACGTGACCGTACATCATCGTCGCCGTGGACTTGAAGCCGCGGCGGTGCGCCTCGCGGTGGACCTCGAGCCAGGCCGCGGGGCCGCCCTTCTTCGGGGCGATCCGTTTCCGTACGCGCTCCGAAAGCACCTCGGCGCCGCCCCCCGGGAGCGTTCGCTGCCCGGCCTCCCAGAGACGGTCGAGCACGCCGCCCACGGTGAGGCGGCTCACGTCCGCGATGGTCTGGATTTCCGAGGCGGTGAAGAAGTGGGGCGTCACCTGCGGAAACCGCCGGCGCGTCTCCCGGACGAGCGTCGTGTAGTAGTCGAGGGGGAGCGCCGGGTTGTGCCCGCCCTGGAGCAGCACCGTGGTTGCGCCGCGCGCGGCCGCCGACGCGACCTTGGCGAGGACCTCGTCGACGGTCAGCGTGTACGCCTCCGGGTCTCCCGGCCTGCGGTAGAAGGCGCAGAACTGACAATCGGTGACGCACACGTTCGTATAGTTCGGGTTCGAGTCGATCACGAACGTGACGGCCTTGTCGGGGATCCGCGCGAACCTGACCTCGTTGGCGAGCCGACCCGCCTCGAGGAGTGGCGCCTCGGTCAGGAGCCACCGGCCCTCGTCCCTACCGAGCCGCTTGCCGTTGAGCGCCTTGTCGCGGATCTCGGCCAGCACTAGTTCCAGACCTGGACCACGTTGTACAGCGCGTCACGCTCGACCGGGACCTTGCCGGCGTCCTTGATCATGCGGAAGAGCTGCTCGCGCGCGAGGCCGGCCGGCGTCTGGGCGCCCGCCATGTGCTGCACGCGCTCGTCCTCGAGAGTGCCGTTGACGTCGTCGGCGCCGAAGTGGAGCGCGACCGACGCCGTCGCCTCGCCGAGGAGCACCCAGTACGCCTCCACGTGCGGGAAATTGTCCAGGATCAGGCGTGCCGCGGCGGTGGTGCGGAGATTATCGGTAGGCGGCGTCTGCCGAGGCACGAGCCGGGTCGTTCCCACCTGGTAGGGCAGGGGAATGAACGTGAGGAATCCTCCCGAGGCGTCCTGCTGCGCCCGGAGGCGCAGGAGATGGTCGACGCGTTCGGCGAGCGTCTCGACGTGGCCGTAGAGCATCGTCGCGTTGGTCTTGATGCCGAGCGCGTGCGCGATCCCGTGGATCTCGCACCAGCGCTCCGGGTCCGCCTTGCCCGCGTAGCGCAGGAGCTTCGCCACGCGCGCCGAGAAGATCTCGGCCCCGCCGCCCGGCATCGTCTGGAGCCCGGCGGCTTTGAGCCGCGAGAGCGCCTCGCCGGGCTCGATCCGCCAGCGGCGCCAGAAGTAGTCGATCTCCGCGGCGGTGAACGCCTTGATCTGGACCTCGGGACGCGCAGCGCGGAGGGCAGCGATCACGCGCTCGTAGTACTCGAAGGGCCAGTCGGGGTGATGCCCGCCGACGATGTGGACCTCGCGCACCTCCTCGCCGACCATCCCGACGATGTCCTCGATCGTGTACTCGAAGGCACCGTCCTCGCCCTTCTTCCGGGCGAACCCGCAGAACGCGCAGGAGAGCACGCAGATGTTCGTGGGCGAGATGTAGCGGTTGATGACG
The DNA here is from genome assembly GCA_001914535.1 of Candidatus Rokubacteria bacterium 13_2_20CM_69_15_1. Lineage (GTDB taxonomy): Bacteria > Methylomirabilota > Methylomirabilia > Rokubacteriales > CSP1-6 > 20CM-2-70-11. Next base: position 3,847 of record MNCR01000111.1, read on the forward strand.
AAGTAGACGCGGTCGCCCTCGCGGCGCGACTTGACGAGGTCGGCCATCCGCCCGAGCCCGAGGAGATCGTCGGTCTCGAAGAGCCGGAGGCCATCCTCGCGGCTGAGGCGCTCACCGGCCTGGACTTTCTCCCAGACGAGCGCCAAATGACGATCGGCAAAGTGCACGAGTCGAGTCCCTCCGTCAAACTGACTGGTCGGCCTGACTCTACCCTCGGGCCGTCGCGGCAGTCAAGAAACGCAGGCTCACCGGGCGGGGTTTCTCAGGATGAGCGGCCACCGGGAGACGAAGGGGACCGGCGGCGGCGCAGCTCACGGTGGATCCTGAGGTCTTCCTGACGCATCGTGAAGCCCACCGCGCCGCCGGCAACGGCGAGCAGAAGGAAGACGCCGACGGTCACATGATCCATCGCGGTCGCGACTCCGCGGAGGCCGAGGTACGTGGCTCCGATAGCGCCGACCAGGATGACGGCCAGGGTCGCGCCGCGCAGAAGCCAGCGTTCCACCAGCAGGCGTTCGAGCGCCTCGTCGTCGAGCGCTCGCCAGCCGTCGTCGCCCATGCCGCGGCTCCCCCCGAAGTTGGTCCCGGTGCCAGCCTATAGTAGTATCTCGGCAGCCATCGCCGGCAGTTAACCGTTCGTCGGAGGAGGCTCGCCGATGACGGCAGCGTCCCTGGAGCGGTTGGTCCGCGTCGAGATCGTCACCTACGTCCCGACCCAGTACAACCACTGAAAGCACTGCGAAGTGACCTGGCAGGTCATGGGGCTCAGGCAGAAGGTCCAGCGGGAGATGGCGGACTCGGCCCTCCCGGACGACCTCAAGGCGGAGTTCCACACCCTCTCGGAGTGGGCGCACACGCTTCCGGGAAAGTTCGCCGATCGCGTGCGCGTCCGGCTGATCGACGCCGCCTCGATCGAAGGGTTCTTCAAGTCCCTGTTCCACCGGTTCCGGCGGTATCCGGCCTTCGCGGTCGAGGGCCAGCGATACGTCGGCTCGGACTTCGCCCGGGTCGACGCCCTGATCGCCCAAGCGCTCCGTCGAAAGGAGGAAACGACGAGAGTCTCGCCGAACGCACCGACGTCCAACTGACTCGGGAGGAGGCAGGATGAACACCTTATTGGCAGTCATCATCGGGGCGCTGACGGTGTACCTCGCGTACACTCTCTACGCCCGGCGGATCGACCGCCACGTCATCCAGTCTGATCCGAAACGCAAAACACCCGCCGTCCTGTATATGGACGGTGTGGACTTCATGCCGACCAACCGCAACATCCTGTTCGGCTACCACTTCAAGTCGATCGCGGCCGCGGGCCCCATCATCGGCGCGATCGTGGCGGCCAATCTCTGGGGCTGGTTTCCGGCGATCGTGTGGTTGATCCTCGGCGTGTCCTTCCTGGGCTGGGCGAGCGACTACAGCGGGATCGTGATCTCGATCCGGAACGAGGGCAACAGCCTCTCGGCGATCGCCCACCGTCTGGTGTCGCCGCGGACGCGCACGATCCTGTTCGTGTTCATTTTCTTCTACCTGCTGCTCGTCGCCGGCGCCTTCGTCGGCATCATGGCGACCGTGCTCGAGTCGCAGCCAAAGACGCAGCTCGGCGTCATCGTCCTCACGGCGATGGGGCTGCTCCTCGGCCAGATGCTGTACCGCTGGCGAACCGGGCTCGTGCGCGCGACGGTGCTGACCGTCGGCCTCACGCTCGTCGCCATCCTCGGCGGCGGGCTGACGGAGGACGTCTTCAAGGCCTTCAGCACCGGCCTCAACAACCTGACCGGCGCGCCGCTCGTGACGTACTTCGATCCCACGCTCGCGAACTTCAAGGGCGCCGAGGCGAAGATCATGCCGAGCCTCCTGTTCTGGGCGCTCTCGATCTCCGCGTTCTGCTACGCGGGCTCCGTCCTGCCGATCTGGCGCATGGCGCAGCCCGTGATCTACGTCGGCTTCTGGATCACGGCGCTCGCGATGGTGTTGGGCCTCGCCGGGGCGCTCGTGGCTCCGTTCGCGAAGCCGGAAGTCGCGCAGTTCGTGATCCCGGCCTTCAAAGGCTTCAACCCGCAGCTCGGCCCTGCGGGGATCATGCCGCTCTGGCCGATGCTCTTCGTGACGATCGCGTGCGGGGCGATCTCCGGGTGGCACGCGCTCTTCGGTGCGGTGGGCACGGCGCGGCAGATCGAGAACGAGGCGGACATGCTGCCCATCGGCGGCGGCTCGATGTTCGCCGAGTTCCTCCTCGGTCTCCTGGCGCTCCTCGCCGTCTCGGTCGGCGCCAAGGGCGCGCCCGTCGGCGCCTTCGCGACCGGCCTCGGGGGCTTCATCAGCGTCTGGGGCATCCCGCTCCAGTACGCGACGTCACTGGCCTTCGCCGCCTTCATCGTGATCGTCCTGGTCGTCACGCAGCTCCTGTTCCGCGTCCAGCGCGTGACCCTCTCCGAGTGGCTCGGTGACGTCGTCCCACCCTGCCGCAACCAGCACGTCGCCTCGCTGATCTGCGTGGCGCTGGCCATCTTGTTGATGTTGACGGGCACGTGGGTCTACCTCTGGCAGCTCTTCGGGGGCGCGAACCAGATGATGGCGGCGCTCTCGCTCCTCCTGGTGACGGTCTGGCTCGCGTCGGCAGGCAAGAACTGGATGTACGCCGGCCTACCCGCGGCCTTCATGTGGGTGACCACGTGCGCGTCGATCCTGGTCACCGCGTACAACCTCTACACGAACGTCTACCAGATCAACATGGCCGCTGGCCGGATGATCCCGGTCGTCGGCTCGGGGCTGATGATCCTGGTGGCGCTGCTCCTGGTCGTCGCGGCACTCTACATCGGTCTCGATACGTGGCGGGCCTTCCAGCGATACCGTCACCGTCCGGTCCAGCAACCGAGGCCGGCGGCGGCGCGGGCCTAGGGCCTTCGGCTCCGATGTCGCGCCGGGGGAGGGAGGATCTCCCCCGGCGCTCCGCTTCGACGGTGCCCGGATGGTGACTCGACGGTTGGCGCGGCTGCGCGGCGCGATGCGGGATTTCGTGTACGGCCTGACGGGCTACGAGTTCGCCCGTCACGCGCTGGAGATGCGGCACGAGCTGGAGGCGGTCTTCATGGTCGTGACGTTCGGCGAGCTGATCGGCGTCCCGGTGCTGCCGCCGGTCTACTCGCTCAGGCTGCTCCCGTACGTCGTGCCGGAGATCGCGACGTGGAAACGGCACATGGCGCGTAGCCGGGAGTTCTGGGAGAAGCACGAGTACGACCTGCACGGCCTCTGAGAGGGGAGAGCTCATGGCGGACGCGGCGAAGCCGAAGAAGAAGGGCGGGATCCTGGGCGTCTTCAAGGACATCGTCTACGGCATGTCCTCCCACGAGATGACCCGGCACGCGGTGCGCACGCGGGCGAGCATGGAGCACCTGTTCATCCTGATCACGATGGGCGACCTCCTGGGCGTGCCGATCCTGCCGCCGTACTACTCGCTGAGGCTCCTGCCCTACGTGACGCCTCAGATCGCGGGCTGGAAGCGCCGGATGCTGCGCGAGCGCGACGTGACCGACGTCCTCGGTTGACACCACCTCTGATCGCGCGCGGGCTGGATCGCCCTGGGTGGTCGCGGCGGGGTGCGGGCGTGGCGACAGCCCGGGTGCCCGCACCCTGTAAAAAGGAGACGTCATGTCGCTGAGGCATGTGTTCGAGAGCCAGCCGGATCGTCGGTACGTCATGTTCGGGGGCAAGGGCGGGCTGGGAAAGACCACCCTCTCTGCCACGAGCGCCTTCTGGCTGGCGCGCCAGGGCAAGCGCGTCCTCCTCTTCTCCGTCGATCCGCAAGCGAGCCTCTCGGACATCTTCCAGCGGGACATCTTCGGCAAGGGGCCGGTGCCGATCATGGAGAATCTCTGGGCGCAGGAGGTCGATGCCGACCGGCGGATCAAGGACTACCAGGAGGAGATCCGGAAGAAGATCCTGGACATGTACGGGTTCGAGAAGGTGCCCGAGGAGATCGACAACTACATCGCGGCCGCCTCCGCGGAGCCCGCGATGGAGGAGAGCGCGATCTTCGACGCGGTCGTGGACATCATCGTTCAGGGCGACTACGACTACTACATCTACGACCTCGTGCCGCTCGGGCACGCCCTCTACTATCTCTCGATGGCGAAGGTGTACGACGAGTGGATCAACAAGATCACCAAGCTCCGCGCGGACATGGGCCAGTACGACCAGGTGGCCGCCACCATGCGGCGCGAGGAGACGGTGCAGGAGGACGCGATCCTCTCCGAGCTCATCTACATCAAGGAGCGGATCAACGCCTCCTCTCGGATCCTGACGGACAAGGCGCGCACCGCCTTCTTCTTCGTCGTCGTGCCGGAAGAGATGATCATCCTCGACACCAAGAAGGCGGCCGAGCTCTTCGCGAAATTCGATGTGCCCCTCTCCGGCTACATCGTCAACCGCGTCCTGCCGCCGGACCTCGGCGCCGGGACCATCCCGCCCTACCTGCGCAACCGGATCGCGATGCAGAAGAAGTACCTGGACGAGATCAAGGGCACGTTCGGCCACGAGGTGCTCGCCTACGTGCCGGAGATGGAGCGTGACGTCACCGGGCTCGGGATGATCGAGCGGCTGGCCCGCCGGCTGTTCGAGGAGGGCTCGTGATGAAGCCCGAGAGCGTCGGCACAGAGGTCCCGATCCGGACGTCCATGGCGCGTTATCTCGCCGAGCGCGCGGGGCTCAAGTACACCTTCTTTGGCGGCAAGGGCGGGGTCGGCAAGACCGCGATGGCCGGGGCCACGGCGCTCTGGCTCGCGAAGGAGGGGAAGCGAACGCTGCTCGCGTCCACGAACCCCGTGCACAGTCTCTCGGGGCTCCTCGGACAGAACGTCGCGGAGCGGCACACGCCCGTGGCGGGGGTCGATCGGCTGTGGGCCTACGAGATCGACACGCGTGACACGATCGAGCGCTCCAAGCGGGAGATCCGCGAGAAGATCCAGTGGTTCCTCAAATTCGCGGACATCTCGACGAAGGCCGACGACTTCGTCGAGTCGGCCACGATGAACCCCGCGTTCGAGGAGTCGGCGATGTTCGAGAACATGGTCGAGCTGATGCTGAAAAACGAGTACGACGCCTACGTGTTCGACACGGCGCCGACGGCGAACGCGCGGCGGCTCCTCGGCATGTCCAAGGTCTATTCGCTCTGGGTGGACAAGATGCTGAAATCCCGCGAGGAGGCGCGCACGCTGCGGGAGATGCTGTCCTTCACGAAGAAGAAAGAGGACGACCCCTTGCTCGAGTACCTGCTGGGCTTTCGGGCGCGGATGGGCCAGGCGCGTCAGCTTCTGACCGACGCGAGCCGGACGGCGTTCTTTTTCGTGACGCTCCCCGAGGCCCTCCCGATCGCGGTGATCAGCCGCTTCATCGGCTGGTTCCACGAGTTCGGAATCCCGGTCGGCGGCGTGATCGTCAACATGGTCCTCGACCGGCGCGCGCTCGGCGCGGACGCGCCGGAGTTCGTCCAGAACCGGATGCATATGCAGGACGACCACCTCAAGACCATCCGCGAGAAGTTCGGCGACGGTGTGCGCGCGGTGGTGCCGCTCTTCGATCGGGAGGTGCGTGGCACCGCGATGCTCGCTGAGGCGGGCGCGGCGCTGTTCGCCTAGCCCGTTTACGGGCGCCGCGAGGGAGAAGATCGGTCAAACGCGTGGACACCTCCGCGGGGTTCTGTTAGAAGGGCTCCGTGCTCCTCACGACGATCGTCGGCAGCCTGCCGAAGCCGTCCTGGCTCGCGGCGCCGCGCACGCTCTGGGCGCCGTGGCGGCTCTCGGGCGTGGCGCTCGAGGAAGGTAAGCGCGATGCCGTGCTGGTCGCGCTGCGGGAGCAGGAGACCGCCGGGATCGACATCGTGACGGACGGCGAGCAGTCGCGCCAGCACTTCGTCCACGGCTTCCTCGAGCACGTCGAGGGCGTCGACTTCGCTCGCCGCGTCACGATCGGGATCCGAGCGGACCGGTACAAGGCCGAGGTGCCCACCGTCACCGGGCCGCTCCGCCGTCTGCGGTCGGCGCACGCCGCCGACGTCGCGTTCGCGCGCGCCCACACGACGCGGAAGCTCAAGTTCACGATCCCGGGGCCCATGACGATCGCGGACACCCTCGCCGACGAGCACTATCGCGACCGCCGACGGCTCGCGCTGGAGTTCGCGCGCCTGATCAACGAAGAGGCGCGGGAGCTGGCCGCGCTCGGGCTCGACGTCCTCCAGCTCGACGAGCCCGCGTTCAACGTGTATCTGGACGACGTCGCGACGTGGGGGATCGACGCGCTCCATCGGGCGATCGAGGGCGTGACCTGCACGACCGCCGTGCACATCTGCTACGGCTACGGCATCCAGGCCAACATCGACTGGAAGGCGACGCTCGGCGGCGAGTGGCGCCAGTACGAGCAGACGTTCCCCCTCCTCGCGCGGAGCCGCATCGCGCAGGTCTCGCTCGAGTGCGCGAACTCGCGGGTGCCGCTCGAGCTGCTCGCGCTCCTCGAGGGCAAGGACGTGCTCGTGGGCGCGGTGGACGTCGCGAGCGACCGGATCGAATCACCGGACGAGGTCGCCGCGACGATCCGCCGGGCCCTGGCGTTCGTGCCGCCCGAGCGCCTCTATCCGTGCACGAACTGCGGCATGGTTCCGCTCACCCGTGAGGTCGCGCGCGGCAAGCTCCGCGCGCTGGCGGCCGGCGCCGCCGTCGTCCGTCGCGAGGTCGCCAGGTAGGCGGCGGGGGCGGTGGTGGTGGTGGCCTCCGAGACCCGTAGGGCCGGGGGCGAGCTACTTGATCGCGCCGACGGTAAAGCCGGCGATGAAGCGGTCGACGAAAAAGTTGTAGACGACCGCGACCGGCACGCTCGCGATGAAGCACCCCGCCATCAGCGAGCCCCAGAAGTAGACGTCCCCGTGGACGAGGAAGGTCGGGACGCCGACGCTGACCGTGTAGTTCCGCGCCGCGGTGATGAACGTCAGCGCGTAGACGAACTCCTGCATGACCAGCGTGAGCGTGAAGATGACCGCCGTCAGGATCCCCGCCAGCGAGATCGGGATCACGACCTTCACGAAGGCGCCGAAACGGCTGTGACCGTCGATCATCGCGGCCTCCTCGAGGTCGCGCGGGATGGCCTTGAAGAACCCCATGAGGAGCCACGTACAGAAGGGAATCGTGAAGGACGGGTAGACGAGGACCAGCGACCAGAGCGAGTCCTGGAGCCCCAGGTCCCCGATGAGGCGCGACATCGGGATGAAGAGGAGCGTCGAGGGCACCAAGTAGGTCAGGAAGATGCCGATCCCGAGCTGCTCGCCCCACCTGCCGGTGAGCCGGGCGAGCGCGTAGCCCGCCGGCACGGCCAGCAGCAGCGTGACGAAGACGACGAGGACGCCGACGAAGAGCGTGTTGCCGAGCCAGCGGACGTAGAGCGTGTCGACGAACAACACGCGCAGGTTCTCGAGCGTGGGCGGCTCGTTGTAGACGAACGGGTTGTTGGTCCGCTTCATGAGGTCCGACGTACGCTTGAAGGTCGTGATGAGCATCCAGTAGAAGGGGAAGGCGCTGAAGACGGTGAACAGGCCGATGAGGCCCAGGTGGCCGCCCCGGGCCGTGGCGCGCCTGAGCGCGGGTGAGAGCGCCATCTCACGTGACCTCGGCCCGCCGCGCGATCCGGAGGAAGGCGGCCGCGACCGCCAGCAGGAGCGGGAACAGGAAGAGCGCGACGGCGGCGCCCTCCGCGAGGTCGCCCGCCTGGATGCCCGTGAAAAAGGCGAGGCTCGCGAGGACCTGGGTCGTGTCGTAGGGCCCGCCGCGCGTGAGGACGAAGATCACGATCATGTCGGTGAACGCGAAGACGAGGCCGAAGAGACCGGCGACGAGCATGATCGGGCGGATCAGCGGCAGCGTGATCTGAAACAGGTGCCGCGCGAAGCTGGCCCCGTCGACCTGCGCCGCGTCGTGGATGTCGTGGGGGATCGAGGTGAGCCCGGCGAGCAGGATCACCCATCGCGAGGTACGGCACCCCGAGCCACATGAGCCAGCCGTCGGCCGTGATGAGCCCGAGCGCTTCCAGGGTCCAGTTGATGACGCTGTACGTGGAGTCGAGGATCCAGAGCCAACCGATCGTCCCCAGCGAGATCGGGGCGACCCAGGGGAGCAGGATCAGGAGCCGCACGAGCCACTTGCCGCGGAACTCCTTGAGCAGCGCCAGGGCCAGCACCGTGCCCAGCACCATCACGAGGACCTGCGCGACGAGCGCGAACACGAAGGTATTCCGGAGGGAGGTCTGAAACTTCGCGGTCCCCACCACGCTGATGAAGTTCTTGAGCCCGACGAACTCGATCGTCCGGCTCCCCATCGTCACGCCGCTGAACGCGTAGAGGATCGCCAGCACGAACGGCAGACCGACCACGAGCACGATGTACAGCACGGCGGGCCCGATCATGAGGACGCCGAGCCACCGCGGGCTGTCGAGCAGGGCGGCCAGGGCGCGCGGCCCCGCG
>MNCR01000056.1 GCA_001914535.1 Candidatus Rokubacteria bacterium 13_2_20CM_69_15_1
CGGCGCGCGCTCCTCTTCATGCCGTTCGTGATCGTCATCTACTTCCTCGAGGCGGGCTACTCGCCGTCCAAGGCCGCGCTCTACAGCCTGCTCTCCGCGGTCTTCGTCTCGTGGTTCGCGGGCGACCAGCCGATGACGCCGCGGCGGATCTTCGAGACGATGGGGGAGGCGATGCGCTCGGGCGTGATCGTCGCCACGGTCCTCGCCGCCTCGGGCCTCATCGTCGCCTCGATGAGCCGCACGGGCTTCGCGCTCGCCTTCTCGAGCACGATCATCAACCTGTCGGGCGGCCACCTGATCCTGGCGCTCCTGCTGATCTTCCTCGTCGTCTCGGTGCTCGGCACGGGCATCCCGACGACCCCGGCCTATATCCTGGCCGTCACCGTCGGCGGCGCGGCGCTCCAGCGGCTCGGCGTGGACATCCTCGCCGCCCACCTCTTCGTCTTCTACTACGCCGTCCTCGCCGACGTGACGCCGCCCGTCGCCGTGACGGCCTTCGCGGGCGCCCAGATGGCAGGCGCGGACCCGATGCGGACGGGTTGGCAGGCCTCACGGATCGCGATCAGCGGGTTCCTGGCGCCGTTCCTCTTCGTCTACCAGCCGGCCCTGCTCATGGACGGCGCCCTCCCGGAGATCGTGATCCTCTTTGCCTCCGCGGTCGTCGGCATCTCGGCGCTCTCCGCGGCGGCCGCCGGCTCCATGTTCCGACCGCTCACCTGGCCTCAGCGCGTGCTCTTGATCGCCGTCTCGCTCGCGGCGATCAGTCCGCACCTGGCCGTGTCGGTCGTCACGAGCCTGGCGCTTCTCGCATTCGGGGTGTGGGATTGGTCGCGGGCGCGGCGCGATGCGGTGCGGCCGGTCAGTGTCGGGGCGAGCGGCTGAGGCGGTCTGTCGCGGATGCTCGGCGACGGGTGCAACCGGAAGTCTCGTTACTTGCTGGAGATGTTCTCTCGAAGAACGGCCGGATCGTAATCGACGTAGGCGTGCTGGAGCGTTCCGCTCGCGCCGAACTCGCACCAGACTTCGCGGCGCTGGTAGGCGCCGAGCCGATTCTGGGCCTCGACATACCCCACCAGCACGGAATCCCCGGAGGGCCAGAGGTTGAATCGCGCGGTGGTCGGTGCGAACAGTGAGCTCGTGAGCGTGCTCATGCAAAGCCGCTTCTGATCCGTCAGCTCGCGCTGAAGCGGCCCCGTTTCCGCGTCGCGTGACTCCGAGCGCGGGTCTCGCATGGTCTGGAGGTTCGACGGCACGCACCCACCAGGAGTGAGCGCGCCGGCGTCGCGGTAGGAGACGTTCCCCTGCGCGTCCACGCAGCGCAAAGTCTGCGCCTGCGCGGGCCCACACCAGACGAGGCTGACGAGGAGAGCGCCTAGGCCGAGTACTTTGTTTCGTGCGCTAAGGTTCCACATGCCTTGTGAGCAACTGCGAGTTATGTGCCACCGCTAGCTCACTCGGGAGAAAGTGAAGTATTTCCGGAGGCTACGCCCACCCGACCCGACCCCTGATCGAGCGTGTGTGGCCCCCTCACGCTTGGGTCTGGCAAGAAGCGGTACGGAGTCGGCTAGGACCTTACCGTCGCAGACGACTCAGGGATCCACCGCGAGTGAGACCGGGGATTCACCTGATTCTGGCCTAGGTGTTTTCGCTCATGCTCGCGGGAGGGGCGCCAGACCAAATCCGCCGGGGGAGGTCAGCATGCGTCACGCAAGTTCTCCGGGCCCAGGCTTTCTTGCAGTCGCCGCGATCCTGGCGGCTGTCCTGGTAGAGCCAATAGCCGCCGAAGCTCAGACCGTCACCGGAACGGCGAGAGCGGTGCAAGCGACCGTTCTCGGCCTTCTCGGCGGGACGACGACCGTGCTCGCCGACACCGGTCCACTGGCAGGGACCAGTGACGCTCGTCAAGCGTCGGCACCCGCGGGGAACGTACCCTCACTGCTCACCGGGGATGCCCTTCACGCGACGACGATCGGTTGGCCCGATCAGGTGGCCTCCGAGGCCTCGGTCGCGGCTCTGGCCTTGAGCGTCGCCGGGACCACCATCGGTGCCGATCTCGTCATGGCACGCGCCCTGGCGGTTCTGGGCGCGGCAGGCAGTGGCGCCTCGAACCTCGACAATCTCGCGATCAACGGCGTGCCCGTGCCCGTCAGCGGGGGCCCGAACCAGACGATCTACATTCCGGGAGGCCTGGTGGTGATCAACGAGCAGCAAACGTCACCGACCAGCACGGTCGTGAATGCCCTCCATGTCACCGTCTACGGCGTCGCGGACGTGGTCATCGGGTCGGCGACCGCCGGGATCTATTAACCCGTCGCCCCTGCACGCGAGCGGAGGAAGACCGATGCGTCGAGTGATCAGCTTACTCGGAGTCGTCGCGTTGATGCTGTTCGCCCTGGGCACCGCGGGTGCTCAGGATCTGCCGTGCGACTTCCTGACGGGCGGCGGATACATCATCCTCGACAACGGCGCCAAGGGGAACTTCGGCGTCGGTGGCTCGTGCAAGCAAGGAGGAGACGGTCACGGGTTGTGGGGTCATCTGGAGTATCACGACCACGGCACAGGCCTGAACGTTCACTGGCTCACCGTCACGGGGTACTTCTTCTGTATCGACACGGCGTGCGTCAGCCCCGTGCCCCCGACCGAGCTCGGCGTGCCGGGTACCCGTCTGATTTGCGGCACGGCCAGGACAAATCAATTCGGCGACGTCGACTGGGCGGTCAGAGCCACGGACAGCGGTAAATCAGGCGGCAACGACCTTTTCGCCATCCGACTGACCAAAGTCGGCGCTCCGGTCTACACGACCGGGCCGGACCAGACGTTAGCCGGTGGCAACATCCAGATCCACAAGCCGAACAACTCTACCAAAGGGCCTGTAACCAATCTCGCGACTGATTGCCCCGCCTTCGAAGGGTCGATCGGTCCAGACTAGCCCAGCTGTGTAGCCGTCGTCCGCCGCGACTCCCGGGGTGTTCGTCACGAGCGCCCTGGGAGCCAAGCGTCTCGCGGTAAACTCCCACCCCGTGGCGCGGATCTGGAAGACGCACTGGCCGCCCGGACTCGACGAGGCGCGGATTCACCTGCCGCGGGAGCCGCTCACCGTCATTCTCAAGCGCAACGCCCGGCGTGCGCCGGCCAAGCCCGCGCTGATCTTCTACGGCCGCGAGCTTTCCTTCGGCGAGCTCGACGAGGCGAGCGACAGGTTCGCCGGCTGGCTCTGGCGGCGAGGTCTTCGTCCGGGCGACCGCGTGGCGCTGTTCCTCGAGAACTGCCCGCAGTTCGCCATCGCCTACTACGGCGCGCTGAAGGCGGGCGCGATCGGCGTCTGCCTGAACCCGATGCACAAGGCGGTCGAGCTGCAGCACGAGCTCGACGACTCGGGCGCGCGCGTCCTCGTCACCTCCGACCAGGGCTACGGTGTGATCGAGCCGATCCGCGCCGGGTCGCCGCTCGAGGCGGTCGTCGTGACCTCCTACCGCGACTTCCTCCCCGAGCGACCGACCCTCCCACCGCCGCCCTCGTTCCTCGAGCCGCCGCGCGCGTGCCCTGACACGGAGGACTTCCGCGCCGTCCTCGCCTCAGCGGAGCCGCGCGCGATGCCGGAGCCGCGCGCGCTCGCGGACACCGCGCTGCTGCAGTACACGTCGGGCACGACCGGCGTCCCGAAGGGCGCCGAGCTGACCCACGGCAACCTCGTCGCAAACTGCGAGCTGATGCGCCTCTGGCTCGGCCAGACCGCCGAGGACCGCATATTCGGCGTCGTGCCGTGGTTCCACATCACCGGCATGGAAGTTCAGCTGAACATGATGGCGTACGTGGGTTCGACCTTCGTCGCTCTCGGGCGCTTCGACCTCGAGACCGCGCTCCGCGCCATCCAGGACTACCGGTGCACGATGACGACCCTCATCGCGACGATCAACGTGGCGATCGTGAACTCCCCGAAAACGCCGGAGTACGATCTCTCCTCCCTCCGCCTGTGTCTCTCCGGCGGCGCGCCGGTGCCGGCGGAGATCGCGCGGCGCTGGGAGGCGATCACCGGCCACAAGCTCGTCGAGGGCTACGGCCTCACCGAGACCACGGCCCCGACGCACTGCAACCCTCCCCACCGTCCGCGCTACGGCACGGTCGGGCTTCCGTTCCCCTTCACCGACGTCAAGGTGGTCAGTCTGGAGGACGGCGTCACCGAGCTGCCGGTGGGCGCTTCGGGCGAGATCGTCGTCCGGGGCCCGATGGTGACGAAAGGGTACTGGCGCCGCCCCGAGGCGACGGCGGAGGCCCTGCGCGACGGCTGGTTCTACACGGGCGACATCGGCCACGCGGACGCGGAGGGTTACTTCACGATCGACGAGCGCAAGAAGGACATGATCAAGGCCTCGGGCTACAGCGTCTTTCCCGCCGAGGTCGAGGCGATCATGTACCGCCACCCGGCCGTCGGCGAGGTCGGCGTTGTCGGCGTCCCCGACCCCTACCGGGGTGAGGACGTCCTGGCGTTCGTCGTGCGCAAGCCCGGCGTCGAGGTCGGTGAGCCGGAGCTGATCGAGTGGTGCCGCAAGGAGATGGCCGTCTACAAAGCCCCTCGCTCGATCCGGTTTGTCTCTGCGCTTCCGAAAACGGCCTCCGGGAAGATTCTCAAGCGCTCGCTCCGCGATCAAGCTGCCGTTTTACGGCAGTGAGCATGCCGAAATGCCGGATTCCGGTAATTCCAACTCCTTGATTGTCAGCGGATCCGGTCCGGCACGTCGATTGCGATGTTACGTCGCGGCTGCGCAGTGACGTGCGGCCTTCGTCCCCTCGAGGGGCCGAACGACCCGAAGGAGTCTTCCATGATAGCGATGAGGACTGGAACGGCGCTGGCTCTGATGCTGGTCGCCCTGCTCGTGTCTCCCGTCGCGGCTGTCACGATCACGGAGTTTCCGATCACCACCGCGGCGAGCAGTGTGCGCAGCATCACGGCTGGTCCCGACGGCAACCTCTGGTTCACCGAGTTCTTTGGCAACCGGATCGGCCGAATCACCCCGGCCGGCGCCGTTACAGAGTACGGCAACCTCTGGTTCACCGAGGAGAGCGGGAACAAGATCGGGCGGATCACGCCGGCCGGCGTCTTCACGGAGTTCGCGATTCCCACCGCCTCCAGCAGCCCCGAGAGCATCACGGCCGGGCCCGACGGCAACCTCTGGTTCACCGAGTTCTTTGGCAACCGGATCGGCCGAATCACCCCGGCCGGCGCCGTTACAGAGTTCACCGTCCCGACCGCCGGCAGCGGGCCCATGGGCATCACGGCCGGCCGAGACGGGAACGTCTGGTTCACGGAAGAGAGTGGGAACAAGATCGGGCGGATCACGCGGACCGGTACGGTCACGGAGTTCGCCGTCCCCACGAGCGGAAGCGCCCCCGAGAACATCACGGCGGGCCCGGACGGCAACCTCTGGTTCACGGAGCTCGCGGGCAACAAGATCGGCCGGATCACCCCGGCGGGCGCCATCACGGAGTTTCTCGTCCCCACTGCCTCCAGCGCCCCCATGGGGATCACGGCCGGTTCCGACGGCAACCTCTGGTTCACCGAGGACTCCGCGAACCAGATCGGTCAGATCACCCCCGCCGGCGTGGTCACCGAGTTCCCGCTGCCCACTGTCAGCAGCAACCCGCTGTTCGGCATCACGGCCGGCCCCGACCGTAACCTCTGGTTCGCCGAGGAGGGTGGGAACACGATCGGGCGGCTTGCCTTCGCAGGCACCAGCGAGCCACCCGCGCCCGCGGTCAACCCCACGCCCGCGCTCAGCTCGCTCGCGCCGAACAGCGCCACCGCGGGCGGGGTGGACTTCACCCTGACGGTCACTGGCGGCAGCTTCGTGGCGGCTTCCGTCGTGCAGTGGAACGGCGCGACCCAACCCACCACCTTCGTGAGCAGCACCCAGCTCCGGGCGGCCATCTCCACCGCTGATATCCCCACGGCCGGCACCGCCCAGGTCGCCGTGGTTACGCCTGCGCCGGGCGGCGGTACCTCCACGGCCATGACGTTCACGATTAGCGTCGCCCCTGGCGGCGGACGCAAGGATGGCCGCGACCGCGATCATCACGGACGAGCCTACGGGCACGACAAGCAGTATCAGCGCGGCTTTCAGGGGCAGGAACACCGCGACAAGAGCCATGATCGTGATCGTCAGGGGCAGGGCGACGAAGATCGCGACAATGACCGCGACTAACGCGTAGCCCTTCCGGAAACGACGCTACGGGCGCCGGGTCACCTGATCCCCGGCGCCCGCGGCATTTTTCGGCTCCGCCTGATCCCCGCGGGACGCGTACGGATAGGGCCCCTCGGGTGATCGTCCCGCCGCGAATCGGTTCAGGCTGAAGGGCTCGATGTCCACCGTCTTGGCGCGCCCGTCCAGGATCAGCTCGGCCAGACACATCCCCACCGCGGGCGCGATCTTGAACCCCGAGCCGCTGAACGCCGTCGCGAGGTAGAGCCCGTCCAGCCCGTCCACACGACCGAGGATCGCGTGGCGGTCGTGGCTGTAGCAGTCGAAGGCGCGGTAGCCGCGTGCGAGCGTCGCCCGCTCCATCGTCGGCATCCGGTGGGTCAGGATCTGGGCGCCGACCGCCGGCGCCTCGGGCGGCAACGACAAGGGCGCGTCGGGGTCGAGGTCCCAGTCCTGGCAGGGCACGCCGACGATCGTGAGGATCCCGCTCTCCGGCCTGAAATAGCTCCCCTGGACGTTGTCGATGAAGATCACGTGCGGCTCGGCGAGCTCCGCGGGTCGCGTCACGACCACCGTGTCGATCCCCTTGACTCGCGCGGGGATCTCGAGGCCCATCGCGCGGCAGAGCCGCGGCGCCCACGCCCCCGCGGCGACGACGACGGCGCCGGCGTCGATCCGGCCCGCGCGGGTCTCCACGCCGACGGCGCGGCTCTCGCGGCGCAGGATCTTCGTCACGGGGGTCCACTGGAGGATCCTCGCTCCAAGCTCCGTCGCGCGGCGCCGGAGCCCCTCGACCGTCTCGGCGGGATTGGCATACCCGCTGTCGGGCTCGTACGCGGCAGCGCCGATGTCGTCCACGTTCGCGTGGGGCTGGAGGTCCCGGAGCTCCGTCGGCGAGAGCGCGACCGTGTTGATCCCGATCTTCCGCAGCACGTCGACGTTCTTCCGGAGGTGCTCGGCGTAGGGCGGCGAGACGACGTTGACGAACCCGGTGTGCGTGAATACCGGCGGGCCGCCGCCCATGAGCTCGATCCAGTGGCGGAAGATCGGGAAGCTCGCGAACGCCAGGCGTGCGTCCGTCTCGTTGGTGTAGTGCATCCGCACGAGGGCGCTCGAGCGCCCGGAGGCGCCGCTCGCGAGCGCGCCCTTCTCACAGAGGACGACGCGCTTGACCCCCTGGGACGCGAGCGCCCAGGCGATGCTCGCCCCGTTGACCCCGCCCCCGACCACCACGACGTCGGCCGTGTCAGCCATCGTCCCTCTCCCCCAGGCGCGCCGTCTTCATGCGCGCGAGCGCACGTGGCGCGGGTCCAGCGCGTCGCGGAGCCCGTCGCCGAGGAAATTGAAGCTCGTCACGGCCACGGTGATCATCACACCCGGACAAATCGCGACCCACGGCGCCGTGGCGAAGTAGCTCTGCGCGTTGTTGAGCATGTTGCCCCAGCTCGCGAGCGGCGGCTGGATGCCGTAGCCGAGGTAGCTGACGTAGGACTCGAGCAGGATCGCCCGCGCGACGGCGAGGGTCGCGGCCACGGCGATGATCCCGACCGTGTTGGGGAGGAGATGGCGTGCGAGGATCCGCGACGCGGGAGCGCCGAGCGCGCGGGCCCCGAGCACGAACTCGCGCTCGCGGAGCGTCAGGATCTGGCTCCGCACCATGCGCGTGACGTCCATCCACGACGTCACGCCGATCATCACCGTCATGGACGCGAGCGAGGGGCGCACGAAGGCCGCGAGCGCCAGGAGCATGAAGATCGGCGGGAACGAGAGCATCGCGTCGGTGAGCCGGAGCAGCAGCACGTCGACGAGCCCGCCCCAGTATCCCGCGACCGCGCCGACCGCGGCGCCGAGCAGGACCGTGACCGCCATCGCCGCGAGGCCCACGCTGAGCGAGACGCGCCCCGCGTGCAGGAGCCGGCTCAGCACGTCGCGCCCGAGCTCGTCGCCGCCGAGGAGGTGGCCGCGCGTCAGCGGCCGCGCGAATTTGTGGCCGATGTCGATGTAGATCGGGTCGCGCGGGCTCAGCCGATCGGCGAAGACCGCCCCGAGCCCGAGCGCCGCGATCAGCGCGACGCTCACGACGGCGGGCCGGTGGCGGACGAAGCGCGCCAGGACGACACCCGAGAACGTCCGCCGCGCGCCGGGCGTGGCGAGCGTGCCGACGGTCGCCGCGTGGGCGCTCACGCGTGCCGCACGCGCGGATCGATCGCCGCGTAGACGAGGTCGGCCGCCAGGTTGCCGACAACGACGAGCGTCGCCGTGAGCATCAGGATGCCCATGAGGACCGGGTAGTCGCGGTAGCCGATCGAGTCCACGAAGAGACGGCCCATCCCTGGCCACGTAAAGACCGTCTCCGTCACGAGCGCCCCCGAGAAGACGAGCGGGAGCTGGAGCCCCGCCAGCGTCACGAGCGGGATCAGCGCGTTCTTGAGCGCGTGCTTCAGGATGATCGCGCCGCGCGACACGCCCTTGGCGCGCGCGGTCCGGATGTAGTCTTCCCCGATCACCTCCAGCATGGACGCGCGTGTGTAGCGGCTCCATGTCGCCACCATCACGACGCCGAGCGTGGCGGCCGGCAGCAGGAGGTGACGCAGACGGTCGGCGAGCGCGAAGGGCGCCCCGATCGTGCCGATGTTCCCCGGCGGGAGCACGTGCAGGAGCTCGGCGAAGACGTAGATCCCCATGAGCCCGAGCCAGAAGGTCGGAATCGAGAGGGCCACCATCGCCCCGAGCGTCATCGCGTGGTCGAAGAGCGAGTACTGGCGGACCGCGCTCACGACTCCCGTGGCGAGGCCGAGGAGGACCGCCACGGTGAAGGCGCTCAGCATGAGCACGAGGGTCGCGGGGATTCGGTCGACGATCACCTCGAGGACGACACGCCCGTCGCGGTAGGAGCGCCCCCAGTTCGCGGTCACGAGGCCCCGCGCCCATTGCGCGTACTGGACGTGGAGCGGCCGATCGAGACCGAGCTGCCGCGTCAGCCGCTCCATGTCCTCGGCGCTCATCGTCGGGCTCATCGCGTAGATCGCGACGGGCCCCCCGGGTGCCTGGTGCAGCACGGCGAACCCGCCGAGCGAGACCAGCACGAGCACGACGAGTGCCTGGACGACCCGCCGCGCGAGATAGGCGTGCATCGCCGGCCCGCGCTAAGCCTTCCACCCCCACTCGTGCATGTTCCAGGTGTTGTGGAGCACGTTGCTGTTCGGCTTGTAGTGGAGGAGCCCCTGCCGCACGCCCTCGATCCGCACGTAGCTGAAGATCGGGAGATAGGCGAGGTCGGTGCGAAGGACCTCCTGGAGCTTCACGTAGAGCGCGCGGCGCTTCGCGCGGTCGACCTCGCGCACGCCGTCCTCCAGGAGGTGGTCCACCTCCGGGTTCTTGTACTGCGCGACGTTGCGCCCCGAGCCCGTCTCGGCCGCGATGTATTTCGAGTGGATGCGGTTCAGGCAGTCGGGGTCGTCACCGACCGAGGCCTGAATGCCGACCATGAGCGAGTCGAACTTGGACTTCACGTAGAACTCGCCCCAGATGACGGCGGCCGGCATGTTGCTGATCTGCATGTCCACGCCGACCGCGCGCCAGTTCTGCTGGAGCAGCGCCTGCGCCTGCTCGCGGAGCTTGTTGCCCGAGGTCGTGGAGTTGGTGAAGCTCAGGCGCTCGCCGCCTTTGGCGCGGATGCCGTCGGGGCCGGGCTTCCACCCCGCCTCGTCGAGGATCTGCTTGGCCTTCTCGGGGTTGTGCTCGTGCCGCGGCAGATCCGCGTTGTACGCCCAGGACGTCGAGGGCAGATAGCCCTCGACCGGCTTCGGCACGCCATAGTAGACCTGCTCGATGATGGCGCGCTTGTCCATCGCGTGATAGAGCGCCTGCCGCACCGGCCGCTCCTTGAACCAGGGCTTGCCGTAGTTGAAGTAGATGTACTCGACCGAGGGCGAGTGGTGGAGATGGAGCGTGACGCCGGGCAGCGCCTTCGCCTCCGCGTAGAACTCCGCCGAGATCCCCTGGAGCCCCGTCACGTCGATCGCGCCCGTCTTGAACTGCGTGTAGAGGACCGTGAGGTCGGGGATGTACTTGAAGATGATGCGCTCGAGGTGCGGCGGTCCGCCGTGGTAGGCCGGGTTCGCGACGAGCACGAGGTGGTCGCCCGCGACGCGGCTCCCGAACTTGAAGGGCCCGGTGCCGATCGGGCTCCGCGTGTTGAACTCGGCGGTGTTCGGATCGGGGACGCTCTCGAGGATGTGCGCCGGGACGATCCAGGCGTCACCCCACGCCGTGAGGAACGGTGCGAAGGGCTCCCTGAGCCGCACGCGCACCGTGGACTCGTCCGGCGTCTCCATGGACGCGATCGCGTCGAAGCCCACCCTCGTGAAGGCGCCGAACTTCGGATTCGTCACGAGCTCCCACGTGAACTTCACGTCGCGCGCGCTGAAGGGCGTGCCGTCGTGCCACGCGACGCCCTTCTTCAAGCGAAAGGTGTACTCGCGCCCGTTCTTCGCGATCCCGCCGTTCTTGACCGACGGGACCTCGACCGCGAGGTTCGGGATGAACTGGGCGCGCTCGTCCGTGCGCCAGAGGCTGTCAAAGATGCCGAAGTGGACGCCACGGTCCACCTCGATGTGGGGCCGGAGCGGGTTGAACACGGTCGGCTCCTGCGAGAGCCCGACCACCACCTGCCCGCCCCGTTTGGGCGCCTCGGCTGCGCGGGCCACGTCCGGGCCGACCCGCGGTGGGAGGGCCGCGGCGGCCCAGGCCCCGGCGAGCATGCCCAGCAGTTCGCGACGCGAAAGTCGTGTCATGACGACGTCCCCCCGGGACTCGGGTCCACTGGCGACGACGGGCTTCGGCGAAGTGACGCGATTCTCGGGCCTGAGCCCGGGGAAGTCCAGCGCGTTGTTCGCGACAGGCTACCAGCGGCCGGGGATACGCGCGCCGCACGCCGGGCACGCGCCGCGTGCCGGCGTCAGGACGTCGCGCAGGATGGTGTAGCCCACGCGCTCGATGAGGAGCGCGCGGCACGACGGGCAATAGGTGTTCTCGAAGGCCCCGACGCGCCCTGGCAGGTTCCCCGCGTAGACATAGCGGAGCCCCTCACCCATCCCGAGCTCCGCGGCGCGGAGCAGCGTCGTCGCCCCGGTCCGCTCGCGGTCGGTCATCTTGTAGTCGGGGTGGAACGCCGTCACGTGCCACGGGATGTCCGGCGAGACCGAGGCGAGGAATCGCGCGATGTCGCGCAGCTCGGCGTCCGTGTCGTTGAAGCCCGGGACGACCAGCGTGACGACCTCGAGCCAGAACCCCATGCGGTGCAACCGCTGGATCGTCTCGAGCACCGTGGCGAGCACGCCGCCGAGCTTCCGGTAGTGCGTGTCGTCGAAGCCCTTGAGATCGACCTTGTAGAGATCGATCCACGGGCGCAGGTAGTCGAGCACCTCGGGCGTCGCGTTGCCGTTCGACACATAGGAGCAGACGAGGCCCCGTGCCCTGCCCTCACGGAACACGTCCACCGCCCACTCGCTCGTGATCAGGGGCTCGTTGTAGGTCGACGTGAGAATGCGCGCGCGATGGCGTACCGCGAGGTCCGCGATCTCCGCGGGGGTCACCTCCTGGGGTGGCACGCCCATCACCGGATCGCGCAGCGCCTGCGAGGTCAAGGCGTTCTGACAGTTCTTCACGGCGCAGAAACCCGCCAGATAGGTGTGCTCGCTCTCGACTTCGAGGTTATAGACATCGCCGTCGAAGGACTCCACCGCTACCGACTTTACAGGGACGAGGAAGTGGCTCCCGGTATCGTGCCACTTCTGGGCCTGACCACGAGCCAGATACCAGACCACGCTGAACTGCTCCGGCTGGCGGTGGACGGATCGCCCCTGGATCCGCCCCTCGGTGCCCACTGCGTTGACGTAAATCGAAGGTAGACGCCCTAGACGCAGCAGAAGCGACGCAACGCCGTAGGCCAGCTCTCTCGAGACGGTCGTTACGCTGAACTTCCCTCTTGGATACTCGTGGCCATCGCCTTCGACGTACGCGCCCAGGAACGCCTCCTGGATCGATGGATCGGTGGCGAAGATCTGTGCCGGCACACGCTTGCGGGCGGCTCCCTTGCCACACACTGCGACGAAGAGGAGAGCCAGCGACGACTTTCCGACAGTGATGGCAGTAGTCGTGTTTCGCCGGACTTCCCGCGGGCGCACCCCGAACACCTTCGTCAGCAATTCCCTGACCTCGTCCCGCGCCCGCTGTTCGCTGTGTCCGAAGGCGAAGGCGAGCGTGAAGCTGTTGGGACGCGTCTTCGATCGCGTTACCGACCCTTCCGCACAATAGAACCCGAGGAGACGGGCCAACGGCTTGTCCAGCGGGACATAGCGTGGAATGCCGGGACGGTGCTCGTTGGGAAAGCGCACGGCGTCGTCTTTGACGATAAGTCCCTGGGTCTTCTCGTAGACCCAGCGGCCCCGACGAACTTTGCTTCTCACGTGCCTGATGTACGAGGGATCCTTGCCCAGCCGCGCTCCGATCGAGCGAGATGACTCGCCACGGTCCGTCGCCGCGACGATTCCCGCTACCTCTGTGGAAGAGAGCGTGCGTGGGATCGCGAAGGTGACCCTGACGTCCTTCAAGAGCTCTGCAACATCTAATGTAATCCCGACCGCGGGCCATACCGGCTTCGGCAACAGGAGGAAGTGATGGAGCGTCAAATCCTTCGCGGAGATCTCCTCGACGCGACCACCTGACGGATCGGTGGTCGCGAGCCAGCGGTGATCAGGCGTGCAGCGGACCGCCGGCAGGTAC
>MNCR01000085.1:0-23420 GCA_001914535.1 Candidatus Rokubacteria bacterium 13_2_20CM_69_15_1
CGGCTCGACGCCAAGCTGGTGGCGCTCGACGCCAAGACGGGCAAGGAGCTGTGGACCGCCACGGTGGTCGATTACAAGGCCGGCCACGCGATCACGTCGCCGCCGCTCGTGTACAAGAACCTGGTGGTGACCGGCTTCGCGGGCGGCGAGTTCGGCGTGCGCGGCGCTGTCCAGGCGTACAAGCAGGATACCGGCGATCTGGTATGGAAGACGCACACCATCCCCGGGCCGGGCGAACCGGGGAACGAGACGTGGATGGGCGACTCCTGGAAGACGGGAGCCGGCTCCACCTGGTACGTGGGCTCGTACGATCCCAAGCTCAACCTCGTCTACTGGGGCACGAGCAACGCCGGACCATGGGGCGCGCACACGCGCAGCACCGACACGAGCGAGTACGGCCAGTACCGGAACCTCCACACGGCCTCGCAGGTCGCGTTCGACGCCGATACCGGCCGAATCGCCTGGACCTATCAGATGACGCCGGCCGACGTGTGGGACTATGACGGCGTCAACGAGGCGGTGCTCGCCGATCTGAGGGTCGGCGGCCAGACCGTCCCGGCGCTGATGAAGGCCGACCGCAACGGCTTCTTCTATGTGCTCGATCGCGAGACCGGCAAGCTGGTCTCGGCCGAGCCGTTCGTGGAAGTCAACTGGGCCAAGCGCATCGACAAGGCCACCGGCCGTCCGATCGAGGACCCGGAAAAGCGCCCCCGGCTGAACCGATGGGCGAGGAACGTGTGCCCGAACCTCTTCGGCGGTAAGAACTGGGAGCCGATGTCCTACAGTCGACAGACCGGGCTGGTCTACATCCCGTCCTTCAACCTGTGCATGGATATCGCGGGCAAGACGGAGGACTACACACCGGGCAAGTTCTACCTCGCCTCCGAGTTCGACCTCGACAAGGCCGGCACGGGCGGGCACCTCTCGGAGCTCAAGGCCTGGGATCCGGTGAAGCAGACGGCCGCCTGGGGCATCAAGGAGGACCTGCCTTTCCTCGGCGGCGCGATGTCGACCGCGGGTGGCCTGGTCTTCTACGGCAACACCCACGGCGTCCTCAAGGGCGTCGACGCGAAGACGGGTGACGTCCTGTGGAAGTTCAACGTCGGCACCGGAATACTCCAGAGCCCGATGACCTACGCGGTCGATGGCAAGCAATACCTGGCCGTCGTGGCGGGCCGGGGGGCGGCGTGCTCGTGGTGTTCGAGCTCGGTCGCTGACCGGACCCCAGGCGCGAACTCCCTGGCAGACGACGGCGGGGCAGGCCGGGTGGGGCTGGCCCCGCCGTTTTTTGGGCAGCGCCGCGTTCGCCGCGGCCTTTTGCGCTTCCTTCGCGGCGACACCCCCGGTGGAGGAGCCGTCGGCGCAAATCGCGAACCCGGTGGCGGGCGGCGGCGACGTGACCGCAGAGGGCCGGAGCCTGTTCAACCAATACTGCGCGCATTGCCACGGGCCAAACGCGGTCCAGGGAGAGCGGCCGCTCGACCTGCGCCGGCTGACGCTCCGTTACGGGCGGCAGGCGCCCGACGTGTTCTACGAGGCGATGAGCAAGGGGCGCCTCGACAAGGGGATGCCCGTCTGGAAGGGCGTCCTGAGCGACGAGGTGCTGCGGCGCATTCTGAGCTACCTGCAGACCGTCCAGACAGAGCCCTGAGCCAGGCCGACCTCCCTCAGCGGCCGTCGAGGTCGAACGCTTCGGCGAAGCGGCGGTAGGACTCGAGCGGGTCGCCGTACTTGCGGTGCCCGGCGGTATGCTGAGCGCTGGCCAGGAGCAATCGGTCACGGTCGCTGGCCGTGGTGCGGAGATAGTCCTCCAGGAGACACATCCCGAGCTCCTGATTGTGGGGATCGTTCCCCAGCTTGCAGGCCGCGGTCGCCAGGAGCTGGAGGAGGGGCGCACGGTCGAAGCCGGCCTTCAGGTAGGTCGCGGTGAGGCCGACCGCCTCGTCGGGCCGGAGGGCGAGGATCGTCGCCTCCAGCCGCTCGAGCAGCTGGCGCGGCGACAACGATTCCGCACCCGGCGGTGGCGTGATGGCCCGGCGGCCATTGTCCGGCGTGTCGGCCTGGTGCTCGGCCGCCCGGTTGATGAAGGACGCCGCGACGAAGAGGAGCTTCAGGCGGTGCGGGTGCTCGAACGTGTCGTAGAACCATCCGAGCGTGTTGCAGTACTCGTATCCGTGCTGCGCCATCGAGAAGTTGTTCGGGTGCCCCGTCTCGAGGATGACCTGAGCCGACGCCACCTGGATCGCGTCGAGGATCCGCCTCGGCCCCCGGCCCGCCTTGAGGAGTGCCACCAGCGCCTCGATGACGGACGGCTCCCGCTGGCGGACGATCACGTCGACGAGCATCGCTTCCTCGGCCGGCGTGAGCGGCGTGTCCTGACGGCATAGCTCTGCATCGCGGCCGTCGAGCAGGTTCTGAACCACGTTGCAGCCCATCTCGTAGGTCGAGTACCAGCGCGGGCCCACCGCGATGTCGGGCACGCCGGCATAGAGCACACTGTGCGCCGCCTCCCAGCCCAGGGCTTCGCCCAGCTCGATCGTGGCGCGCGCGCGAAACGACTTGTGACCGGTCGTGTAGGAGCGGTTGTGGAGCATCCGGTCCTGAACGTCGATCAGCCCGGCGAAGGCCAGGTGGGCCAGCACCTGGCGCCGGCTCGGCACGTCGTCCATGAGCCCGAGGAAGACCCGGTATGAGGTCAGCACCTCGCCGCGCTGGACGAGCGTGAGCCAGTGGTTGAGGCGCTCGGGGAGTGAGCCGTCGACACGGAGCGGCTCCTGGTCCGGCCAGTGCACCATCGGCGCCGGCGGCTCCTGGTTCACCGCGATGCTGTACAGGCGCGTGTAGTGGCCCGGCGCCTTGCCCAGAAGCTGGTTCCACGGGTCGAGCCCCGTGGGGATGTACCAGACGGTCTGCGCCAACGGCAAGAGACGCAGCTCGGGTCGGACCAGCGACATGAGCGGGAGGCTCACCCGCTCGCTCAGCAGGCAGTGATCGTTGTTCACGAACCTCACCAGGCCGTCGTCGAGCCGCTGATGGTACGGGACGTGGGTGTACGGCGCGTGAATCCGCACCGTTTCGCTCACGATCTCGGTGACGGGCCGTCCCTGCTTCAAGAGCCCGTACAGCACCTCGGCGGCGCCGAGCTGATCGCGCGCGAGGATCCGCTCTTCCAGGCGGGCGTACTCGGTGGTGGGCACTCGCTCGCGCGTGACCGTGGCTGTCGTCGTCATCGTCGTCACACCCCCCGAGAGAGCCTCCGGCGGAGAGTATAGGCCAAAACGGCGATGCTCAGCCGTCTTGGCTCGGACCCACGACCAACGAGCGGGGCGATTTTCCTTTAGGTGAATCGGCGGTTGGTTCTCTAGGATCAGAGCTGATGGCGATACCATCCGGCGGCGCGAGCGCGGCGAAGCCGAAGAAGACGCGGTCCAATACGCTTCGACAGGCCGCCTCTGCCGTGTTCGCGCTGACCGCCATCGTGCCTCTCCTCCTCTTCGTCTGGACGGTCCACTACCTCGGCGCGCTCTCAAAGCTGCCGGCGCAGGTGGGTCTCGGCCTTGCGCTCGCCGTCGCCCTCGTCGGCTATTTCATTTTCCGCGGGCTCATGGGCAGGATGTCCGACCTCATCCTGGCGCTCGGCAGGGTGGTGGAGCTCCGTGAGCGTTCCAGTACGGGCGCCCGGGCAAGCGCTGAAGCTCCGGGACCCACCGTCGCGGCCGCAGCGGGCGTCGGTCCATGGGCTGCGCCGGCCCCGGCGCGAGCAGGGAGCCCCGCGGCGGCCAAGCCCGCGCCGCAAGCCGCCGCGGAACACGCGCGCGTCACCGTCCCGCCAGATGCTTCGGCAACGCGCCCCTCACCCCCAGCGAGCGCGCCCGCCACCGCCGCCGCTGCCCAGTGGATGAGCCAGCCGACGGAGGAGCCTCACACGGTGACGGGCCTCGGCGCGATCCGGGAGGTGCACGATCTCAGCCGGGCGATGGGAGTGTTGTGGCAGGCCGAAGCCGCCGGGTTCAAGGGACGGCGGGTCGCCGTCTCGGTCCTGAGCTCCCCAAGGCCGGTCATCGGGACGCTGATCGAGCTGACTGACGAAGGCCTGCTCGTTCAGACCGACCGGTCGGAGCGCGTCGCCGTGAGCTTCAATCGCATCTCCGCGATCGACGCAGACGAGTCGCCCGCCGAGAGCTAGCGCGAGCGCATGACGCCCGCATAGGTATCGAGGAGCGGCAGGACCGTCTCCCGCCCGGCCGAGGGAAGGCCGAAGATGGCGCGCTCGACACCGGCGCTCCGGAGGGAATCGACGCTCGGCTTGTCCGGCTTCGCGAAAAAGATCGTGACGGAGATCGACTTCGGATCGCGCCCCGCCTTCTCCGCCCGCGCACGCAGCTCCGGGATCTTCGCCGACGGGTTTCTGCCCTGGCGCGCGATCGGCATCCACCCGTCCGCGAACTCGATCACGCGATCGAAGGTCGTGGCGCCGTCGCCCCCCATCAGGATCGGCGGATGAGGTTTCTGAAGGGGCTTCGGATGTGACCAGATCTTGTCGAAGTTCACGAACTCGCCGTGGAACTCCGCCTCTTCTTTGGTCCAGATCTCTTTCATCGCCAGCACGCGCTCGCGAAGCACTCGCCAGCGTTTCTTGAAATCCGTCCCGTGGTGCTCCATCTCCTCGGCGTTCCAGCCGCCACCAATCCCGAAGATCACCCGACCGCCGGAGAGTCGATCGAGGCTCGCGACTTCCTTGGCGGTGATGATGGGATCGCGCTCGATCACCAGGCAGATACCGGTCCCGAGGCGCAAGCGCGACGTCGCCATCGCCGCGGCCGTGAGCGCGAGGAAGGGATCATAGGCGTGCCAGTAGTCCTTCGGGAGGTCCGGGCCGCCCGGCCACGGGCTCCGGCGACTCGCGGGAATGTGCGTGTGCTCCGGAACCCATAGAGACTCGAAGCCCCTCTCCTCCAGCGCCCGGGCAAGCTCGTCGGGACGGATCGCGTACTCGGTCGGGAACATCACCACGCCGAAGTGCATGGCAGCCTCCATGCGGAATGGCTCTGCGATCGAGGACGCCCCGAGGGCGGCCTAGGCGATCGCCCAGCGCAGATAGACACTGCCCGCGGTGAACCCTGCACCGAACGCCGACAGCACGACGCGGTCGCCGTGGGTGAAGCGCCCCTGCTCGTTCCACTCCGAGAGCGCGATCGGAATCGTCGCGCCCACCGTATTTCCGTAGCGATCGAGATTGATGATGACCCGCCCGAGCGCGAGGCCCAGGCGCTTCGCCACCGCCTCGATGATGCGCCGGTTGGCCTGATGGGGGACCAACCAGGCGAGGTCGGCGACGCTCACGTCGTTGCGCTTGAGGATTTCCTCGGTCACCTCGGCCATGCCGACGACGGCGGCCTTGAACACGGCCGGCCCGTCCTGCACGACGTAGTGCCGTCGCGTCGCGACCGAATCGGCGCTGGCGGGCTCGACGCTCCCGCCGGCAGGGATATGCAGGGACGACTCCCCCTCACCATTCATGTGACAGACGTGGTCGAGGACCCCGACGGACTCGTCCTCGACGGGCTCGACGAGGACCGCTCCGGCGCCATCACCGAACAGGACGGCGGTCGCGCGATCGTCCGGATCGACGACACTGCTCATCCGGTCCGCCCCACAGAGCAGGAGCCGGCGGACGGCGCCCGACTCCACGAGCTTCGCCGCCACGATCAGCCCGTAGACGAAGCCCGAGCAGGCCCCGGCCAGGTCGAAGCCCCAGGCGTTGACCGCTCCGAGTTTTCGCTGGACGACCGCCGCGGTGGACGGGCACAACCGATCCGGCGTCATCGTGGCGACGATGATGCAGTCGATGGCCGCCGGCGAAATGCCACGAACATCGAGGCAGCGGCGAGCCGCGGGCACGATCAGGTCCGACGTGCCTCCCACCGACGAAAAGCGGCGCTCGGCGATCCCGGTGCGTGATCGGATCCACGCGTCGGTCGTTTCCAGCCGCCGTTCGAAGTACTCGTTGGGGTAGACGTCGGGTGGGAGGTAGTGGCCCGTCGCGGTGATTGCTGCGCGCACGATCCGAGTGGGTATCACCTGCCGCCTCATTCTACACGAGCTTGGTCTGGTAAAATCACACTCTCATCGCCCGGCCATGCGTTCCATGGTCGTCCTCCTCGCGTCGTCTCCATCATTCCTTATCATTCTTCTTCAGTAACGCCACGTCCTTCTTTATCATGGGTCGTCCCCACTCGGCACGACGACGCGCTCGCGTACCACCGCGTGGTGACCTCCGGAGGCGGGATGAGCGACGCGCCCAAACGAGTGCTGATTGTCGACGACGATCCCGAGATCACGGACGTCCTGAGCGACTATTTCAAGGGCAAGACGGGCTTCACGATCGAGACGGCGGCCACGGCGGAGGCGGGGGTGGCCGCCGCCCGGCGGGTTCGGCCGGACCTCGTGCTCTTGGACCTCGAGATGCCCGGGCTCGGCGGCATGGAAGGGCTGAAACAGCTACGCCGTACGATCGGCGAGGTTCCCGTGCTGATCGTGAGTGGCACCATGGACCTGGCGGCGCCGAGCGACGCGATGAAGCATGGGGCGCTCGCCTTTATCCCCAAGCCGTTCAACTTCCAGTACATCGATCATCTGGTCGCGCTCGCGTTGGACCAGAAATCCTGACCGCTATCCCCTCTCCCCGGGCGCGTGCTTATCCACGAGTGCCAGGAGCTGCCGGACGTCCAAGGGCTTGGTCAGATAGGCTCGGGCGCCGGCCGCCAGCAAACGCTCCACGTGCCCCGGCGTCGCATCGGCGCTGAGGATGAGCACCGGAATCTCCCGCGTCCGCGGCTCGTCGAGCAACCGCCGAAGCACCTCCTGCCCGGGCAGATCTGGGAGGTGCAGATCGAGGAGGATCAGGTCGGGGCGGTGCTCCCGCGCCAGATCCAACCCCAGTCGGCCCTGCATGGCCGACAGGAGCGTGGTCCGGGGCCGTCGGCCCAGGACCTGCTCGATGAGGCGGAGATTGGAGAGGTTGTCCTCGATGTAGAGGACGACCATGCGCGCGTCTGGCGGCGCTGGGTCAACGGTCGGCGAGCCGCCTCGAGGCTCGAGGGCCTCGACCGGCGCCGCCGTCAGCGGGAGCTCCACGGCGAACGTGGAGCCCACACCGACCTGGCTCGTCACATCGAGCGTGCCTCCCATCACGTCGACCAGATGCTTGGACAGCGCCAGGCCAAGACCGGTGCCTTCGACGCCGGTCCCTTCCGCGCCGAGCCGGTCGAACGGCGTGAAGAGCCGATCGAGCTTGTCCGGCGAGATGCCGTGGCCGGTGTCCCTCACGAGGATCCGCAGGCGTTCGCCCAGTATCTCTTCACACGACACCGCGACGGTCCCCCCGGTCCTGTTGTACTTCACGGCGTTCGAGAGGAGGTTCAGGAGGACCTGCTGGAGCCGCTGCCGG
This sequence comes from Candidatus Rokubacteria bacterium 13_2_20CM_69_15_1, assembly GCA_001914535.1. GTDB lineage: Bacteria > Methylomirabilota > Methylomirabilia > Rokubacteriales > CSP1-6 > 20CM-2-70-11. The sequence goes on from MNCR01000085.1 coordinate 7,451, forward strand.
TCGGCCAGGACGTGCTGGCGCTCGTCGGCGGCGCCCGCGTTGAGCGCGATCCCGTGCTGGGCCGCGAGGGGGCGGACGATGTCGAGAGCGCCGCGCAGGGTCTCGAACACCGGGACCGGCTCCAGCGAGAGCTGCAGGCGCCCGGTCTCGATCCGGCTGATGTCGAGCACCTCGTTGATCAGTCCCAGGAGATGCCGGCCCGCCTTGAGGATCTGCGCGACGCTTTCCTCCTGATCCACCGGGAGCGACTCCATCTCCAGGAGCTGCGCGAAGCCGAGGATTCCGTTGAGCGGGGTGCGGAGCTCGTGGCTCATCCGCGACAAGAAGTCGCTCTTGGCCCGGTTGGCGTGATCCGCCTTCTCCTCGGCCCGGCGCCGCTCCGCGATCTCCTGCTGGAGCTGCTCGTTGGCGGCGCCCAGCGCCAGCGTGCGCTCTTGCACCCGTTGCTCCAGCTCCTCCGCGTGGCGCGTCACGCGCTCATAGAGTCGTGCCTGCGTGATCGCAATGGCGAGCTGGGTCGCCACTTCTCGCGCGATGCTGATCTGCTCGGGTGGGAACTGCGCCGACGCTCCGCCGAAGCTCAGCCCGCCGATGAGCTCGCCCCCGGCGATCATGGGCACGACCATGTACACGTGGACGCCCGAGGCGAGCAGGGACTCCGCCTCGGGGCCGCGGGGGAGCGAGGCGACGTCGATCACCTGCAGCTCCCCCCTCCGCAGGGCGTCCACATCGCCCATGAGCTTGAGCGGAAAGCGGACGCCGGGCCCGCCACGGATGCGGCGGCGCCCGGCCGCCGCCAGCCACTCGACTTCGCCGGCCGCCAGGTCGAAGAGGTTCACGATCGCGCGCGGGACCCCGAGCAAGGGCCGCAACCGCTGCAGGGCCGCCTGGGCGATCTCCACGGGCGCCGCCGCGGCGATGACCGCCCGGTCGATCTCGTGCAGGATGCTGAGCCGCTCGGCGTACTTGGCGAGCGTCGCCTCGCTCCGCTTCAGCTCCGTCACGTCGGTCGCCACGACCAGCGCCGCGCGCCGCCCGGAAAAGACCATGGCGTGAGAGACGACGTCCACGTCGATCACCCGGCCGTCCTTCAGCCGATGCCTCCACGGACCCGTGTGCCCTCGGGTCTCGTCGGTCACCGTGGCCAGCGCCGCCACGACGTCCTTGAGCCGGTCCACGTCTTCGGGGGGCCGGATGTCGCTGATCCGCATGCGGAGAAACTCCTCCCGTGAGTACCCGTACTGCGCGACCGCCGCGGCGTTGACCTCGAGGAAGTGAAGCGTCTCCACGTCGTACACCCACATGGCCAGCGGATTACCGGCAAACAGGAGCCGGAAGCTCGCCTCGCTCTCGCGCAACGCGTCCTGCGCCTGCCTCTGCTGCGTGACGTCGCGCAGAAACGCGCTGAAGACCATCGCGCCCTTGAGCTGGACGGGCGTGATCGCCAGCTCCACGGGAAACTCCGTGCCGTCCCGGCGCAGGGCGCTGAGCTCCAAACGCCGGTTGAGCGCCGGGCCGTCCCCCGTCTCGCGGAGGCGCGCGAGGCCCTTTTCGTGGGCCTCCCGGTAAGCGGGCGGGATGATAATCTCGGAGAGCCGTCGACGAAGGACGTCCTCCGCTGGCCAACCGAACAGCTGCTCGGCCTGGGGGTTCCAGCCGAGGATCAGCCCTTCGACATCGATGGTGATGATGGCGTCGAGCGCGCGCGCGAGGGTCAGCCGGCTGCGCTCTTCACTCTCGCGCAGGGCCTCCTGAGAATCTCGAAGCTCCGCGGCGACGCGTTCGGCCCTCATCCGCGCGCGGAGCTCCGCTCGCGTGACGCCGAACAGGACGCCGCTCAGGGTCAGCCCGATGAGCGAGGCGCCGAGCGCGTAGGCGTGGGCGGATTCCGCCTCGAACCAGAACGCCGTGGCGAGCGTCAGCAGCAACCCGACACCCAGAATCACGTACGACGTCCTGACCCCGACGCGTGTGCTCATGGGGCGTCTCTCCTCCGCCGGGTCAGAGCGGGAAATGACACGCGACATAGTGGCCGCCGCCGATCTCGCGCAGCAGGGGCTCGGTCGCCGCGTCGGTGCACACGGCCGGCCGGCCCCTGGCCTCGTACACCGCGCAGCGCGGCGCGAACCGGCAGCCGCTCGTGGGCCGCTCGAAATCGAACACGCCCCAGGCGCCCGTCCGCGCGCTCACGGGAACGGCCTCCCGGCTCTTTTTTTCCACCAGCGCGGACCACAAGATGTGGGTGTAGGGGTGGCGCGCCGCGCGGGCGATGCGGTTCGCGAGCCCCATCTCCACGATCTTGCCGAGGTACATCACCGCCACCTTGTGGCTGACGAGCTGCACCACCTCCAGGTCGTGCGAGATGAACAGGTAGGACAGGCCGAGCTGTCGCTGGAGATCGCGAAGCAGGTTCACCACCTGCGCCTGGATCGAGACGTCCAGCGCGCTCGTCGGCTCGTCGGCCACGATGAAGTGCGCCCCGACCGCCAGCGCCCGCGCGATGCCCACGCGGCGCTTCTCTCCGCCCGAGAGCTCCCGCGGGAAGCTCGACAGTTTGCTCTTCTTCAGATTCACCTGCTCCAGCAGCTCGTGGGTCCTCCGCGTCACCTCTCCATCGCCGAGCCGGTGGTGCGTGATGATCGCCTCTCTGAGGACGTCGCGCACCCGCATCTTGGGATTGAGCGCCGCGTCCAGGTCCTGGAAGATCATCTGCATCTGGCTGCGCAGCGGCCGCAGCTCCCGCGTGGACATGGCGGTGACGTCGTGGCCGTCGAAGACGATCCTGCCGGACGTCACCGGCGTGAGCCGGAGAATGGTCCTACCGATGGTCGTCTTTCCGCAGCCGGATTCTCCGACGAGACCCACGGTTTCGTGCTCCTTGAGATAGAAGCTCACGCCGTCCACCGCCGGAATGAACCGCTCCCGCCATTGCAGCGCGGCAAAGATTCCCGCGCGCTGGCGGTAGTGTTTTTTCAGATCGACGACTTCGAGGATCGTCCTGGACACGGCGATCCTCGGCTGAGGCTCACTCGCCATACAGCCAGCAGCGGACTCGATGCCCAGGCGCCACCTCCCGGAGCTCCGGCTCCTGACGCGCGCACGTGTTCCGGATGTCGTCGGTCACCCGGTTGCAGCGGGCGTAGAACCGGCACCCCCGTGGCACGTCGATGGCATCCGGCACCTCGCCCTCGACGGCCGAGAGGTCGCCGTGGTCCCGCACGTTCTGCGCGCTCGGGATGGACGCAAGCAGCGCGGCCGTATACGGATGCTTGGGGTTGAACCGCGCGGCCAGGACGTCGGGCGCCGGTCCGTACTCCACCACCGTCCCGCCGTACATCACCGCCACGTTGTCGGCGAGCCGCGAGATGACCCTGATGTCGTGGCTGATGAGCATCGTCGCGATCTTGTATTCCGACTTCAGCTCGGCGAGCAGGCCGACGATCTTGGACTGGATCGTGGCGTCGAGCCCCGTGGTGGGCTCGTCCGCGATGAGCAGGGACGGCTCGGACGAGAGCGCCATCGCGATCATGGCCCGCTGACACATGCCGCCCGACAGGCCGTACGGGTAGTTGTCGAACCGGAGACGCGGGGAATCCATTTTGACCCGCTCGAGCCAGTCGAGGGCGCGCGCCTTCGCGTCCCGTGGATCTTTCGTCGGCGTGTGCAGGCGGATGGCTTCCGTGATCTGGTGGCCGACGGTCACGAAGGGATTGAGGGCCGACCGCGGGTTCTGGAAGATCATGGCGATCCCCTTCCCCCGCACCGGCGCCATGACGCGCTCGACGTGGGCCTGCCAGCCGGTCTCGTCCTTGGACACCTCCATGATCCTGCCGTCCCGCTCGTGCAGGGTCACGTAGTCCTCCAGGCCCTGGAGCAGGTGTCGCTCGCCCTCGTCGCCTCTGAACGCGATCGTGCCGCTGATCACGCCCGGGCCGGCGCTGATCAGGCCCATGCTCGAGAGCGCGGTGACGCTCTTGCCGCTGCCGCTCTCGCCCACCACGCCGAGGGTCTCGCCCCGGGCGATCGCCAGCGTCACGCCATCCACCGCGCGGACGAATGCCTGCTTGCCCGGAGAATAGAAGTAGGTACGCAGGTTCTCGATCTCCAGAAGCGGCGCGCCCACTACGTCCCCCGCTTTCCTTCGAGGATGCTGTTCAGCCCGTCGCCGAGCAGGTGAAAGCCGAGGATGGTCGACAGGATCGCCAGGGCCGGCGCCGTCGACGGCCAGAACTTGCCCTGGAAGAAGTAGTTGGCCCCGGCCTGGACCATGTTGCCCCACGAGGGCGTGGGCTCCTGCACGCCGAAGCCGAGATAGCTCAGGCTGGTCTCGATCAGAATCGCCTCGCCCATGCCGAGGGTGGCCTGGATGACCAGCAGGGGCGTGCAGTGATGCCACAGGATGTGCTTGAGAACGATCACGTGGGTCGGCAGGCCCAGGACATGAGCCGCCTCGATGAAATTCTTCTGGCGCAGAAACCGGATCTTGCCCGCGACCAGCGACGCGCACACCGGGACGCCGGTCACGCCCACGACGACCATGATGTAGTAGATGTCCGGCTTGAACGCCGCGATCACGAGCAGGATCAGCACGAGGCGCGGGAACGAATCGACGAGATTGTTGAAATAGGTGACGAGCACCTCGACCTTGCCCCCCCGGTAGGCCGCCGCCGTGCCGAGGCCTGTGCCCAGCACGAGCGAAATGACGATCGCGATGAGTCCGGGAAGGAAATACGCCTGGATGGACACGATCAGCCGGGACAGGATATCGCGGCCCAGGAAGTCGGTCCCCAGCAGGTGGCCCGCGCTCCCCGGCGGGGCATTCAGCAGGTCCACTCGGATGTATTCGGGGTCGTACGGCAACCACTTGAACGCGCCCAAGACGTATGACACCAGCACCAGGGTGACGATGAGCAGACCGTAGCCGACATAGGCCAGATCCAACGTGTCGGCGTCTTTCCAGACGGGCCGATCCGACGACTCGCCGGCCTCGCTCGCAACCTGGACATAGTGCTTCATTCGGCCCGCCCCACGCGGCGCCCTTCCTTCGACGCTCGCGGATTGACCGCGACGTACACCACGCGCTGGAGCAGGCTCCCGACCCGCACCCACGCCGCCGCGAGCATGGCGATGCCCATGATCACCGGAAAGTCCCGATCCTGGGCCGCCTGCCAGGCCATCCGCCCCATGCCCGGCCAGTTGAACACCTGTTCGACGATGACCGCGCCGCCGAGGATGAACGGGATCTTGGCCGCGATGATCTCGGTCATCGGGATCAAGAAGCCTTCCTTGAAGGCGTGCCGCCAGACCGACGCCCCCTTGGCGCGGGCCGTCCGGATGTAATCCTCGACCATGACGCGGCTCATCTCCTCGCGAAGGTAGCGAACGATCTCGCTGAGAGTGCCGTTGCCGATCCCGAGCACGCAGATGGGCAGCAGCGCATACAGCCAGGTCGGCCCCGCGGAGGCGGAGACCCGCGAGATGAGCGGGAACACGCCGAACTGGTGAATGGAGATGTAGATGGCGACGTAGCCGAGCCAGAACACCGGCAACGCCGACACCAGATAGGCCAGCATGGTGAGCGGCCAGTTGAGCCCGGTCGCGCCGCGCACCGAGGAACGGAGCGCGATGGGCACGGCGATGAGCAGCGTGACCAGCATCGAGCCGAGCGTGAGATAGAGCGTGTGGAACCCCACCCGCACGAGCTCGCCGAACACCGGCAGGCCGGTGCGCATGGACGTGCCGAAGTTGCCGCGGAGCAGGCCGCCGAGCCAGGACAGGTACTGGGCGTACCACGGCTTGGGGACGCCCAGGGCCTCGCGGATGCCGGCGCGGGCCTCGTGGCTCGGCGTCTGCCCCTCGAGCAGGACGCTGAACGGATCGCCGGGCGCGAGGTAGAGAATCACGAACACAACGACGCTCACGCCCAAGAGCAGCAGGGCGGTGAGCACCAGCTCCCTGGACAGCGCCAGGGTGATGGGCCTGATCGCCGCGAGCTTCACGGCGCCCGCGCGTCAGTTCTGGCGCGGCGTATTATTTCTGGTCCGACGCCGGGATGAACCACTCATCCGCGAACGAGAAGAACTTGTAGGGATGAATGGCCACGCGGCGCAGCTTGTTGTGGTAGCCGCTGTAGTTGGTCAGAGCCCACAGGAAGGTGTACGGCGCCTCGTCGGCAATGATGGCGTGCAGCTTGCGGTTGATCGTCCGCCGCTTTTCGTGATCCAGCGTCAGCTTGCTCTCCACGATCAGGCCGTCCACCTCCGGATTGGAGTAGCCGCCGAAGTTGTTCTTCCACGAACCGATCTCGGCCGAGTGAAACAGGGAGGAGATATCGGCGGAGTCGTCGAACACCCAGGAGGCGAAGATGACGTCGAAGTCGTGCTCCAGGAACACGCTCTCCTTCCACGCCTGCCACTCCTTGAACTCCACCTTGATCGTGGTGCCGACGTTCTTGAGGTAGTTCTGAAAGGCCAGCACCACCCGCTTCACCGCCTCGCTCTCCTTCTCGATCGGCACCTTGAGCGACAGCGCGAGCTTCTTGCCGTCCTTTTGCATGACGCCATCGGGGCCGGGGGTGAACCCGGCTTCCTTCAAGAGCTCGATGGCCTTCTGCGGATCGAACGGCAGCGGCTGCACGTCCAGGTTGTACGCCCAGCTCCCCGGCGCGAAGGGGCCGGAGATGATCGTCCCCTGGCCGTTGAAGAACGAGCTCAGCATCTCCTGCCGGTTCACGGCGTAGGTGAACGCCTTGCGAACGCGCTTGTCCGCCAGCAGCGGATTGCGCACGTTGTAGCCGAAGAACGCGTACGAGAGGGCGTTGTACGGCTGCAGGATGAACCGCTTGTCGCCCTGGAGCTCCGGGATGTCCCTCGGGTTCACCAGCACCACCATGTCGATCGCGTTGAACATCAGCGCCTGGGTCATGATGTTCTGGTCGGCGAACGGCTTGGAGATGAACCGACTGATGTGCGGGCGCCCCTTGAAGTAGTTCTCATTGGCGACCAGCACGATCTCACGGTCGGTCGTGATCGCTTTCAGGATATACGGCCCGGTGCCGATGGGATGCTGGACGAACGGGTCCTCGCGCGTCAGGTACAGGGGGTTGGACGGGCCGTGTTTGGGGATCACCTTGAAGCTGAACTTGGCCAGGGCGTTCAGGATCGGCCGCTTGAGGGTGAACTGCACCGAGTGGTCGCCGAGCTTCTCCACCTTCTCGATGAACTCGTAGCGCACCTTGAGCGGCGTGATCGTCTTGGGGTGCATCATGATGCTGTACGTGAACAGGACGTCATCGGCCGTGAAGGGCCGCGACTCCTCGCCCTCTTTCGGGTGCCACATCACGTCTTTGCGCAGGGCGAAGGTGTAGGTGCGGCCGTCCGGGGACACCTCCCAGCGCTCCGCCAGCTCGGGCACGATCTCCTGCTTCTCGTCGATCCCGACCAAGCCGTTGAACACCAGCTCGGTGATCCGCAGCGAGACCATCTCGTTGCTGGTGATCGGATCGAGGGTCGACGGTCGGCCGTACTCGCCGTAGCCGAGCGTGCCTCCGTCCGGCCGGCCGTCGTTCTTGGGCCCGGCATGCGACACGAGCGGCGCCCCGATCAGGATGCCGAGGATCGACAGCGCGACGACAGTGATCTTTTTCATGGGTCCCCTCAGCCTCGTCATTAGAAGATCTTTACATCCCCAGCACTATTGTGCTCCATGGAATAAATCCCCTGGAGGGCCTCCTGGAGCCCGCGGACCACCGGGAAGTGCTTGCTCATCTCGAAATAGATTTCGAGGGCTTCGGAGAACTGCCGGCGCCGGTAGTACGCCTCGGCCAGGCTCACGAGCATCACCGGGTCATTCGCCTCGATCCGGTTCTTGTTGCTCTTGTCCCGTCCCGCCTCCAGATACATCACGGCCCGCCGATAGTCTTTTTTCGAGAGATGGTATTTGCCCAGGGCGATGTTCAGCGCGCGCGTCTTCTTGGCGTCACCCGCCTCGGCCGCGAGCTCCGCCCGTCCCGCGATCCGTCCACACTCGGCCCTCACACGGACGCATCCGAGGATGATCTCCGCCAGCAGGTCGGCATCGGCCGGCTTCCCCTGGGCCAATTCCTCCCACGTCGCCAGGGCCTCGGCGTGCCGGCGCTGCAGATACCGGCCGGCGGCGTGCCGGGCGCGCGCCCGGTTCCGGTACTGCGCCGGCGCGCTCGCCACGGACAGAAACGCGTCGGTCGCCTGGAGCGACAGCTCCACGTTGCCGGCATCGGCGTAGGCCACGCCGAGGTAATAGTCGGCGGTCGGCTTGAGCTTGGGATCGGCGGCCGCCTTCTCCAGATAGAGCTGGCCCGCCTGGAGATAGAGCGCCGCCAGGTCACCGAGCACCGAGAGGTCATAAAAATTGATCGTCTTCGTCTGGCCGAGGACTTCGGTATAGGAGGCCGCCTTGAGGTCCGCCTGCCTGATCAGCCCCAGGCCCTTGTCGGTGAGCCCGGCGCGGGCATAGACCGTGAACAGGCTTCCCAGCATACGGGGCGACGGGCTGGCGCCGACCTTTCTGAGGGCCGCGTCGGCCATGGCGACTGGATCCCGCTCCTTGAGCCCGGCTCGGCTGTACACGGCCGCGAGCGCCACTTGCACGTCCGGATCGGCCGTATCGAGGGCCGCCCAGAGCGCGCGGGCCTTTGACGCGTCCTTGCGCAGGAAATGGCACAGCCCGAGCTCGGCCTCGGCGGTCGCCTTGTATCGAGGCTCGACCCCGGTCTGCGTGCTGAACCGCTCCAGGTATTTCGTCGCGTCTCCGGAGCTGCCGATTTCCAGGAGCGTCCGGCCCAGATAGAGACTCACGAAGCGGCTGCCGTCCGCGCCCCGAACGGCCGCGAGCTTTTTCAGGTAGTCGAGCTGGGCCGTCAGTCCCGCTTGATGCAGCTCACGATGGAGCTCGGCGTTCTCGAGGTAGATCATGCCCAGCGTCAGATAGGCGGGCGCGCGCCCGGCCGGATCCAGCGCCGGCACGTCCGCCTGCAGGGTGCGAGCCGCTTCCTCATACCGATGCGTCTCATAGAGCCGCATCGCGCGCGCCGCGGCGTCGTCCGCGGCCGACGCCGCGCCGGCCGCCAGGGCGACCACCGCCCACACGAGTCCCACGCTCAGGCGCGCCACGCGTTAATCCCTGAGCCTCGCGAGAAAGAGCTGATCCCACTGGTTGACCTGAGCGCGGAACGCGATCACCCCGTGGGCCGAACACGCGACGTCGTGATTCATCTTGGTCTCGGTCTTGAGCGGCAGGTTGGTCTTCCGCACGAGATCGGCGATATAGATGGGGTTGTATTCCTGCTCGGCGTTCCGCACGTAGACGATGCGGTTGCTGTCCGGCATCCACGCCGGCCCGCGCTCCACATCCGGGACCACATCCGTGGCCACGACCTTGGCGGCCAAGCCCTCGCCCTGAAGGGGATCGGAGCCGTCGGCGGCGACGACCAGGATGGCCCACACCCGGGGGTCGCCCGTCGGGCTGTAGTTGGAGTAAAACGCGACCTTTCTGCCGTCCGGCGACCACACCGGCCGGAGGTCGTCATAGGTCCACCCGGTCAAGGCCTTGAGTGCATCGCCCGTCTTCAGCACATCCTCGATCAGATAGATGTCGTGGTTCTCGTTGCTTCCGTGGATCATCACGATCTTCTTGCCGTCCGGCGACCACTGCGGGTAGAGGTAGGGGTTGCCCCCCCACGTCAGCCGCGTCACGGCGCGCGTCGCCACGTCCAGGAGGTAGATATCCCCTTTGCCGGTCCGGCCCGACACGAACACCAGCTGATCGGCCACCGGCGACCAGTGTGCGTGGCCGTCCTTCTCCTTGTGGTCGGTGAGCCGCACGGTCTTGCCGTCGCGCTCGCGCAGGTAGAGATCGTAGTTCCCGGCGCCGCCGTTGGACATGAACACCAACCGGTCGCCGGCGGGGGACCACGTGATCCCGGCGTTGTAGCTGACGTCCTCGACGACTCCGGGGAAAAAGAACTTCGGCTCCCGGCTCGTCTCGGACAGCTGGAAGTAGATGCTCTGAACCACCGTGCCGTCCGGGCGGGCGATCACGATCTCCTTCCGCTCCCCACGGCTTCGCTCGAAGGCGATCAGGCTTCCCGAGGGCGACCAGACGGGGTTCGAATCGTTGCGACCGGACTCGACCGGCATCAGCGGGCGCACATCCAGCGGCTCGATCGCCGACTTCGGCTCCTGCGGCAGATCCTCGACCGACTGGCGCTCGGCGATCGACTCGGCCAGGCCGAGCGCGGCGATGATCCCGGCGACGACCCACACGCGCGCGGCAGAATACGCGCCACTGCTCCAGCTCAAGCCGAAGCCCTCTCTCCGCTATGACGATCGATCTTTGACCTGGTTCCAGTACTTCTGCGCCGACTCACGACTCTGCTCGAACGTGGACTGCCCTTCGAGCTTCTTCGGGAAGAAGTCGAAGTACTCGCGCCAGGCGAGGTTGACGTTGTTCAAGAGGGCGTCCTTGCGCGTGACGAGATAGAGCTTGTGATACGCCAGCGCCAGATAGTAGTAGGTGTCGTGGAGCGCCTCGTCGTAGTGCTCCTTCGGGAAGAAGCGTGTGTTCTGCTTCGCGATTTGAAGGTTGTGGATCGCCTTGGCGAAGGCCTGGGCGGCTCCGTCCCGATCCTTCTCGGCGAGGCGACTGCCCGTCTCGTAGTACGCGTGCCCGAGGTTGGTGAAGGCCACGGCGAACTGCTTGTAGATGAGCTGCGCGTTCTGGGGCAACGAAAGGACGTTCTCGAACTCTCGGGTGGCCGCCTCGTAATCGTTCTTCTCGTCCAGATAGATCCGCGCGAGCCGGTGGTGCGCCTCGGAGTAATCCGGGTGCCGCTTGTCGGTGCTGGCGTACGCCTGGATGGCGCCGTCGATGTCGCCCTTCAGCACCGCCTGGTCCCCGACCTTGAGATAGTCATGGACCAGCACGATCTTCGCGTCGCCGGTGCGGTCCTCGATCTTCGCGTCGAACTCGACGACCTCTTCCCAGTCGCGGTACTCCTCGCCCGCGGTGAGCTTCACCGTGTGAAACCCGAGACCGATCGGCCTGCCCTCCAGGAGCGGGGTCTTGCCGAGCGCATCGCCGTCGACGAAGATCGCGGCGCGGGACGGCTCGGAGTCCACCTTGAACAGGGCGGTGTTGATGCTCAACGCGAACTCCCGGGTGTCTCCGCTCTTCTCCACCTTGATCTTCTCGCTCACCTGCTGGTAGCCGTGCCGGTAGAGCAGGAGGTCGTAGCCCTTGCCCAGGCGCACCGGCACCTCGGCCTTACCGTCCACGCCGGTGGAGCCCGCCCACTCGTTGTTGAGGTAGACGTTGACCCGAGGCAGCGGCGCCACCTCGGACGCGAGACCGCCCTTCGCCGCGAGAATGACATAGGTCCGCGCGCGCTCCTCGTCGTCTTCGCGGACCACGCGGCGCACGACCCGGTCGCCGATGTTGACCCGCTCCCCCTTCCGGAGGTCCTCGATCTCGGCCAACGAGTCCGCGTCGTCCGCCCGCCTCACCTCGAGCCGGCCGGTCTCGCGATACCCCGTCACCTTGCCCGCCTCGCCACGGGTGGCGGCGGTCAGGGTGAGTCGCGTGCCCCGGCCGATCCGGTACGGCTTGCCGATGTTGATGCGGTAGCGCCCGTCCTCGACGGCGACCACCGTGCCTTCGAAGGGGAACCGTTCCATCACGCTCGCGGCGACCTCTCTCGCGGCGCCGCTGATCGCGCTGGTGTCCCGGGCCCGGGTGATCTGGCTCAGAATCAGCTGGCCGCCGGACGTGTAGAACTTCGTCTCGATGACGAGGCCCTTGTCGTCCTTGGCGACGCTGCCCAGCACGATCATGTCCACCGTCCTGCGCAGCGGGGTGTCCCGCCAGCCTTTGGTGGTGATCCGCTCGATGCTCAGCTTGGCGCGCTTGATCTCGGCCTCGAGCTCTGCGCTCGGCACCTCACGAAACACGGTGTACCGGAAGAGCTGGCGCGCGATCGCGCCCTCGGTCAGGTCGGCGACTTCCTTCAAGTCCACACCCGGGGTGTTGCCTCCAACCCGGTAGATGCCGACCCGGATCGCTTTGGGCGTGATCGGATAGAAATAGCGCTGGATGCTGACCTGCCCTTCCAGGGCGACCGTGGTCTTCCATTCGCTCGGAATGGTGCCGGGCGACGACAGCGCGAGCTGCACCTTCTTGCCCGGCGTGCCGTCATAGGCGTAGGTGTAGACGCCGCGGTCGTCGGTCTTGCCCACCGCTCGTCCGTCGATGCTCACCGCGACCCCCGCCACCCCGCTCGTGTGGCCGTATTCCTCGGTCAGGGCGGTGACGTTGACGACCGTGCGCCGAGACAGCGCGACCTCGAGCCGCTGCCCGGGCGGGGGCTCACCGGTCTTGCGCCAGGCGGCGTACCCCGTCTTGCTGACCGTGAGGGTGACGCCTTTCTTCGGCAGCTCCTTGTAGTCGTAGACGAGCTCGCCCCCGGCGTCCGTCTTGCCCACTTCCTTGTCGTTGACGTTGACCGTGGCCTCCGCGACCGGCGCCCCCTTCTCCGTGACGACCAGGGTGAAGTAGCGCGTGGCCTGAAGATCGGCGTCGAAGGAGTACTTGTCGACGGCTCCGTCTTTGGGCAGCTTCACCAGAAAGCTGGTCTTCCAGGGCTTGATGCGGTAGCCGGGCAGCTCCTTGGCGACGAGCACCTCGACTTCGGTCCCGGGCTTCCGCTCGAGGGTCCCGGCAAAGACTCCGCTGCCGTCGGTGACTCCCCGCTCCTGCCCGTCCACCATGACCTTGGCCGAGGCCACGGGCCGACCGTCCATGCGCGCTTTCACTTCGAGGTCCAGCCGGTGGCCACCACCACCACAGGCAGAAAACAGCGACGCCGCGAACAGAACGAAACCCCAGTGGGCTACCGACTTGACCATGGATGTCCTCTTCGTCGACACGCGCGCTCGTGAGGCGCGCGACGCCTACATGGTGGGAGCTTGGATATTGACTTCGCCGGGGTTGATGATTTTATCCTCGTCGGACTTGGATCCCTTGATCGTCCTGCGCTTGCCCTCTTGGATCTGCCGCAGCTTGAACTCGAGCTTCTTCTGCGTGTGCTTGCTGATTTCGACGGTCTGGGTTTCGGTCTCGTAGCCGATCCGGCTCGCCTCCACCTTGTACGTTCCCGGCGAGAGGCGATCCTTCGCCGACTCGAACTTGCCGTCGGCGTTCGTCGTCACGGCATGAGACGCCTGCTCGACGGCGGCGGTGGTGTTGATCATGTTCACCACGATGCCCTGCAGGCTCTCCTTCGCCACCGGCTGCGCACCGGCATCGACGAGCTGGACCGTGCCGTGGATTTTGGCGGCACACGCCGGAAGCAACGCCGCCAGCACCATTGTCGCAATCGTGGAGCGGTGTGTTCTCTTCATATCTCTCTCTTTTTCGCGGGAGAACGCCGATCGGACTCACCCAAGTGACGTTGTGTCTAAGGACCGCGAACAGGATGCAACAAATTTGCCAGGGTGTCAGGGCGCCCTCTCCGACACCGAAGCGAGTAGAAACGTAGCGACTTCGGGTGGCGCTCGCGGTCGAATCAGGGAGCCCGGCGCGGGGTCTGGGAAAAAAAGACACGGAAGGTGTTCGGCCCGTGACAGGCGCGCTGCCTGACGAGCCGCCAGCCGAAGCCGGTTGACGTCGGCTCTCTTTCAGCGGATCCTCCGGATGCCTTGTGACTCCATAGCGCCGCGGAGACCCATGACGCAGTCGCTGGAGCAGCTCCTACAGACGCAGGTCGCGCGCTGGAGCGAGCGCGTCGCCGACTGGGAGGCGTTCGCCGATGCCAAGGTCGAGGGCTACCGGCGCGCCCAGCACGAGTGCGAAGAAGTCTTCTTCATCCGCGCGGAGACGGTGCTCGGGCCTTGGGACTGCGTCTCCTGCCCGGCCGACGTCGTCCACGGCTTCGAGAACGTCGGGCTGCGCGCCCGGACCTCATGAGCTACGCGGACCACGACCTCCAGGCCCGGCGCGACGAGCATCTCCGGAGCACACGCTAAGAAACACGCGGAAGGAGACGGACCATGGCGACCCTCAAGAACGTGGACACGAGCTTCCAGCAGGCCGTCGAGTCGAAGAAGATGCCGGGCATCGTCGCGATGGCGGCGACCGACAAGGGCGTCCTCTACGAGGGCGCGTTCGGCTGGCGCGAGCTCGGCAAGCCCGCACCGATGACGCCCGACACGGTCGTCTGGATCGCCTCGATGACGAAGGCGATCACGGCGACGGCGGCCATGCAGCTCGTGGAGCGGGGCAAGCTCGTGCTCGAGCGGGCGGCGAGCGAGGTGGTGCCCGAGCTCGGCGCGGTGAAGGTGCTCGAGGGCTTCGACGCGGCGGGCAAGCCGCGGCTCCGCGCGCCGAAGCGGCCGATCACGCTCCGCCACCTCCTCACCCACACGGCGGGTTACGGCTACGAAATCTGGGCGCCACCGATCGGGCAGTACCAGGCCGCGACGAACACGCCGGGGATCACGACGTGCACCAACGCGGCCCTGACGACGCCGCTCCTGTTCGACCCGGGCGACCGGTGGGAATACGGGATCAACATCGACTGGGTCGGCAAGATGGTCGAGGCCGTGAGCGGCCAGAAGCTCGACCGCTACCTCCAGGAGAACATCTTCGGCCCGCTCGGGATGAAGGACACGTCCTTCAAGCTGGCCCCGTCGCAGCGCGCGCGGCTCGCGAGCGTGCATCAGCGGTCCGCCGACGGCGCGCTCGCACCGATCGCGTTCGGGCTGCCCGAGGAGCCCGAGTTCCACATGGGCGGCGGCGGGCTCTACGGCACCGCCGGCGACTACCTGGCCTTCGCGCAGACGATCATGCAGGGCGGCGCGTCGAAGGGCGGCCAGCTCCTGCGGCGCGAGACGGTGGACCTCATGGCGCAGAACCACATCGGTGCGCTCGAGGTCGGCACGCTGAAGTCGGCGATGTCGGGCCTCTCCAACGACGTCGAGCTGTTCCCGGGAATGTCGAAAAAGTGGGGCCTCAGCTTCCTCATCAACATGCGTGACGCGCCCACGGGTCGCGCGGCCGGGAGCCTCGCGTGGGCCGGGCTCGCGAACACGTACTTCTGGATCGACCGCACGAAGCGCGTGTGCGGCGTCTTCCTCTCGCAGCTCTTTCCCTTCTACGACACGACGGCGATCGAGCTGCTCGGGACGTTCGAACGAGAGGTGTATCGCGCGCTCTAGGGCCGCGCGAGGGAGCCCGGCGCTCCCTCCGTCACATCATTTGGCGCCGACGACAGCGCGGATGCTGCCGAGGTGCTCGTTGACGTGATTGATGAGGACCTGCTCCACCACCTGCTGGGTGGACATGGGCGGCATGCCGATGAGGACGCCGCCGGTCCGGTCGAGCTCCGCGTCCGAGAGCCCCCGGACCATGGTGGCCGCCGCGGCGGCGTTCTTCTTGTGCAGCTCGAGCGTCTCGGCCTTGGTGCACTGGGCGTGCTCCTTCGCGTGCTGCGCGTTCATCTGGTCGAGCTGCGCCCTCGTCATGCTGGGGACCGACTTTCCGCTCGCGACGGACTTGACCAGGTTGGAGATGCCTGCGTGTCCCATGGCGACGTGATGGGCCACCACGCCGACCGACCACTTCTCACCCCCTGTCAGTTTCTTCCAGTCCGCGTCGCTCAGCCGCGTGAGGATGTCGGTCACGGCCTTGGTGGCTTCCTCGAACCGCTTCGCGAGGGCATCTGCGCGTGCTCCCATGGGCTCCTCCTCGGTGGATTATGTATCAATCATATTAGCACCGCATGAGCCCGCTCGTCGGCGCCTCGCTCAAGCGCAAGGAGGACCGGCGCCTCCTCACCGGCGCCGGCCGCTACGTGGACGACATCGCGCCGCCGGGCACGGCCCACCTCGCCCTCGTGCGGAGCCCGCACGCCCACGCGCGCCTCACGCGCATCGACACC
>MNCR01000085.1:23555-24507 GCA_001914535.1 Candidatus Rokubacteria bacterium 13_2_20CM_69_15_1
CACGCCGCGGCGCGTGTTCGAGGCCCTTCGCGCGGCTTCCGCCGACTTCCCGCGCCTGGTACGCTGAGCGCATTCCCTCCAGGAGGTGGACGATGCAACGGCGGATCTCTGTGGCGGTCGCGATCGGCGGGATGCTCGGGCTGCTGGCCGCGGCCCCGGTGCTGGCGCACCACGGCTGGAGCGGGTACGACGCCAGCCAGACCCTCGACCTCACCGGGGTGATCCGTGAGGCGGGCTATGAGCACCCGCACGGTCACGTGCGGCTCGAGGTCCCGGGCAAGACCTGGCTCGTGGTCCTGGCGCCGCCGTCGCGGATGGAGCGGCGCGGCTTGACGCAGACGACCCTCCAGGTGGGCGCGACGGCGACGGTGGTCGGCTACCCGAACAAGACCAACCCCGAGGAGATGCGCGCGGAGCGAATCACCATCGACGGAAAGACCGTCGAGCTGCGTTGACGCACGAGCCGCTCGGCGCGGCCTGGCTCTGGCTCGAGACCACGGCGCCGGCGCACGCCATGCGCCAGTGGCTCTGGCTGTACCCGGTCGTGGAGATCATCCACATCGTCGGCATCGTCCTCCTCGTGGGCGCCGCCGCGATGTTCGACCTGCGGCTCCTGGGCGTCTCCCGTCGCCTCCCGGTGGCGGAGATGGCGCGCCATCTGCTGCCGTGGGCGCGCCTGGGTCTCGGCGTGATGGTGCCGACTGGTTTCCTGATGTTCGCGGCACACGCGACGGAGTTCGCCGCGAACCCCGCCTTTCGGCTCAAGCTGGTGCTCGTCGCCGCGGCCTGTCTCAACGCCGCGGTCTTCCACCGCTGGCCGTTCCGCTCCGTGAGCGCCTGGAACGTCGACGCCGAGCCACCGGCGGCGGCGAGGCTCGCGGCCGTGTTGTCGCTGACGCTCTGGACCGGCGTCATCGCCTGCGGCCGGCTGCTCGCCTATCTCTGAGGTTAG
>MNCR01000085.1:24816-25011 GCA_001914535.1 Candidatus Rokubacteria bacterium 13_2_20CM_69_15_1
CCGCCATGTCCGTGTGCTCGCGCCGGACATGCCGGGATTCGGCGACTCGGATGTGCCGCCTCAGCCGCACACGGCCGACGCGCTCGCCGACCTGCTGGCTTCGGGACTTCACGTCGTGGTACCGCCACCGACGGAGCTCGATATCGCCGGATTTTCGTTCGGTGGCATCATCGGCGGTCTCGTCGCCGCGCGGCT
>MNCR01000122.1 GCA_001914535.1 Candidatus Rokubacteria bacterium 13_2_20CM_69_15_1
ATTCTATCACCTCTTGGAATGCTGCTAGTGAATCGGCCGCTGCCTAACGAGCATGGTGAGCGGCCGGCCGCCCTGGGCCGGTCCGCTCTACCATGTTGTTGGACGGCCCGGCGACACGGTACAGTACACACATGAAAGTCACTATCGATCTGTCGCAGGCGCAGGCTGAGCGCCTGCGCCAGGAGGCGGAACGTCTCGGTCTAACGCCGGAGGACTTGGCCCGGGCAGCAGTTGCGGATTTGCTCACGACTCGGGACGGCGATTTCGAGGCAGCTGCCAAGCGAGTACTACAGAAGAACCAGGAGCTGTACCGGCGCCTGGCCTGATGCGCTACGTCACGCTGGGGGAGGTCGTTGAGCTGCATCGGCGCCTCCTCCAGACGACCGGTGGCTCGCCCGGCATTCGGGACTTCGGTGCGCTGGAGTCCGCAGTCGCCCAGCCCAAGGCCACATTCGGTGGTAATGACCTGTATCCCACGCTCCCTGAGAAGGCCGCGGCGCTGTGTGTGGCGTTGGTTCAGGGCCACCCATTTGTCGATGGCAACAAGCGCGTCGGGCATGCCGCCATGGAGACGTTCCTGGTACTCAACGGTACCGAGATCAATGCCTCCATCGATGCCCAGGAGCGCCTTATACTCGATCTCGCCGGAGGCCGGCTCGATCGCAACGAACTGATCGACTGGCTCCGACACCATCTCAAACCTCTCGGGTGATTCTGTCCGTCCAACAAGCGTTTGAAGCTGGCGGCGCGCGTAGATTGTGGAATGAGTCTTTCTTCAGCGCGCCGCAGCTTAAGCGCGGTCCGTTCGGCCGCCGACAGGACGAGGACGACGAAGTGAAGACGGCGGCAGTCTGGCTCCTCATCGCTGGAGCGTTTCCGTGGGTACAGCAGTAGTTAGTCAGCAGGATGGCCGCTTTTCTTCGGGGCCCGGCAGGATGTTAGACTAGGACACCGACTAAGGGTCATGGGCAAGATCGAAAAGATCGAGCAAGAGATCCAAGCGCTCTCCCGGGACGAGCTTGCGCAGTTTCGCGCCTGGTTCCTGGAATACGACTGGGCCGCCTGGGACCGTCAGCTCGAGCGTGACGTTCAAGCGGGGAGGCTTGACGATCTTGCGGAGAAAGCCCTTCGTGACCACGCAGCTGGTAAGACAAAACCTCTCTGACTCATCACGCGTCTCCCGATTTCTGGGCGTCCTACCGGGCCTTACCGTCGGATGTTCGGAGCCGCGCCGACCAAGCGTACGCGCGCCTGAAGCAAGACCCGCGGCACCCATCGCTCCACTTCAAAAAGGTCGGTCGCTTCTGGTCAGCTCGGGTTGGAGCCCACTACCGCGCCCTGGCCGTGGAAGTGAAAGACGGGCTCGTGTGGTTCTGGATCGGCACCCATGCCGATTACGACCGGCTGCTTAGTTTAGTTAACGAAAGCATGCAGCTGATGGGGCGCAAGGCACCCCGCGGCTGACATGGCAAACTGGACGACCGGTAGCGCAGGGAGGTACGGCCGGATGGCACGTGCTGGTCGCTTTGCGGCGCTTCGAGAAAGATCACGACGAGGCTTCAGGGGCTACCCGGCCGCAACGGTCGCTTACTACGGACCAGACGCCAGCAGAGCCACAAAAGTAGCAGTCGGGGTGATCCTCGCGGAGGGAGACGAACCTTCAGCGCTGGAGCGCTGGCATTCTGCCGAAGCAGATGTGCGGTTCGACCAGGATGTCTGCGGCGCCGCGCTTGACTTCATGGCGGCCCATCACGTGAAGACTGTCGTGATGAGTCCGGGCATCATCGGATGCCCACACGAAGAAGGCGTCGACTACGCGGTCGGAGAGAAGTGCCCTGCGTGTCCATACTGGGCGGACAGGGATCGATGGACGGGAGAGGTCGTTCGGTGAGTCGATCGTGAAATCACGATCGGCCGATTCCTGGTGACAGCTGGGTGACAGATTCAAGCTAGAACGTGCTTCGTTCTGCCTTCATCTGCAAGCTCAACGCCCTAAAATCAATGGGCGCGTGCGCCGCGCGTGTTCCGCAGCAAGTTCAACACCGCGCTCGGCATCGAGGCGCAGGGGTTCTGCGTACTCAAGGAGTGAGGCGCCCCTCCGCCCTCAGCGAGGGCGAGGTGGGTCTGGTCTATTTCTCCCGCGCGCGAAAAGCTCTCCCTCGCCCGTACATTCCCGTGGCCGCTAACCCGCTCGCGAGGAGGAGCAGAGTCCCGGGCTCGGGCACGTCCACCGTGCCCACCGTGAAGAGTGAGGCGCCTGTCGCGCGCTGGACCCCCGAAATATCGACCAGCTCTGTGAGGGAGAACGCTGTGGCACTAAAAGGGAGGGATTCGCACCTCGCGGCGGCTGGGCCGAAGGTGGTCCCTGAGAACGGGCCGGCCTGGCAGACGCCGGTATTCCCGAGGAATTTGACGTTGCCCGTGTGTGCAAAGAGGTCGAACGACGTGGTGTCGATGCCGGACTGGGTGCCACCGACGCCGCCAGTCCAGACGAGGCTCGACCCGCTCAAATTGTCCTCCGAAATCGCAATCCGATAGCTATTCGCGGCTGCGCCGCCGACGTCATAGAGCAAGGTCAGACCGAAGGGACCCGGGGCGGCTGTCGCGACGCCCTCAGCAGAGGCGCCCGCCACGGCAAGGTTAAAAATGATCGTGCCAACGGCTCCGGCGGAATCACACGCAGCATTATCCCGGCACGTCGCGAGGAGGTTGTTGGTCATGTCGATAAATTGGACCTCCAGGTTGGCCGCCTGCCCCTCGATCGCCGATCCAAGCACCGACCCCAGGACCAGAACGGCGACGACACACCCTGCAGTATTTTTCATGACTAGGTCACCTCGACCCCACACGGAGAGCAGAGGCGCCATCAGACCTGAAAGCCTTTTCAATCAGGTGGAATTCGTTTGCACAAGCGCCCGAGCACGAACGCCTCGATGTAACGGTTCGCGCCCACTGAAGTCCTGTACTTGTGACGCACACCGATTGTTCCTTCGCAGCCACGGTCCATTCTCCGCATGTGTCGCCTCTGGCATTCTGCATGGTGGCCTCCCGGCCCGCGAGGGCCGAACGACGCCACGGGCGGAAAAGGAGTCACGTGCGTCTGCACCGTTCTGAAATCGCGGACGGTATGGAGAACAGCGAAGAGCGGGAATCTGTTGTGGAGGCGAGCGAGGAGCGGCTGCGGCGGCCTCGAGGAGACCCGGTCAGGTCACCACCGCGCGGAGATGCCGACGAGGGCGGAGTGGGTGTTCAGCTCGGTGCGAAGTGTGGCCCTGGCCGCCGACACGCCATCCTGCAGGTTGACGTCCGGCGCGACCTGGGTGAAGCGATATTCCACGAACATGACGAGGCTCTTGTAGACCTGAACGGCCAGTCCCCCGGCGGCCTTGTATCCAAAAGAGAGATCCGTGTCGGAGTTATGGTTGCGGAACAGTCTGGTATTCCGAGGATCAACGGTCGTTATGAAGAGCGGTCGTCCGATCGCAAGGTATGGCTGCAGGAGGCCGTTCGACGCATCGGCCGTCTTGATGAGGGGAAGCCGAAGCATCAGGTCGATCGAGAGCGCCGTTTCCGTGATGTCGAACGAGCCGGTGCCGACCTGGCCGCCGCCACAACTGCCCAGGGAGAGGCAGCCTTCCACTCGGACCGATTGAGGTTCGATGTTGGGAGAGAACCGGAAGAAGTCCACGGCGAGGCCGAGGAACGGCAATGAGTCGAAGTAGCGACCGAAGCGCCCGCCCCACGACAAGGCAGTGCCGAATTCCACGTCCCGGAACGTGCTTCGACCGACCCCGCGATCGTCGAGCTTGAGGTCGTGGTGCCCGGCCAAGCTCGGGCCAGCATAGACGTCTGCGAACCATTCGGCGGCAGCAGGACGCCCACTGAGCAAGAGGCAGACCACCACCAGCGCGAGCCTTGCGGTGGACATCAGCGCGAGAAAAAGGATGCGGCGGATCTGGACGACGTAGGCAGTCCCGAAACGCATCACGGCGAGCGTAGCCCGGCGCGACTCTGGCGTCAAGCCAGTGCCGAGGCCGGGACCACTCTCGAGGACTCGTCCTCAAGCGGAGGGCAGGAACGCGGAAGGCCCGGGGGTTGCGTCCCGTGCACCGATTTGCGACGATCTGCCCACCGATGGCCCAGGGGTTCTGCGTGCTCGCGCGTTGAGGCTCGCCGGGTCTCACATCCGGCCCGTCGGGATGTTCCTCGGCACGTTCGCGTGGTCGTCCGTGGACGTGAGCCGGCCCTTCCTCGCGATGATCGGCTATCAGGAGGTGGTCGGGTGAGTGCGACGGAGCCCGCCGGCCGGCCGCTGGTGGACGTTCGCGTCGAGGCGCTCAGCACGCGCGGCGGCCGCCCGCCGGGCGTCCACGAGGTCGGCGTCCACGTGCGCTACGGCGAGTTCTTCACGTTCCTCGGCCCGCCCAAGTCGGGCAAGTCCGACGTGCTGCGGGCGATCGCGGGCTTCCTGCCGATGACGAGCGGGCGCATCCTCGTGGACGGCCAGGACATCTCCCTCCTGCCGCCGCGCGGGCGCGGCGTCGGTTACGTGTTCCAGGAGGGCGCGCTCTGGCCCCACCTCACAGTCGCCCAGCACATCGGCTTCGGTCTCGAGCAACAGGGGCTCGCCGCGACGGAGATCGCGCGCAAGACGGAGACGGTCGCCCGCCGGCTCGGCCTCGCCGGGCTCGAGGGGCGCCGACCGCCCGAGCTCAGTATCGAAGCCAGGCGCCGCCTGGCGATCGCGCGTGCGCTCGCCGTCGAGCCACGCGTGCTCCTCCTCGACGAGCCGCTCGCCAACGTCGACCCGGTGGCGCGCAAGACACTCCGCTTCGACCTGGCGAAGCTCCACCGCGATCTCGCGGTGACGACGATCCTCGCCACGCGCAACGCCGCGGACGCGCTCGCTCTCTCCGACCGCCTGGCCGTGATGGGCCAGGGGTGCGCGCTCCAGATCGGCGATCCCGACCAGCTCTACCATCGGCCGTCGAGCCGCGCGGTGGCGGAGACGCTGGGCCCCGCGAACTTCCTGCCGGTGAGCGTCGTGGAGGTCCGCGACCTGGGCGTGGTCGTCGAGACCGAGGGCGGCCACCAGGTGCCGGTCGCCGGCACCGGCGCCTTTCGGAAGGGCGACGCGGGGCTGCTCGTTCTCCGCCCGGAGACGCTCTCCCTCACCGAGGCGGCGATGGCCCGCGGCCCGGGCATCCCGGGGAAGGTCGCGCTCCGCGTCTTCGAGGGCGCGCGGCACCTCTACGAGATCGAGATCGGCGGGACGCTGCCGGTGCGCGTCGAGGTGTCCTCGACGGGCGAGACGCGCATCTACCGGCTCGGCGACCGGGTGCGCGTCGAGGTGTCGAGCGAGACGGTCGTCCTGGTGCCGGACGGCTAGCGTCCGGTCAGACGGCGTAGGTGCGGTCCTGATCCAGGATGGCGACGCGGTCGCTGCCGACGCGCTCGAGCTCCTCGGCGATCTCCTCGTGGAACTGGGGCTTCACGTGGTAGATCAACACGGGGAGGTTCACCGGCATCTTGTCGAGCTCGCGGCCGAGCAGGGCGGGCGTGAGGTGCTTGGCGACTTCGGCGAGCGGTCCCAGCCGGTTCGGGAATGCGCACTCGAGGATCACGGCGCGGAGACCCTGGAGCCCGCGGGCCGCGCGCCACAGCGCCTCGGTCGGGCCCGTGTCACCGGAGTAGATCACGCCCGTCGAGCCGTCGTGGATGATGAAGCCCGTCGTCGGCACGGTGTGGTTGACCTGGATCGGCGTCACCCACAGATCGCCGAGGCGTTGCTCGACATCCTCGACGAGCGTGCGGTACTTCACGACGGGGACGTCGGCGTGCGGAATCTTGGAGAAGTCGGGCCAGAGGATGTTGTTGAACACGCCCCAGCGCAGGGTATCCACGACGGGCGCGATCCCCGTGATCGTCACCGCGGCGCCGGTCTCGCAGAAGCCGAGCGTCTCAGCGAGGTACGCGAGCCCGGCGAAGTGGTCCAGGTGCGAGTGGGAGATCAGCGCGTGCTCGATCGCGAGCTGCTCGGAGACGGTCAGCGCGCCGCTGACGGTTCCCGCGTCGAGCAGCGTTCGGTCGTTGACGAGGAAAGCGGACGGTCGGTGCCCGAGCCCCTCGCCGCCGAAGGCGCCGAGCACGCGAATTTTCATCGCGCCGCAATACTAGCACAGAAAAATAGTAAGATTGGCGCATGGCCGACGAGAGCTTCGACTATCCGACGATGGCGCGCGCGCTGATCCTCGGCGACAAGGACACCGTCGCGCGTAAGACTCGAGAGGGCCTCGATCTCTCCATCGAGCCGAAGGTGCTCATCTTCAAGGGCCTCATCCCGGGGATGGACGTCGTCGGTGAGAAGTTCCGCCGGAACGAGTACTACGTGCCGCAGGTCCTCCTGTCCGCGCGCGCTATGTACGCCGGGCTCGACCTGCTCAAGCCTCTCATCACGGCCTCGGCCCGCGGCGACGACTACCTCGGCGTGGTCGTCATCGGCACGGCGCAGGGCGACCTCCACGACATCGGCAAGAACCTGGTCGCCATGATGCTCGAGGGCGCGGGATTCAAGGTCGTCAACCTCGGCCGCGACGTGGCGCCGGACGCCTTCGTGCACGCGGTCGGGGAACACGGCGCGAACATCGTCGGGATCTCGGCGCTCATGACGACCACCATGCCCGCGATGAAGCGGACGATCGACGCGCTCGTCCGGGCCGGGCTCCGTGACCGGGTGAAGGTGATGGTGGGCGGCGCGCCGGTGAGTCAGGCGTTCGCCGACGAGATCGGGGCGGACGGCTATGCGAAGGACTCGACCCTGGCGGTGGTGAAGGCCAAGACGCTGGTCGGGGTCACGGCCGCGGTGGGCCCGTCGTGACGGCGCGCGGCTGGGAGGTCGGCGCGCGCCTCCGCGCGGGCGAGATCCTCGTCTTCGACGGCGGCTACGGCACCATGCTGTTCGCGGCGGGCCTCGCGAACGGCGCCTGCCCCGAGCTGTGGAACGACACCCACCCCGACATCGTGCAGGGAATCCATAGAGGCTACTTCGCCGCGGGCAGCCAGATCGTCGAGACCAACACCTTCGGCGGCAGCCGCCTCAAGCTCAACGAGTACAAGCTCGGCGACCGGACGCGCGAGCTGAACGAGAAGGGCGCGCGCCTGGCGAGGGCCGTGGCGCCCCCCGGCACGTACATCGCGGGCTCGATCGGCCCCACGAGCCGGCTGCCCCGCGACTACGCCCTCGACGAAGGGGTGACCGACGAGGAGTATGTCGAGACGTTCCGTGAGCAGGCGGCGGCGCTCGCCGAGGGCGGGGTGGACCTCTTCGCGGTCGAGACCATGATGTTCCCCCAGGAGGCGACCGCTGCGGTGCGCGCGTGCAAGCAGACCGCGGACATCCCCGTGATGGCGACGATGTTCTTCCAGTACGAGGAGCTGCACGAGCGGGACCGCACGATGTGGGGCGAGAGTCCGCCGGACGTCGCGCGGAGCCTCCTCGCCGCGGGCGCCGACGTCGTCGGGATGAACTGTGGGCGCGGGCCCGACCGAGCGGTCGTCATCATCCGTGAGATGCGCAAAGTCACAGACGCCCCCCTCGTCGCGTACCCGAATGCGGGGCTCCCGATCACGAAGGGCGACGCGGTGACCTACGAGCTCGGGCCCGAGGCGATGGCGCGCGACTACCCGGCGCTGCTCGACGCCGGGTGCAACATCGTCGGCGCCTGCTGCGGCTCCAACCCCGAGCACATCCGTCGCATCGCCGAGGTCGTCCGACGCCGCACGACGTGACGGCGCCCGCTGGCGCGCCCCGCGTTCTCGCCGACATCGCGCTCGAGATCGATCCCGACGAGGTCCTGCGCTTCCAGGGCTACAAGCGCGGACTCGACGTGCCGACCCGCGAGGTCCTGGCCCTCTTCGACGCGGCGCAGACCCTCGGGCGGCGCCTCATGGAGCCGCGCGCGGTGGTCCGCTGGGTGGCCGTCACGCGCCGCGAGGGCGACACGCTCGAAGCGGGCGGGGTCGCGCTGACGATCCCGGGCATCGAGCGTGCGTGGGGCTCCGTAGCCGAGCTCGCGGCCGCCGTCTGCACGATCGGCGAATCGCTCGAGCGTCGTAGCGCCGAGTTGTGGGAGGCGCGCGAGCTGCCGCTGGCCGTCATGCTCGACAGCGTGGGGTCGGGCGCCGTCGAGAGCCTGGCCGAGTACGTCAACGACGTGCTCTGCCAGGACGGGATCGCGCGCGGAGTGAAGGTCACCAACCGGGTCAGTCCCGGCTACGGCGCCTGGGACGTGGCGCAGCAGCGAGAGCTGTTCCGTCTCTGCCCGGCGGAGGCGATCGGCGTCCATCTCAACGCGTCCTGCTTCATGACGCCGGTGAAGTCGATCTCGCTGCTCGCCGGCGCCGGTGTCGCGGCGCGCG
>MNCR01000138.1 GCA_001914535.1 Candidatus Rokubacteria bacterium 13_2_20CM_69_15_1
GGCGTGGGCTTCGCGTTCCTCGCGCGCATCGCCGTCGGGCGGGAGCTCCGCCGGCGCACGCTCGCCGCGATCGAGATCGTGGACGCCGAGCCCATCAGCCGGAGCCTCGACGTGATCCACCCGCGCCAGCGGCCGCTCTCCACCGAGGCGCGGGCGCTGCTCGGCGTGCTGAGGTCGGCGCTCTCCGACGCCGGCGGGCCGACGCGCGCCGCTAGACGACGCGTACGCGGGCGCGCGGGTCGAGCTTGACGCGCCCGAGGCGGCGCAGGTGGTCGGCGACGACGTCCCACGCCGGCGGCCCGTCGGCCTCGGCCCCGACGCTGGCCCAGCCCGCCGCCTTGTAGCGCCGCGCGGGCTCGAGTGGCCGCCCGCCGACGCGGACGTCGCTGATTCGCCGCCCGAGCGTCTTGGCGGGGTCGATCGTGTACGTGAGCCCACCCAGACGGACCATATCCCCGCCCTGGCGATAGTACGGGTCGGGGTGGAAGAGGTTGTCAGCGACGTCTTCCATGATCCGGTGGATCTCCTGCCCCTTGAGCTCCCTCGCCCAGGTGTTCGGGTACGTCAGCGCCGTGTGGACATAGACGTCCTCGAGCGTGATCGCCTGGCCCGGCAGGATCGTGGCGCCCCAGCGGAACCCCGGTGAGAACGCGACCTGCGCGTCGAAGCGCTTCACGAGCGCGTCCAGGATCAGCTCGTCGAAGGTCCCGTTGAAGGTCCCGCGCCGGTAGAGGAGCGACTCCGAAACGGCCAGCCGCTCCCCGAGCTTCGCCTCCCACGGGCCGCGAAGCTCGCGGACGAGTCGCGCCATCTCCGCGTCCTCGGCGACGTACCGCGCGAGAACGGGGATGAGCCGGTAGCGGTGCGCGGCGACCCGGCCCCGCCGGATGTCGAGGTCGAGGCGGCTCAGGAACTTCCCGTGGGAGCCCGAGTTCACGACGAGCGTCCGGCCGACGACGATCGGCTGAGGGAGCGCGTCGTGCGTGTGGCCGCCCAGGATCACGTCGAGGCCGCGCACGCGCGCGGCGAGCTTCCGATCGACGCTGATCCCGTTGTGGGAGAGGAGCACGACGAGGTCGGCCTTCTGCGCGTCGCGCAGCTCGTCGACGAGCGCCTGCACGCCGTCCTCGCGGATGCCGAAGGTGAGGTCGGGGACGAACCGCCGCGGGTGCGAGACCGGTGTGTACGGGAACGCCTGGCCGATGACGCCTGCGCGCACGCCGCCGATCTCGCGGATGGTGTAGGGCCGGAACACGCGGTCGCCCCAGGCGTCCCTGACGTTGTGGGCGACGAACGCGCCCGCGAAGAGCCCCCTCCCCTCGCGGTCGCCGAAAAGCTCCCGGACGCGGTCGATGCCGTAGGCGAACTCCCAGTGCGCCGTCAGGACGTCCACGCCGAGCTGGTTCGAGACGCGCACCATGTCCTCGCCGCGGCTCCAGAGCGCTCCCGCCGTGCCCTGGATCGTGTCGCCGCCGTCGAGGAGGAGCGTGCGTCCGGGCCGCTCGGCGCGGACGCGCTTGACGAGCGTGGCCAGGTGGGCGTAGCCGCCCATCCGGCCGTAGCGGGCGGCGAGCGCCGGAAAGTCCAGGCACGTGTACGCGTACGCCTCGGCGGTCCCCGGCGCCAGGTGGTAGGCGCGCAGCAGCTCCGCGCCCGTGAGGAACGGCGGCTTGCCGCGCTCGTCGCCGACCCCGATGAGCGTGTCGGGCTCGCGGTAGAACACGGGACGCGTCGTCGCGTGGGTGTCCGTCACGTGCAAGAGCGTGACGTTGCCGAGGGGCTCGAAGTCGAGGAGGCGTTCGGGCCCGTCGTCGGCCTCGAGCCCGCGCGGGTCCATGCCGGCGCTCGCCGCGATCGCGAGGAGCTTCACGAGGTCCCGACGGGTAATGTCGAGGCTCAATGCCGGATGCCCGGAACCCGCAGGGGTTTGCCGTCGTCGAACGTCGTGAGGTAGAGCTCGAGCTCGGCGTACTCGACGGCATCCGCCGCGAGCATGTTCGTGCCGAGCGGTGTCATGCACCACTGGACGCGCTTGCGGAGATCCCACACCTCGCCCTGGCTCGTGCGCCATGTCGGCAAGTGGCGTGTCAGCCCGTCGCGCGCGTCGGCGAGCAGGCGGCCGCCGAGAAACTTGCCGGCGCCACCGTCGCGCGTGTGACAGTCGGCGCACGAGTGGTTGCGCTGGCCCACCCGCTTCGCGAACGTCGCGCGCCCGCGCGCGATCGCCGCGCGCGCCTCGGGGCTCGCCGTGTCGAGGGTCACGGGCAGGCCGTTGGAGGCCATCTTCACGAGCATCGTCATCGTCAGGTTGTCCGCCGACTCGGCCGCATACGGCCGCCCCGTCGTCTCGGGGCCGTGCGCCTCGAGGAAGTCCTCGAGGCTCATCACCCGGCCGTACGCCTTCAGGTGCTTCGGGTAGCGCGTCGCGACTCCCCGCATCGCGCGCTCGGCGCCGCCCGGGTGACAGTCGGCGCAGGCCCGCCCCGCCGGCCCCTTCTCCTCCCACTGCGCCTGGGCGTCCTCGGCGAGGAGCACGGCCGGGTTGTTCGTCGGGTCGAGGCCGTCGCCGAAGCCGACCGGCGTCTTGCGCGTGAAAGGATTTCGGTCGGCGTCCCGCTCCGGCGGAAGCGGTGCCCTGAGCGTCTGGAGGTAGGCGACGAGATGGACGAGCTCCTCGGGCGTGAGGACGCCGGTCGCGCCCCACGGCGGCATCGCCGTGTTGGGGTACACCACGCGCGGGTCCCAGAGGAGCTGATACAGGTACGGGTCGGGGAGGCGGCGGTCGCCGATCGTCGAGAGGTCAGGCCCGACGCTGCCCGCCGGCCACACGTCGTCGCCGGGCACCAGGTGGCAGCCGGTGCACGGGCCCTTCGCGCGGTCCAGGAACAGCACGCGGCCCTTCGTCGCGTCGCCCGAGAGCCCCGCCGGAATCGTCGCGCCCAGGACGGCGGGCTCGGGCCGCGCGTCGTCGTACGCGTAGGTCCGGAAGGCACCGAAGTCAGCCGGCGTCCATCCTTTGTAGCGGATCGCCGCGCGGCGGCCATCGGGAAGGACGCGGAAGTCCCCGCGGGCCTCGGGGATCGCGCGTGACGTCCATCGAGGAGTGTCCGCGTCCTCGGGCATCGCCCGCTCGGTCACGGCGCAGCCGACCGCCAGCACGGAGAGCGCGATCGCGGGAAGCGCAAGGCGCCGCCGCACCGATCGCATCGGCTCCTCAGGCGAACGTGATGTCGACCTTGCCCTCGTACCTGCCGCCGGTGGTGTCGTGGAACTCGACGCTCAGCGGGCCGGGATCGGTCGCCCGAAACGCGAACGAGAAGAAGGGGTTCTCACTCACGCTCTGCGTGGTGTCGAACGCGACGACCGTCTTGCCGAGATACGTCACGACCACGCGGGTGATGTAGTTGTAGGTCTTCGGGATGATCTTGCCCTGCGCGTCGCGCTCGATGCGCTCCATGGGATGGATCACGAGCGTCCGGACCTGCACGACGTCGCCGGGCTTGATGCTCGACGGCACTCTGATGCGGACCTTGCCGAGGTCCGACATGCTGCCTAGCCCCCGCACCCGCCGACGGTGACCTTCACCTCGCGCGCGACCTGCCAGAGCGTGCCGTCGCTCTGCTCGACGATGGCGCGCACGTCGCCCGTATCGCCGAGGCGGATGTTCACGCCCATGAACGCCTGGCCCGCGGCCGGCGTGAGCGTCACCCGCGTCACGACGGGGATCCGGTTCTTGTCGGCGACGATGTAGATGTGCTTGACGTAGCTCGTCGGGGTCATCGGCGAGTCCACGCGCACCGACACGGGGACGACGGCGCCGTTCTCGGCGATGAGCGGGAGGTCGAGCTTGATCAGGCTCGCGCCGTCCTTGATCGGTCGGCGCCCGAACACGCGCTTCATCGCGTCGTCGACGCTCTCGTTGAGCCCGAGCTGCTGCGCGCGGGCCCGCGCCGGCGCCGTGAGGGCGCCGCTCGCCGCGGCGGCGCCGATCACGCCGAGCGTCTCGAGCATTCGCCGTCGCGTCATCGTGGAGGATCCGCGCATCGCGGCCCTACTGTACACCCGTTTCAGCCGTCCGTACGGAGCCGCTACAGAAGGTAGGCGGAGGGATCCGGCTTGAGTGCCCGGGGGAGCCAGAGCGGGCGGCGGAGGTTGCCCGGTCCGGGCGCCGGGCGCGCGAGCCTGAGCCACTCGCGGTAGACCGCGAATGACTTGTCGGTGTCTACGACGATGTCGCCGTAGCGATCGTCGGGGCCCGCCCTGGCGACCGTGACCTTCTGGTGCCAGCAGTGCTGGCCGCTCACCGGATCGGGCTGCACCGGGAACGTCAGGTTCTGGTGGACCCCCGCGTCCTGCCACCAGATCCGCGCGGAGTCGGGGTCGTCGCTCGCGAACGGTCGCACGCCCTCTCGCTGCCGCATCCGCCACGTCCCTCGGTCGCCCCGCTGGAGCTCGACGAGCGCGGTGGACCAGCGCTCGCCGCCCGATTCCGGGTCAAGGCGCCATCGCCCCAGGTGATGCGAGCACGCGACCACCCCGGGACGAATCGCCTCCGTCACCCAGACGCGATCGACGAAGGAGCCGATCGCCGTCGTGACTTTGAGGAGATCGCCCGTGGCGACGGCGAGCCGACGGGCGTCTTCTGGATGGAGCCACAGCGGATTGGTGTGCGAGATCTCGTAGAGCCACTTCGCGTTGCCCGAGCGGGTGTGGATGAGCGTCGGGAGCCGGAAGGTCGGCAGGAGCACCATCTCGCCCTTCGCGCGATCGATCTTCGACCAGTGGACGTGGCTCCGGATGTAGTTCGGGACGGCCTGCTCGGGCCACTTCCACTCCTTGAGCGTTCGCGAGAAGAACTCGAGCCTCCGCGACGGCGTCGGAAAGCCGACGCGCGGCACGCCGTCCACCTCGAGGCCCACCGCCGTGCCGTCCTTGACGACGACCTTCGTGACCGGATCCACCCGGGTGCCGTGGAGCTCGCTCGGCGTGAGCGGCTGCTCGTGGGTGCGATAGACGTTGTCCTCGACGAGGAACGCGCCGTACCGGCGCATGTACGCGAGCGGCGTCAGTCCCTCGCGCGCCGCCGCCTCCGGGAGGCCGGGGACGCTGTGCTCGAAGATCCAGCGGTAGAACTCCTCGATGCGGAGCTTCGCGCCCGGACGATAGGGCGACTCGAAGTAGCGCCGGATTCCGAGGCGCCCGTCGGGGTCGATCCGCCACGAGAGCTCGATCCAGAACTCGTCCTCCTCCCACACCTGCCCGAGCCCCGCCGCCTCGTGGGCCTGCCAGGTGAGGTCGAAGGTCTTGCCTTGCCGCTCGAGCATCACGCGCAGCACGGGCTGGCGGAAGCCGATCCAACGAGCCGCGTGGGTCTCCTGCGACATGAGGTCGTGGCGCTCCGACGCGTGCCCCATCGGCAAGACGAAATCGGCGAACCAGGCCGTCTCACTCCAGATCGGCGTGAGACACGCGTGCCGTTCGACCTTCGCCTCATCGGTCAACATTTCGATCCACGACATCCCATCCGGATTCGTCCACACCGGGTTGTAGACACGGGTGAAGTACATCGCGAGCTTGCCGCGGCCTTCCCGCAAGAAATGCGGCAAGAGGTAGCTCATCTCGAAGAACGCGAGCGGGTACTCGCGTGGCATCAGGAGCTCGCTCCACACCTTGGCGGGGGGCGGCATGAGCGGGGGCGCGGGCACCGCCTTGTTCCACGCGCTGGGCGCGGTGCCGCCGGGCGTCGCGACCGCGCCCATGAGCACCACGATCAGCTCCAGCGCCCGCGCCACCTGCCAGCCGCCCAGGTTGCCCGCCGCGGTGTTGCGCCAGACGTGGGTCGCGAGGGCCGGGCCCGCGCGACCGATCGCGCGCGCGACCTCCACGATCGTCGCCGCGGCGACACCGCTCTCGGCCTCGGCGAACTCGGGCGTGTAGGGCGCGTAGAGCTCGGCGAGCGCCCGCTCGAAGGCCTCGAAACTGACGCCGACGTCCAGCCGCTCCTCGCGGAGGTACTCCTCCCAGTTCACCCAGCGGCGCACGAATTCCCGGTCGTAGAGCCGCTCGCGCACGAGCACGCTCGCCAGCGCGAGCAACAGCGCGGACTCGGAGCCGGGCCAGGGCGCGAGCCACCAGTCGGCCATCGACGCCGTGTTCGACAGCCGGGAGTCGATGACGCAGACCTTCGCGCCGCGCTCCTTGGCCTCGATGATCCGCTGGGCGTGGGGGTTGAAGTAGTGGCCGGTCTCGAGGTGTGAGGAGAGCAGCAAGATCAACCGCGCGTTCGCGTGATCGGGCGACGGCCGGTCCATGCCATGCCAGAAGGCGTAGCCCGCACGGGCGCTCGAGGAGCACACGTTCGTGTGGCTGTTGTGGCCGTCGATCCCCCAGGCGTGCAAGACGCGTTGCAGATAGACGAGCTCGTGGCCCGGGCGCCCGAGGTGGTACATGATCTCCGTGCGCCGGCCCTCGACGAGCGCCTGCCGGATCCGGGCGCTCAGGTCGTCGAGCACCTCGTCCCAGCTCACGCGCTCCCACTGCCCGCCGCCCCGGGGCCCGACGCGGCGCAACGGGTACCGGATCCGCTCGGGATCGTTCACCTGGTTGAGTGTCGCGGGCCCCTTTGCGCAGTTGCGTCCGCGGCTCCCCGGATGCACCGGGTTACCTTCGAACTTCCGGATCGTGAGCGTCTGCGTGTCGACATAGGCGAGGAGCCCGCACGCGGCCTCGCAGTTGAAGCAGATCGTCGGGATCAGCGCGTAGTTGCGCGTGACCTTCCGCGGCCACGCGACCGGGTCGTACTCGCTCCAGGCCTCCCAGCGCTCGACGGGCGGGTAGCTCTGGAGGCCGCGGGCGGGGGGCGGGAGCTCCCGCGCGACCGGGTGCAGCGGCTCGCGCGCGCGCGGATCCGCGCCGCTCACGACAGCGGCACCGATTGCCCGGCCTTGACCCAGAGGTCCTCGTAGATCCAGAGGCCGGCGAGGGCCAGCGCCCCGCCGAGGACCGCCGAATACGGGTTGGGCCAGACGAGGACGATCGGCAGGACGGTGCCCGCCGCGATGACGCCACCCCAGAAGGGCGTCCTCCACTCGCCGCGCGTGATGAACGACGCGGCGCGGGTGGCGTCGAGGTTGGCGTGAGGCACGCCGAGCTCGGCGACGAGGGTGAGCCCATGCACGAGGAGCGCCGCCGCCATGACGAGGCTGAGTGTCCACAAGCCGAGGACATCGGCGCCGCTGGCGAAGCCGGCGATGAGGAGCGACGCGGCGCCGGCGACCAGCGCCGCGACCAGCAGCTGCGGGAGGAGCAGCGAGCTCTGCCAGAAGTCGCGCCCCTCCGCCTGCCCGAACAGGAAGGCGCTATAGCCCGCGGCCGCCGCCGCGAGCACGAAGGCCGGCAGCGCCAGGAAGGGGACGAGCTCGCCTCCGCCCGAGAGGCCGCTCCAGAGCCACAGGGCGGCGACGACGCCGTACGCGATGAGGATCCACGCTCCCCAGACGAGCGAGGATCGGTAGTTCGACTTGAACAGGATGTAATGGAAGCGCTCGGGGCGCTTGAGGTCGAGCACGAGCAGCGCCGAGGTCGCGAGCAGGAAGAGGAGCGCCAGGGCCGGCGCGGCGATCCCGAGCAGCCGGTCCGACGGCGCGCCGCCGCCGAGCACCGCGACCGACGCGATCAGGAGCGGGCCGGCGGCGATCGACTTCGCCCAGAGATACGTCGCGACTTTTCGTCCCCACGGCCGCGGCGCGTGCGGCACGTCGTAGACGG
>MNCR01000036.1:0-7016 GCA_001914535.1 Candidatus Rokubacteria bacterium 13_2_20CM_69_15_1
TGGCATCGAGAAACCCGGACAGGCGTCGCGTGAGCCGTCCGAGCCGGGTGAAGTCCGTCGACGAGGCCGTGTCGGCCTGAGTCCGCGCGCGGGCGCCGTGGAGCGCCAAGCCCACCGCGGTCGCGTAGATCGGGCTCTGCACGATCTCAGCGAGGCCGCTCACGCCGAAGGGCACGCCGCGTCGGACCGGCTGATCAAAAACCGCCTCGGCGAGCTCGGGCACGCCTTCCATGAGTGACGTCCCGCCCGTGACGACGACGCCGGCCGTTGCCGCGTCCTGGAAGCCCGCGCGCCCGAGCTCGCGGGCGATGAGCGTGAAGATCTCCTCGACCCGCGGCTGGATGATCTCCGAGAGCACCTGGCGCGAGAGCTGGCGGGGCTTGCGGCCGCCGACCGACGGCACGTCCACCGTCTCCTCCGCCGATACCAGCGCCGTCAGCGCGCATCCGTACCGCTTCTTGATGTCCTCGGCGTCGGCCATCGGCGTGCGGAGGCCGATGGCGATGTCGTTCGAGATGTGGTCGCCGCCGAGCGGCAGGACGGCCGTGTGCCAGATCGCGCCGTTACGGAGGAGTGCGACATCGGTCGTGCCGCCGCCGAGGTCCACCACGACGATACCGAGCTCCTTCTCGTCCTCGTACAGGACGGCCTCCGCGGAGGCGAGCGGCTCGAGGATCACGTCGTGGACGGCGAGGCCCGCGCGGTTCACCGACCGGACGACGTTCTGGACCGAGGTCACCGCGGCGGTGACGATGTGCACCTCGACCTCGAGGCGCACGCCCGACATGCCGATGGGATCGCGGATCCCCTCGCCGTCGTCCACGATGAAGTTCTGGGGCAGGACGTGGATGATCTCGCGGTCCTGCGGCAGGTTGATCGCGCGCGCGGCGTCCACGGCCCGCTCGACGTCCGTCGGGCCCACCTCGCGGTCCTTGCCGGACACGGCGACGACACCGCGGCTGTTGACGCCGCGGATGTGCCCGCCCGCGATGCCCGCGCAGACACCGGCGACCTCGACACCCGCCATCTGCTCGGCCTCGGCGACGGCGGCCTTGATCGCCTCTACCGTGGAGTCGATATGGACGACGATCCCGCGCCGGAGGCCGCGCGAGGGCGCGGTGCCCACACCGACGATGTCGAGACCGTGCGGGACCGGCTGGGCGACCACCGCGCAGATCTTCGTCGTCCCCACGTCCAGCCCAACGACCAGGTCCTGCGCCTTCGAGCGCCGCATTACGAGCGTCCGCGCCGGAGGATGACCTGACCCCGGAACCGCAGATCCACCGCGCGGACGTCCCGGCCGGTCACCTGGGCAAGCACGCCCTCGAGGCGCGCCAGGCGCTCTTCCCAGTCCTCGGTGCCCAGCCGCACCTCGACGCCGTCGATGGTATAGAGCAGGGGCCCATCCTTGCGGCTCATGTCGATCTCGGAGATCTCGGCGGCGAGCGTGCTCCCGGTCCGGAGCAGGGCCCGGATCAGCGCGATGGCGGCCAGTGCTTTCGGGCTCGGCGCGCTACGCATCGACGCGAGCTCGTCGTCGGAGAGGCCGCTCACGACCGGCACTTGAGGCACGACCGCCTCGGGCGAGGCGCCGAGGAGCCGGCCTTCCTCGTCCACCCAGTGCAGGCGACCCGCGTGAACGAGCGTGAAGGGGCGCCGCTCCTCGACGGAGATGACGACCCGGTTCGGGAACTCGCGGACGACGTCCGCACGCCGGATCTCGGGGATGGCCTCCACACGGGAGGCGACGGCGCGCGGGTCGAGGCCGAACAGGCTCGTTCCGGGCTGGACGGCGGCGGCGGCCAGGATCCGTGCCGCCGACACGCGGGAGGTGCCGCGCACGTCCACGCTCACGACGGCAAAGCGCGGCGTGGTGAGGAGCCACTGGGCGGAGACGGCGACGGCGAGCGGCGCGGCCGCGGCGAGCGCCGCGAGCTGGAGCAGGCGCAGGAGGTGCCGGCGCTGCCGCGCGCGCCGGCGGCCTCCCTTGCCCACCCGCTGGTCGGCGACGAAGACCGAGCGCTCGCCCAGGTCGGGCGCTCGGGCGGCGCGACTCCTCGGCGAACCGAGGCCGCTCGGCATCTATTCCCCGACAATCCTGATCTCCGGCTCCAGCACGATCCCGAACTGGTGCTGCACGCGCTCGCGCGTGAGCTCCATGAGCGCCAGGATGTCGGCCGCCGTGCCGCCGCCCCGGTTCACGATGAAGTTGGCGTGCTTGGAGGAGACCTCCGCGCCGTTGATCCGTTTGCCCTTGAGCCCGCACTTCTCGATCAGCCGGCCGGCGAAGTCGCCGGGCGGGTTCTTCCAGACGCATCCGGCCGACGCGAGGGCGAGCGGCTGGGTGGCTTTCTTATGCTTCAGGCGGACCTTGACGTCCTTCTGGATTTCCGCGATCGGCCGGCGCGTGAGCCGTAAGCGGCAGCCGATGAGCACGGCGCCCGCGGGCGCGTCGAAGGCCCGATAGGTGAAGGCGCCCGAGGTCGGCTTGAACTCGCCGAGCGTGCCGTCGGGATGGAGGAAGTAGACGGCGCTCACAAAATCGCCGATCCAACCGTCCGGCGTTCCGGCGTTCATGGCGAGCGCGCCGCCGATCGTCGCCGGAACCCCGACCAGGCACTCGATCCCGCCGAG
The DNA here is from genome assembly GCA_001914535.1 of Candidatus Rokubacteria bacterium 13_2_20CM_69_15_1. Lineage (GTDB taxonomy): Bacteria > Methylomirabilota > Methylomirabilia > Rokubacteriales > CSP1-6 > 20CM-2-70-11. Next base: position 2,635 of record MNCR01000036.1, read on the forward strand.
GTTCAGCGCCGCCGCCTCGCGGATCAGCGCCGACAGGCTCACGCCCGCGCCGACGATCGCCTCCTCGCCGTGGAACTCGGCGCGGCCGAGGCACCCCTCGAGACGCAGCACGACGCCACGCACCCCACGGTCACGAACGAGCAGGTTGTTGCCGCCGCCGATGACCGCCACGGACAGCTGCTCGCGCTCGGCGAAGAGCAGCGCGTGACGGATGTCATCGACGTCTTGAGGGACGACGAAAATGTCGGCGGGGCCGCCGATGCGGAGCGAGGTATGGAAGCTCAGCGGCTCCTTGAACCGCACTTCGCCGCGGATCTCTCCTAGCATTGCGCCCTCCCGTTCGGGTCGTCGCCTTCGAGGCGTTTCAGCAGCTCGGGCCCAAGCGCGCCCACATCGCCCGCGCCGAGCGTCAGCACCAGGTCGCCCGGCCGGGTGACCTCACAGAGGTGCTCGACCACGCGCGCTCGATCGCCGCCGAGGTAGGTGACGTCGCGGTGGCCGTGCGCGCGGATCCCCTCGGCGAGGTCCTCGGCGGTGACCCCGGGGATCGGCGCCTCGCCGGCGGGATAGATGTCCATCACGATGAGGACGTCCGTCTGGTTGAACGCCGTGAGGAACTCCTGACGCAGATGGTGCGTGCGCGTGTAGCGGTGCGGCTGGAAGACCGTCACGAGCCGGCAGTCGAATCCGACCTTGGCGGCGGCCAGGGTCGCCCGGATCTCGGCCGGGTGGTGGCCGTAATCGTCGACCACCGTGACGCCCGCCGCGCGCCCGCGGATCTGGAACCGACGCTGGACGCCCGCGAAGCCGGCGAGCGCGCGCTTCACCGTCACGAAGGGAATCTCGAGCTCCAGGCCCACACCGATGGCCGCCAAGGCGTTGAGCACGTTGTGGTGTCCCGGGACCTGGAGCGTGCACTCGCCGAGAAGACTTCCACGCTGGAAGACCTCGAAGCGGCTCGTCATCCCACTCCCGTGGAGCCGGCGCGCGACGAGGTCTGCGGCCGACTCGAGGCCGTACGTGATGATCCGCTTCTCGAGCTGCGGGATCAGCATCTGGATGTTCGGCTGGTCGAGGCAGAGGACGGCGGAGCCGTAGAAGGGCACCTTGTTGACGAAGCGGAGAAATGCCTCGCGGATGGCCTCCAGGGTGCCGTAGTGGTCCAGGTGCTCGGCGTCGATCGTGGTGACGACCGCGATCGTCGGCGCGAGCTTCAGGAACGAGCCGTCCGACTCGTCCGCCTCCGCCACCAGGTAGTCCCCCTGGCCCAAGCGTGCGTTGGAGCCGAGGTTGGTCACGCGGCCGCCCACGACGATCGTCGGGTCGTAGCGTCCCTCGGCCAGCACCGCGCCGATCATGGACGTGGTCGTCGTCTTGCCGTGGGTGCCCGCGACGGCGATCCCGTACTTCAGGCGCATCAGCTCGGCGAGCATCTCGGCGCGCGGGATGGTCGGGACCTGACGCTGGCGCGCGACCTGCACTTCGATGTTGTCCCGCGAAACAGCCGACGAATAGACGACCACGTGCGCCCCTTCGACGTGTGAGGCCTCGTGGCCGACGGAGACCTTTGCGCCAAGCTGCTCGAGACGCTCGACCGCGTCGTTCCGTCTCAGGTCTGACCCCGTCACGCGGTATCCGAGATTCAACAATATCTCGGCGATGCCGGACATCCCGGCGCCCCCGATGCCGACGAAGTGGATGTGCTGGTAGCGCTTAAACATTCGCTTGTTGTGAGATGTTCAGGAGCACTCCGGTCGAGAGCATCGTGACGAGCAGCGCCGAGCCGCCGAACGAGATGAAGGGCAGCGGCAGCCCCTTCGTGGGCAGGAGGCCCAGCACGACGCCCAGGTTCACGAGCGTCTGGGTCGCGATCAACAGCGTGATCCCGAGCGCGAGGTACGCGCCGAAGGGCTCGGGGGCGCGGAGCCCGATCCGGAGCCCGCGCCAGACGAGCACGGCGAACAGCGCCACGACCGCCGCTGCGCCGACGAAGCCGAGCTCCTCGCCGATGATGGCGAAGATGAAGTCGGTGTGGGACTCGGGCAGGTAGAAGAGCTTCTGCTTCGAGGCGCCGACCCCCTGGCCCAGCACGCCGCCGTTGCCGAAGGCGAGCCACGACTGGATGATCTGGAACCCGCTCCCGCGCGGGTCCGACCACGGGTCGAGGAACGCGGTGACGCGCCGGAGCCGGTACGGCGCCGCCCAGACGGCGATCGCGCTGAGCGTGACGGCGGGGGCGAGGATCAGCCCGAGGTGGGCGAGGCGCCCGCCGGCCAGGAACAGCAGCGCGAACGTCAGCGCGATCAGGGTCAGGCAGTTGCCGAGGTCGGGCTGGGCGAGCACGAGCGCGGCGAGCATCCCGGCGACCGCGAGCGGCGGGAGGAGCCCCTGACGGAAGTCGCCGAGCGCGTCGCGCTTCTCGGCGATGAACGCGGCGAGATAGAGGACCAGCGTGAGCTTCGCCAGCTCCGCCGGCTGGAACGACACGGCCCCGAGCCGGATCCAGCGGCGCGTGCCGTTGATGGCCTGGCCGACGGGCGGGATGAGCACGAGCACGAGCAGGCCGGCCGACACGATCAGGAGCGGCAGCACGAGCCCCTCGAGCCGCCGGTAGTCCACGCGGAGCATCAGCCAGAGGCCGGCTCCCCCGAGCAGTGCCCAGAAGACCTGCTTCTTGAGGAAAAAGTAGGGGTCGTGGAACCGGTCGGCCGCGACGATCGCGCTCGCCGAGTAGACCATCACCACGCCGATCGAGAGCAACACGACGGCGACGCCGAAGAGCCAGAAGTCGGGCGCGAGCTTGCGCGGCAACTATCCATTCTGGGGGGGAGCGACCGCCGCTCCTCCCCCAGACCCCCCCACCGGTTCGGTGACATTCATTCGAGCCTCTCCACAAGCTTCTTGAACACGTCGCCCCGGTGCTCGAAGTTGTCGAACATGTCGAACGAGGCGCACGCCGGGGAAAACAGCACGACGTCGCCGGGCATGGCCAGCCGGCGGGCCGCCTCCACCGCGGCCTCGAGCGACGGGCAGCGCGTGGCCGGCACCGACGCCTCCTTGAACGCCGCGGCGAGCTTCGGCGCGTCCTCGCCGATCAGGAACGCGTGGCCGACGCGCCCGCGCGCCGCGGCGGCGAGCGGAGCGAAGTCCTGCCCCTTGCCACGGCCACCCGCGATCAACACGATGCGCTCCGCGAAGCTCTCGAGCGCCCTGAGCGTGGACGCGACGTTGGTGCCCTTCGAATCGTTGTAGTACTGCACGCCCCGACGGTCGCGAACGAACTCGATCCGGTGCGCGACCCCCCGGAACCGGCCGATGGCGCGCCGGATCGCCTCGGGCGCGAGCCCCACCCACAGCGCGCAGGCCGTGGCGGCCAGCACGTTCTCGACGTTGTGCGCGCCCCGCAAGAAGATCTCCGAGACCGGGCAGATCTCCTCGACGTGGCCGTTGAGCTTCGCCGCGATCCAGCCGTCGTCAACGAACACCGCGCGCGCGAGCTGACGGCGGCGCGTGAACCACACGACGTGGGCGCGCGTGCGCCCGGCGAGCGCCGCCGTCGCCTCGTCGTCGGCATTGAGGACGGCGCAGTCGGCCGGCGTCTGGTTGGCGAAGATCCGCGCCTTCGCGTCCACGTAGGCGCCGAGGCTCCCGTGGCGGTCGAGATGATCCGGGGTGATGTTGAGCACCACGGCGACGCGCGGCTGGAACGTCTCCGTCGTCTCGAGCTGGAAGCTCGACGCCTCGCAGACGACGAGACCGTCCGCTGGGAAGCGGAGCGCGTGCGCCGCCAGAGGGGTTCCGATGTTGCCGGCCACGAGTACCGGGCGGGGTTGCTCGGCGAGCAGGGCGCCCGTGAGCGCGGTCGTCGTCGTCTTGCCGTTGGTCCCCGTGATCGCGATCGTCTCCGCCTCGAGGGCGCGCCAGCCGAGCTCGAGCTCGCCGATGATCGGGACGCCGCGGGCGCGCGCCGGTCCCAGCTGATCGCCGTCGAGCGGCACACCGGGGCTCACGACGACGAGGTCGGCGCCGTCGAAGGCGCCCCGCGTTTCCCGGCCCGTGAGGAGGCGGACGCCCAGCGCCTCCAGCTCGGTGGCCACGCGGCCGAGAGCTTCCAGCGGCTTCAGGTCGGTGCCCGTCACTTGCGCCCCGGCCGCCCGGAGGAGCCGCGCCGCGGCGACGCCGCTCCGCGCGAGTCCCACGACCGTCACCCGTCGCCCGGCGACAGCGTCCAGGTACGCCCGCCCCCGCGTCACCATGTCGACCTCATTCCGCTCCGTGATCACTGTATCGACATCCGCGAGGCCGGCGCCGTCGGTGGGTGGCCCGAGAGAGGTGCGGCGTGGCTCCGTTGTATCGACATCCGCGAGGCCGGCGCCGTCGGT
>MNCR01000036.1:7154-17867 GCA_001914535.1 Candidatus Rokubacteria bacterium 13_2_20CM_69_15_1
GCGAGGCCGGCGCCGTCGGTGGGTGGCCCGAGAGAGGTGCGGCGTGGCTCCGTTGTATCGACATCCGCGAGGCCGGCGCCGTCGGTGGGTGGCCCGAGACGAGGCGCGGCCCGGTTCCGTTCCGCAGGTCGCTATTCATTCCACTCGGGGGCGGCGTCATCTCAGTTTGAGTGTCGTCAAGGCCAGGAGCGCCAGGGCGAACGAGACGATCCAGAATCGCACGACGATCTTCGGCTCCGGCCAACCCGAAAGCTCGTAGTGGTGGTGGAGCGGCGCCATGCGGAAGACGCGCCGCCCCGTCAGCTTGAAGCTCGCGACCTGGACGATCACCGACACCGCCTCGACCACGTAGAGCCCGCCGATCAGCGGCAACAGGAGCTCCGCCTTCGTGAGCACGGCCAGCATCCCGATCGAGCCGCCCAGCGCGAGGGAGCCGGCGTCGCCCATGAAGACCTCCGCCGGGTGGCAGTTGAACCAGAGGAATCCGACCGCCGCGCCGATCAGCGCGCCGCAGAACACGGTCAGCTCGCCCGCGCCCTTGACGTTCAGGATCTTCAGATAATCCGCCGCTCTGAAGTTGCCGGTCAGGTAGGCGATGACGCCGAAGGCGCCGCCGGCCATGACGACGGGGCCGATCGCCAATCCGTCGAGGCCGTCCGTCAGGTTCACCGCGTTCGACGCGCCGATCACCACCAGCATCGCGAACGGGACCCAGAACCAGCCGAGGTTGATGAACCAGCCCTTGAAGAACGGGATCGCCAGCACCGGAAGCCACGCGGCGGGCGGCTGCCAGTAGACGATCTGGAGCAGCCCTCCCGTGAGCAGGACCTGCACGCCGAACTTCACGCGCATCGACAGCCCCTTGCGCGTCCGGAGCTTCCGCATGTCGTCCCACACGCCGAGGAACCCAAAGCCGAGCGTCGCCAGCATGACGACCCACACGTAGCGGTTGCCCAGATTCGCCCACAGAACAGTCGTGGCCAGGATCGCGACGAGGATCACGATCCCGCCCATCGTCGGCGTCCCCTGTTTCGTGCGATGCCGCTCCGGCGTGTCCTCGCGGATCGTCTCGCCACCGTGCTGGAGCTCGCGGAGCTTCCGGATCAGCGGCGGGCCGATCAGGAGCGAGATCACGAGCGCCGTGATGAGAGCCATGAAAGACCTGAACGTCAGGTAGCGGAAGACGTTGAAGAGGATGTGATCCTTGGCCAGCGGGACGAGGAGATGGTAAAGCATCCGCCGTCCTCATTCCCGGGCCAGGCGCGCGACGAGCGCGTCGACGACCCGCTCCAGGCGCATTCCCCTCGACCCCTTCACGAGCACCGTGTCGCCGGGCACCAACCGCTTGAGCAGATGCGCCACGGTGTCCTCGAAAGTGGTCGCGTGGCGCGCCTCGGCGATTCCCGCCTCGCGGGCCGCCTCCACCGCGAGGAGCGCCAGGCGCCCGACGCCCACCAGCTCGTCGGCGCCCGCGGCCACGACCGCGCGGCCGAGCTCCCGGTGGGCGTCGTCGGCGATCCCGCCGAGCTCGAGCATGTCGCCGAGCACGGCGACGAGCCGGCCGGTGCCGCGGCGCGCCGCGACCGTCTCGAGCGCGGCCCGCATCGAGACCGGGTTGGCGTTGTACGTGTCGTCGAGGATCCGCACGCCGCCGGCCGCGCGCCACACGCAACGGCCGGTGACCGGCCGTCCGGCGGCGAGCCCCCGCGCGATCTCGTCGAGCGAGAAGCCGAGCGCCACGCCCGCCGCCGCGGCGGCGAGCGCGTTGCTCGCGTTGTGGCGGCCGGCGAAGGCGAGCGTCACGGGCTCCCGCGCGCCCGCCACCTCGAGCGTGAACCCGAGGCCGCGCGCGTCCTCGACGACGTCGCCCACGAGGCGGACCTGGGCCGTCACCGCGCGTCCATAGGTGACGACGCGGGCCTTGGCGTCGCGCGCCATCCCGGCGACGCGTGGGTCGTCGGCGTTGAGCGCGACCCAGCCGTCGGCGTCCACGGCGCGCACGAGCGCCGCCTTCTCCGCGCACACGCCGGCGAGCGAGCCGAGGAACTCCGTGTGGACGGCCGCGACGTTCGTCACCACGCCGACCGTCGGCCGCGCCAGCTCCGCCAGGTAGGCGATCTCGCCCGGCCGGTTGGTGCCGAGCTCGAGCACGAGCGCCTCGTCCTCGGGGGCGAGCCTCAGGAGCGTGAGCGGGAGCCCCCACTGGTTGTTGAAGCTCGCCGTGGGCTTGAGGACTCGCCAGCGCGTGCCGAGGACGGACGCGATCAGCTCCTTGGTCGTGGTCTTGCCGTTGGAGCCGGTGACCGCCACGACGGGAATCGAGAACCGCGCGCGATGATCGGCGGCGAGCAGGCCGAGCGCCGTCGTCGTGTCCTCGACGAGGACGAGCGGCACGTTGGCCGGCGCGTCGTCCTGGAGCGCGTGGACGACCAGGCAGGCGGCGCCCCGGCCCGCCGCGTCCGCGAGAAACGCGTGGCCGTCGAGCCGGTGGCCCCGGATCGCGAAGAACGCCTCGCCGACACCGAGGGAGCGCGAGTCGATCGACACCCCCGTGACGGGGACGCCGAGGTCGCCCGCGACCAGCGCGCCCCGGGTCGCGCGAACGATGTCCTGGACGGTGAACAATGGCATCCGAGCTCCTATGGCGAACGCTCCAGAAGGATCCGCCGCGCGACTTCGCGATCGTCGAAGGGGAGCACGTCGGAACCTACGATCTGGGACGTCTCGTGACCTTTGCCCGCTATCACCACGGTATCACCGCCTTCGGCCCAATGCAGGGCGGCGCGGATCGCCCGGCCACGGTCCGGCTCGGCCGTATACCGGCCGGGGTCGGCGCCGGCCTCGCGCGCGCCGGCGATGATCTCGTCGATGATCGCCTCGGGCCGTTCCGAGCGCGGGTTGTCGGAGGTCATCCAGACCCGGTCCGCGAGGCGGGCGGCGATCCCGCCCATGATCGGGCGCTTGCCGCGATCGCGGTCGCCGCCGCAGCCGAAGACGACGCCCAGCCGTCTCCGCGTGAGCTTGCGCGCGGTGGTCAGCACGCGCTCCAGCGCGTCGGGGGTATGCGCGTAGTCCACCACGACCAGGAACGGCTGGCCGGCCTGCACTTGCTCGAAGCGGCCCGGCACGCCACTGACCGCCGCGAGCGCGCCGCCGATCGTGGCCGGATCGAGGCCGAGCGCCAGGCCCGTGGCGACCGCCCCCAGCAGGTTCGTGACGTTGTGCTCGCCGATCAGCGGCGAGGTCAGGGCCAGGCGGCCCGCGGGCGTCGCTGCCGTCATCCGGAGCCCCTCGATCGTGGACGCGTAGTCCACCGCATGGACGGAGGCGCCCCCACGCAGCCCGAAGGTCAGCACGGGGAGGTCGAGACCCTCGATCATCGCCTCCGCCGACGGGTCGTCGGCGTTGAGCACGGCCGTGCGCCGGGGCTTCGGCGACCGGGCGAGGAGCTCGAAGAGTCGGCGCTTGGCGCGACGGTACTCGGCCAAGGTGCCATGGAAGTCGAGGTGGTCCTGCGTCAGGTTCGTGAAGACCGCGACGTCGAACGCGAGGCCGTCCACGCGCGAGAGCGCCAGGGCGTGCGAGGACACCTCCATGGCGACGCCGCGGATCCCGCGCTCGCGCATGAGCGCCAGCATGGAGCCGAGCTCGAGCGCGCCGGGGGTCGTCTGACCCGCCGGCCGGCGCTCGGCCCCGAGCACGTACTGGATGGTGCCGATAACGCCGGTCGCGAGCCCTCGCGCGCGCAGCAGCGCCTCGACGAGATACGAGGTGGTCGTCTTGCCGTTCGTCCCGGTGATCCCGACGAGCAGCAGCTCGCGCGAGGGATGACCGTAGAACGTGTCCGCCAGCCGCGCGAGCGACTCGCGCGCCGAGGGCACGAGCACCTGAGCGACGGACACGCCGGAGAGCGGTTCGCCCTCCGTGACGATCAGCGTCGCTCCCCGACGGACCGCCTCGGGGACGAAGCGACGCGCATCCTGTCGGAGCCCCGGCATCGCGACGAAGCAGCTGCCCGGCTCGACCCGTCGCGAGTCGTCGGCGATGGACGAGACCGACGACGGCGGCGCGCCGACGACGGTCTTGACCGGCAGCGCCGCGAGGAGCTCGCTCACAGGCATGGCCCTCGCCGCCATCTCATCTGATCACGTCGCTCGCCTCACGGCTCGGGGCCGCTCGGCTCGCACTGCCGCTCACGTCCCTCACCTCACCGGGCGGCGCCGCTCGGCTCGCACTGCCACTCACGTCGTTCGCCTCACCGGGCGGCGCCGCTCGGCTCGCGCTGCCGCGCACGTCGCTCACCTCACGGGGCGGCGCCGCTCGGCTCGCGCTGCCGCGCGCGCCGGGCGCCAGTATGAGCCGCGCCGTGAGGCCGGGCCGGAGGGGCGCCCCGGGCCGGGGCGCCTGCTGGACGACGCGGCCCTGTCCCCGGATCTCCACCGTGAGATGGAGCGGCGCGAGCGCGGCGAGCGCGCTCCGGAGCATCCGGCCCGTGAGATCCGGCATCACGCGGCCGCCGTTGGCGTCGACCGCCACGTCGGCGCCGACGAGCCTCACGGGGGCGGTCACGCCGGAGGCGGGAAGCTGGGGCGACGGCCCGGTGACGATCTGCATGGGCTGACCGTCGCGCGGCACCACGTCGAGGTAGCGCAGGATCTCGCGGCCGACCGCGCCGAAGACCGGCGCGGCCACCTCGCTCCCCCAGCTCGCGCCCTTCGGCTCGTCGAGAATCACGAGCATGACGAAGCGCGGCTCGTCCGCGGGCGCCCAGCCGACGAACGACAGCACGCCCGGCGCCCGCGAGTAGCGCCGGGTCGCCGGATCGAGCTTCTGCGCCGTCCCCGTCTTGCCCGCGACGGCGTATCCGGTGATCGCCGCGTTGTGCCCGGTCCCGGCCTCGACGGCCCGCACGAGCATCCGCGTCAGCGTCCGCGCCGTCACGGGCGAGATCACCTGACGGACCGGCTCCGGCTCGAACCGCCGGAGCTCCCGACCCTCGGCGTCGAAGGTCGTGCGCACGATCCGCGGCCGCATGAGCGTGCCGCCGTTGGCGACGGCCCCGAACGCCGCGACCAGCTGGAGCGCGGTCACCGAGACTTCCTGCCCGATGGACATCGTCGGCAGCGACAGGAGCGACCAGCGCCCGGGGGCGCGCAGGAGCCCGCGGCTCTCTCCGGGAAGGCCGACGCCCGTCGCCGCCCCGAAGCCGAACGCGCTCATGTAGCGGTAGTACCGATCGCGCCCCAAGACGAGGCCCACCTTGATCGAGCCCACATTCGACGAGTTCTGCAGCACCTCGCCGAACGTCATCCAGCCGTACTTCTTCCAGTCGTGGATCGTCGTCTTCGCGATGGTGAACGACCCGTTCTCGCCGTAGATGAGGTCGTTGGGCCGGACCACGCCCTCATCGAGCGCGGCCGCGGCGAGGATCACCTTGAAGGTCGAGCCGGGCTCGAACGGATCGGTCACCGCGCGATTGCGCCAGGAGTCCCTGGACGGCGCGGCCAGGAAGACGTTCGGGTTGAACGTCGGTCGGATGGCGATGGCCAGCACCTCGCCGGTGCGCGGGTCGAGGACGACCGTCATTCCCGACTTCGCACCGGTCCGGCGGTAGGCGGCGTCGAGCTCGCGCTCGGCGACGTACTGGATCGTCCGGTCGATCGTGAGCATGACGCCGTGCCCGGGCTGGGGCGCCTCCAGCACGTGCGGCGCGGTGACTTCGCGACCGAGCGCGTCGCGGCCGACGATCGCCTTGCCGGGCGTGCCCGCGAGCTCGTCGTCGAAGGCGCGCTCGATGCCCTCGAGCCCGCCCTCGACACCCTCGAACCCAACGACCTGCGCCGCCAGCTCGCGGTTCGGATACAGGCGGAGGGGCTCGGGCAGCAGGCCGAGCCCGGGCTCGCGGAGCGCCCGGACCTGGCCGGCGACCGCGGGCGGGAGCTTCCGCCGGAGCCAGACGAACGAGCGCGAGCTCGTCAGGGCCGCGTGCACCTCGCCGGGCGGCAGGCCGAGGATCGGCGCCAGCCGCGCCGTGACGCGTTCGGGATCACCGACGCTCCGTGGCTGGACGAAGAGCGACTCGGTCGGCGTCGAGGTGGCGAGCGGCGTGCCCTGGCGGTCGAGGATCGGGCCGCGCTGGGCGTGCAGGACCACGGTGCGCGAGTACTGCCGCTCGGCGAGCTGTGCGAGCTCGGCGCGCTTGACGACCTGGAGCCACGCGAGGCGCCCGGTCAGGCTTCCGAACCCCACGGCGAGCAGGGCCGCGAGGATCAGGACCCGCGCGCGGAGGTCGCCGGGCGTCACTTCGCGAGCGCCTCGATGCGGCCCCCGCGCGTGGCCGCCAGGCCGGTCCCGCCGGCCACGTATTCGCGCGCGAGCCTGACCTGATCGCGTCCCGGCGCCACCAGGCCGAGCTGCCGGGCGCGCGCCTCCACCCGCCCGGGCGAGCGGAGCGTGGCCACCTCGATCTCGAGCTGCCGGACGTTCGCCTCCGCCCGCGCGTGGCGCGCGCGAACCTCGTCCAGGCGGTACGCGAGCTGGACCTGCTGCACCCGCATCCCGACGACGGTCAGCGCGCCCCCGACGAGCACCGCCGCGGCGGCGAGCGCCGCGACGAGGATCCGCCGGGCGCGGGGGTCGTGTTCACGATGGAGTCGCTGTGCGTTCGTCACTCCCGTCGCTCCAGCACGCGGAGCTTCGCGCTCCGGGCGCGGGGGTTGGCCCGCACCTCGTCGTCCTCGGGCCCGAGGGGCGACGGCTGGAGCTCGGCGTAGCCCGCCGACTCCAGAACTCGGAACGTGCGCTTCACGATGCGATCTTCGCCCGAGTGAAAGGAGATCACGCCGAGTCGACCGCCGACCTCGAGCAGCGCGGGCGCGTCGCGAAGCGCGTCGCGGAGCGCCGCGGGCTCGTCGTTCACGGCCATCCGCAAGGCCTGGAATGTCCGCGTCGCGACGTGCAGGCGGTGCGGCCAGGCCGCGCGGGGCACCGCGCTCCGCACGGCGGCGACGAGGTCGCCGGTCCTCCCGAGTGGGCGCCGCCGTGCGATCGTCCGGGCAATCCGCCGCGCGTGCGGCTCCTCGCCGTACTCGACCAGGATCCGCGCGAGCTCGGCCTCGGTCAGCCGGTTCACGAGGTCGGCGGCGGACTCGCCGCGGGTGGGATCGAGGCGCATGTCGAGCGGCTCGTCGCGCTGGAAGGAGAAGCCGCGCCCCGACGCCTCGAGCTGGTGAGACGACACGCCGAGGTCGAGCAGGAGCGCCCGCGCGCGCGCGACGCCGTGCGCCTCCGCCGCCCTCCGGAGGTTCCGGAAGCTCTCCCGCGCGAGGCGCACGCGCTCGCCGAACCGCGCGAGCCGCGCGCCGGCGTGCCGCATTGCCTCGGGGTCCACGTCGAGGCCCAGGAGCCGGACGGACGCGGGGCTCGTCATCAGCAACGCCTCGGCATGACCACCCATTCCCACCGTCCCATCGATCACCCATCCTTCGCCGCGCGGTCGCAGGAGAAAGGCGACCTCGTCGACGAGCACCGGAACGTGAACTACTTCACTCCCACCTGCGAGAGCCAGGTGAAGTCCGAGGCCAGCGCGTCGCCGTGCGACCGCTCGTACTCCTCGAACCGCCTGCGGTCCCAGATCTCGAAGAAATCGCGCCCCAGGCCGACGAGCGTGACATCTTTCCCGAGCCCCGCCTGCTCCCGGCTGTCGGACGGAAGCAGAATGCGTCCCGCGCCGTCGAGCTCGACTTCCTTCGCGCGCGAGATCCAGAGCCGGCCGACGCGACGCAGCCGCTCGTCGAACTGCGACTGATCGTTGAGCGCGCCGACGACGCGCTCCCACGCCGTGAACGGGTACACGTTGAGGCACTGGTCCTGCGGCACGACGATCAGGTTGCCCTCGTGTTGCGCGAGCACATTTCGGTATTTCGCCGGAACGCTCACCCGGCCTTTCGGGTCGATCGTGTGCTGGTAGCGTCCAATAAACATTTCGCTCCATGGGACAGCCACGGGCCTTCATCCCACTCTGTCCCACTTAGCTGGGCACATTAGCGTCACCCAAAAGGTCCTGTCAAGGAAAAACACATGATTTTTCGTGGAATTCCGGCTAAGTGAGCGGTGGGCGACGGGTGGGGTCAGTCACCCCACTCCGACCCACCCGATGGTGCTACCGGGGCCGGATCAGCGGGGGTGGTAGTACGGCATCGCCTCCGGGATCCAGCCCTCGATCTGCACGATCCGGGTCGCTTCCGAGGGGTGGGTGGACAGGAACTCGGGCGGGCGCCCGCTTCCTTTGGCGGCCTCGGCCATCCGCCTCCAGAGGTCGAGCGCGGCGTGCGGGTCATAGCCGGCCTTGGCCATCAAGATGAGGCCCAGGTGGTCGGCCTCCGACTCCTGGGTGCGGCTCCAGGGCAGGAGCAGCCCCACCGTGGCGCCGGCCCCGAGGAGCGCCGTGACCTGCTGGACGGCTGCGGGGTCGTTCCGCGCCAGCGCTATCTGGGTGGCGGCGAGGCCCACCTGAACGAGGAGCCCCTGGCTTACCCGCTCACCGCCGTGGCGGGCGATGGCGTGGGCGACCTCGTGGCCGAGGACAGCGGCGAGTCCCGCGTCGTCGCGCGTGATCGGGAGGAGACCCGTGTACACCGCCACCTTGCCCCCCGGCAGACAGAAGGCATTCGCCTGCTTGTCCTCGATCAGGTTGAATTCCCACTGAAAATCGCTGCGGCCGGTCGCCTCGGCGATCCTCTTGCCAACCCGCCTCACCTGCTCGGTGGCCACCGGATCCGTGGAGAGCTTGGACTTCTTGAGGATCTGCTGATAGGCGGTGAGTCCCATCTGCGTCTCCTGGCCCTCCGAGAGGAGCAGGAGCTGGTGGCGGCCTGTGACGGGCACGGGCGGACCGTGGGTGGCCTGAGAAAGGTGCGGTGTGGATCGATTGTAACGGGGGCCGCGAGACCGGGGCGGACCGTGGGTGGCCTGAGAAAGGTGCGGAGTGGATCGATTGTAACGGGGGCCGCGAGACCGGGGCGGACCGTGGGTGGCCTGAGAAAGGTGCGGAGTGGATTCATTTCGCTCCAAGGCCGATCTTACTGGAACTGGAGTGGTCTACCTCACCGGGTGCGGAGGCGGGTCTGCGTCGTCAGAGTCAGGGCGCCGGCGCCGCCCGCGCCCTCGGTTGTCAGCGTGACGACGACCGTCCGCGCGTCCGCTGGGATCGCCGTGGGGCGCCCCGCGGCGTCCAGGTACTCGAGGACCAGCTGCCGGACGCCGTCCACGATCGGCTGCGCCCCGCCCCCGGCGTCGCGCCGGAGCACCGTACCCGCCCGGAGCCACGTGATCGTCTCGCCGGGCGCCGCGACGAGACCGTCGCCGTCGCGGTCAACGTGAAGGACGATGCGTTCCCGCTCGGCCACCGAGATCGCGTCGAACCCGACGCCACCGGCGCCGGCGCTCCGGATCTCCCGCGTGAGCCGCTCGAGGGCGATCCGGCCGTTCTGCTGGGCCTCGACCCGCGCGGCGCCAATCGCGTATGCGCGCTGCCCCTCTTCGAGCGCGGTCAGGGTTGGAGCCACGATGATGCCGAGGAGCGCGATCACGACGAGGAGCTCGGCGAGGTTCACGCGGGCGAGCGTCGCCGTCGACGCCGCCCGCGTCAATGTCCAAGATTTGCTACGGCAGGCGCACGACGGTCCAGCCCCGAGCGTGGAGCTCGACGTCTTCGCGGGGCCGCGCACGGCGCGCGAACCGCCGGCGATCGGCCGCCGGGGGCTCCTCCCGACGGCGGCGCCTCACCACGCGCCGGTCCAGGACGACGTCGACGGATTTCTCGTTCGCGAGAAGCTGCCTCAGGCTCTCGAACAGCTCTCGCCGCTCCTGCGACACGATGAAGACGAGCCGCTCCATGGTCGTCGCTCCGACGGCCCTTAGTCGACGGGAGGTCGGCGGTCGGCCCAGGGCCGCGCGCGCTCGAACGCCGCGGAGGCCCGCAGGACACCGGCGTCGTCGAAGCGACGCCCGACGATCTGCAACCCGATCGGCAGCCCGTCTTTCGTGAAGCCGCACGGCACCGACGCGGCGGGCTGGCCGGTCAAGTTGAAGGGGAACGTGAACGGGATCCAGGCGTACGGGTCGACCGGCTTGCCGGCGATCTCGGTCGGGTTGTCGAGGCCGACCTGGAAGGGCGGACACGCGATCGTCGGCGTCAGCAAGAGGTCGTACGTCTCGAAGAACGTGCGCGGGTGCTGCCACCACGCGAGCCGGTCGAACCACGCCTGGACATACCGCGTCGGTGGGTTCCGTAGCGTCGCCTCGATGATCCGGTAGAGGCCGGGCTCGATCTCCGCGCGACGGTCGACGTACGGCGCCATGCGGGTGGCGATACCGCCGCAGAAGGTCTGCTCCCAGCAGTCGCGCGGCGAGGGCCAGCGCGGGGTGACGCTCTCCACCCGGCAGCCCAGCTCTCGGAAGGCCGCGGCGGCTTTGCCGCAGACGGCGTGGACCTCGGGGTCCACCGCGTCGACGAAGCCGAGGTCGTCGCTGTAGGCCACGCGCAGCCCCTTTAGGCTCCCGCGGAGCGCCTTCACGTGATCGACGCGCGCGGCGGGGAGCGAGTACTGGTCGCGCTCGTCGGGGCCGGCACAGACGTTCATCATGAGCGCCGCGTCGGCGACGGTCCGCGTCATGGGGCCGATGTGCGAGAGGCTCCACGCGCCGCTCGGC
>MNCR01000028.1 GCA_001914535.1 Candidatus Rokubacteria bacterium 13_2_20CM_69_15_1
GCGTTTCGCAAGGATGTCCGTCACTGGCTCGAGACTCACCTGCCCGACGACCTCCGCGGACGCGCCTTCGCCGCCTCGCGCGCCGACGTCGCCGAGGTCAAGAAGCTCCGCGCGTGGCAGCACACGATGCACGCGGCGGGGTACGTCGGCATGGACTGGCCGCGCGAGTTCGGCGGGCGCGGCGCCTCGATCGTCGAGATGGTCATCCTCTACCAGGAGATGGCGCGCGCCGAATCGCCCCAGCTCGTGAACCGCGGTGGCATCTCGATGCTCGGGCCGACGCTCATGAAGCACGGAACGCGGGCCCAGCAGACGCGCTTCTTACCGAAGATCCTGACCGCGGAGGAGATCTGGTGCCAGGGGTTCTCGGAGCCCAACGCGGGCTCGGACCTCGCCGGCCTCCAGACGCGCGCCATCCGTGACGACGGCGACTTCGTCGTCAACGGCCAGAAGGTCTGGACGAGTATGGCGCACGTCGCCGACTGGTGCTTCCTGCTCGTCCGCACCGACCCCGCGGCGCCCAAGCACAAGTCCATCAGCTTCCTCCTCGTGGACATGCGGACGCCCGGCATCACCGTCAGGCCGCTCCGGCAGATCACTGGCGAGGCGGAATTCAACGAGGTGTTCTTCGACAACGTGCGAGTGCCGGTCGAAAACCTCGTGGGAAGGTTTCATGAGGGATGGAGTGTTGCGATCACGACGTTGGCATATGAGCGAGACCTCCTGACGTTCATCCGGCACATCTCGCTCCGCAACGCGCTCCACCGGCTGGTGCGCCTGGTCCAGCAGCAGCAGAAGAGCACCGATCCCCTCGTGCGCCAGAAGGTGGCCGGCCTCTGGATCGGCGAGCAGGCGCTCCAGCTCAACGGCTACCGGAGCCTGACGAACATCTTGCGCGGGGGCGTGCCCGGCCCGGAGGGCTCGACCTCCAAGCTCTTCTGGAGCCAGCTGGACCAGGAGCTGGCGCGGGTCGCCGCCGAGGTGATCGGTCCCTCTGTCCAGATCGCCCACGGCTCGCCCTGGGCGCCAGACGACGGACAGTGGGAGTTCTACGAGCTGCTGGCGCGGGCGAGCTCCATTCGCGCCGGCACGTCCGAGATCCTGCGCAACATCCTGGCCGAGCGCGTGCTCGGGCTCCCCAAGGACTAGCGGCGTCCCGCGAACGCCGTCGGACACGACCGAAAGGACACCCAGTCATGAGTGACCTGCTCTACGAGGTCAAGGACAAGGTCGCGACGATCACGCTGAACCGGCCCGACAAGCTCAACGCCTTCACGGGGCCGATGATCGATGCGTGGGCGCGCGCGCTCGCCGACGCTCAGGCCGACGACGACGTCAACGTCATCGTCGTCACCGGGGCCGGGCGCGCGTTCTGTGCGGGCGGCGACGTCGGGCGCATGAAGGAAGGGAAGCCCACGCCGCTGGAAAACAAGAACCAGCTCTGGCAGCACATCCACCGCATCCCGAAGACGCTCGAGGCGGTGGACAAGCCGGTCATCGCGATGGTCAACGGCCTCGCCGTCGGTGCGGGGATGGGGATGTGCCTCATGTGCGACGTGCGCATCGCCTCCGACGAGGCGCGCTTCTCGACGGGCTACGTCCGCGTGGGCCTGGTCCCCGGCGATGGCGACACGTACTTCCTCCCGCGACTCGTCGGGGCCGCAAAGGCGCTCGAGCTCCTGTGGACCGCCGACTTCGTCGAGGCCCAGGAGGCGTTGCGCCTCGGCATCGTCAATCGCGTCGTCCCCGCGGGCGACCTCGCCCAGGAGGCGCGCGCCTTCGCCGAGCAGATCGCGAACGGGCCCCAGATCCCGATCCGGATGATCAAGCGGCTCGTCTACCAGAGCCTACGGCTCGATCTCCGGACGCACCTCGACCTCGTATCGTCGCACATGGCGGTCGTGCGCGAGACCGCCGACCACGCCGAGGGCGTCACCGCGTTCAAGGAGAAGCGGCCGCCGAAGTTCCAGGGGCGCTAGACGAGCCCGACGCGCGCGGCAGCAGCACCATCTGGGTCTGGATCACGAGAGCGAGCAGGCGCGCCGACGCGTCGGTCACACGCGTCTCCCACACCATGGTGGTCCGGCCCCGGTGGAGCGGCGTCGAGGTGGCGCGCACCGCGCCCTCGCTCGCGCCGGCGAAGAAGTTGGTCTTCGACTCGAGCGTCGTCGTGCCGGCGCCCGGGGGCAGGTTGAGGAACGTGGCGGTCGCCGCCACGGTGTCGGCGAGGGCCATGATCGTGCCACCGTGGAGCCTCCCGCCGATCGTCTTGAGGTCGTCGCGGATCGTGAGCTCGGCGACGACGCGGTCCTTCGTCGCGTCGACGAAGCGAAGGCCGAGCAGCTCGGGGAGACAACCCTTGTGATGCGCGGTCAGGGAAGCCGGATCGATCGTCACGGCGCTCTCCTTTCGCAGACCTCGGAGTAGGCGCGGTACTCCATCTGCGCGGCGATCGTCTGGCGCGCCGCGACGCCCCAGAACCGCTCGACCAAGTACAACCCGAGGTCGAGTGCCGAGGCGACGCCGCCTGCGGTCACGACCTGCCCCTCGTCCACGATCCGACGGTCCGTTACGACCTCGCGGCAGAGCGGGCGCAAGAGCTCCCACGCGCTGTGGTGGGTCGTCGCCCGCTTGTCGCGGAGGAACCCCGCCCGTCCGAGCAGCAGCGCGCCCGTGCACACCGAGGCGAGCGGACGCTGCGAGCCCCACGTCCCGAGGTAGTCGAGCAGCTGCCCGTCGTTCATCAGCGTCCGCGTGCCGAGGCCTCCGGGCACGTAGAGCAGATCGAAGGACCCGAGGTCCTCGTACACCGCGTCGGGCGTGAGGACGAGACCCGTCTCGTCGACGATTCGGCGCTCGGTGCCGATGATCCGATGGGTCACGGCCGGGTCGATGGACATCGTCGCGATCCGCCGGAGGGCGTCGTAGGCGCCGACGAAGTCGAGAAACGTGAGTCGCGGAAAGACGAGGAACGCGATCCGCTTCGGCGCCATCGCGTCAGCTGGGCTTGACAGACGCTTTGTGGCGCCGGGCGAGCGCCTGGTACGCCTCGGGGTTGACGCGCACCCAGAACTCGGCCGGCGTGCCGGCGAGGGGGCCGCGGACCTTCGCCGGCGCACCCAGCGCGAGCATCCCGTCGGGGATCTCGGTCTCGGGCGTCACGAGCGCACCCGCGGCGACCATCGCGCGAGCCCCGATGCGGGCGCCGTCGAGGACCGTCGCGCCGTTGCCGACCAAGCACTCCTCGCCGAGCGAGGCCGCGTGAACCGTGCAGTTGTGGCCGATCGTGGCGCCCGCGCCCACCTCGGTCCCCTGGCGCGGCGTCACGTGCACGACCGCGCAGTCCTGCACGTTGGCGCCCCGGCGGACGACGATCGGGTTGAAGTCGGCGCGGAGCACGGCGTTGTACCACACGGACGCGTTCTCCTCGACCGTGACGTCGCCGACGAGCACCGCGGTCGGCGCGACGAAGGCGGACGGATGCACCTTGGGGCTCTTTCCCTCGAAGCTGAACAGTGGCATGGGCACGACCCTCGCAGTATGCTCGGACTGCTCCCCATCTTACGCGAAGCCCCGGGGAAGGGAGGATCGAATGGCGCTCCCGCGGATCACCGCCGTCGCGACCGCGACGCCGCCCCACCGGTTCGCCCAAGCCGAGCTGCTGGCGCTCGCCGGCTACCCCGACGCCCGGCGCCGGAGCTTTTTCAATCGGAGTGATATCGAAGGGCGCCACCTCTACATCGATCCCGCGACGTTCCGGCCGGACGAGAGCGTGGACGGATTGCAAGACAGGTTCCGGCGCGGCGCGCTCGAACTGGGTGAGGCGGCGGCGCTCGCGGCGCTCGCGCGCGCGGGCTGGAAGGCGTGGGACCTGGATTTCCTCGGGACGACGACGTGCACCGGGCGGCTCACGCCCAGCCTGGACGCCCACCTGATCGCCCGCCTCGGCTGCCGGCCCGATATCCAGCGGGTCCACGTGGGCGACACGGGTTGTGCGTCGGCGATGGTGGCCCTCCAGCAGGCCTCGAACTATCTCCGCGCGTTCCCCGGCCGCCGCGCGCTGGTGCTCTCCGTGGAGATCTGCTCGGCCGCCTACTTTCTCGACGAGCGGCTCGAGAGCGCCGTCGCGCACGCGATCTTTGCCGACGGCGCGGGTGCCGCGACGCTGGCGACGGAAGGAGCCGGGGTCGCGATCGTCGCCCACCGCACGCTCTTCCGCCCCGAGCATCTGGACGCGATGGGGTTCGAGTATCCGGGTGGGCGACCGCGCGTCATCCTGTCGAAGGACGTCCGGAAGATCGGCGCGCAGATGATGGGCGAGATGGCGGAGGCCCTCATGGCAGTGCAGGGGCTCAAGCGCGAGGACGTCCGCTACTGGGTGCTCCACTCGGCGGGACGAGGCGTGATCGACCGCGCCCGGGCGCTCCTCGAGCTCACCGAGGCGGAGGTGGCGCACTCGCGCACCGTGCTCCGTCGGTACGGCAACATGTCCTCCGCGACGATCCTCTTCGTGCTCGAGGAGACGCTTCGACGTGAGTCCCCGGTGGACGGCGAGTGGGGGCTCATGATCGGCCTCGGTCCCGGCTTCGCCGCGGAGGGTGCGCTGCTGCGATGGTAACGACGATGGCGGATGGTGTGGGCAGCCACCCGCACCTCGCTCAGGCTTGATGGAGCGGGTGGCGGGCGTGCTGGAGCTCCTCGATCGGCCGGTGCCGCCGGCCGACCGGGTCGCGTCGCTGGCCGACATCGACCGGCTCAACGAGTGGTTCGGCGGTTACGCGCTCACGCTGCGCGAGATTCGGCGCGTGGCGGCCACGGTGGACGAGGGCGACGCGTTCGTCGCCGTGGACGTGGGCGGCGGCCCCGCCGCATTCGCCACGCGGCTGGTCGACTGGGCGCGGAGCGCGCGCCGGGCGATCCGCGTGATCGTCGTCGAGCGGGATACGCAGACCCTGGCGCTGGCGCGCCCCGTGTGTGCGACGTACCCGGAGATCCGGCTCGTCGCCGCGGACGCGGCGGCGCTTCCCATTCGGGAGAGCGCGGCGGACATCGTGACGAGCGCGCTCACGCTGCACCACCTCGAACCCGCCGCGGCGGTTGCCAGTCTGCGGGAGATGGCGGCGGTGGCGCGGCGCGCCGTCGTCGTGAACGATCTCCTGCGCGCGCGCCTGGCGTTCGGGCTGGTGTGGCTCGTGACGCGGCTCTTCCGGTGCCACCCGATCTCGCGCCATGACGGCCCCCTCTCCGTGCGGCGCGCGTACTCGGCGGCGGAGCTCAGCACGCTCGCGCGGAAGGCCGGGATCACGACGCTCAGGGTCCGGGCCTATCCGTTCCTCGGCAGGCTCGTGGCGGTGACGGCGTGACGGCCCGAGCCACCGACGTCATCGTGGTCGGCGCGGGGCCTGCGGGCGCCGCGACGGCGATCCTGCTCGCCGAGCACGGCCTCGCGGTGCAGCTCCTCGACCGCGCGCGCTTCCCGCGCCCGAAGGTCTGCGGCGAGTACCTGAGCCCGGAGGCGCCGCGCGTTCTCGATCGTCTGGGTGTGTTGAAGCGGGTGGACGGGTTGGCGACGCCGCTCGCCGGCATGCGGATCACCGCGCCCGACGGGACGGTCGTCATCGGCACGTATCGGGCGGTCGGCGACTGGCGCCCGTACCGCGAGCACGCGATGGCGATCGAGCGCGCGCTGCTCGACGAGGCGCTCGTCGAGCGCGTCCGGGCGCTCCCGATCGACTTCCGGGAACAGGTGCGCGTCTCCGACGTCCTCGTGGAGCACGGGCAGGTGGTGGGCGTCGAGGCGGTCGACCGCGCTGGGCGCGTCGAGCGGCTCCTGGCGCCGCTCGTGATTGGAGCCGATGGTCGCGCGTCGGTCGTTGCCCAGCGCCTCGGACTCCGGCGCGGAAGTCGCTTCAAGCGAATGGCCCTCGTGACCTATGTGTCGGGCCTCGACGGGTGGAGCGACTACGGGGAGGTCTTCGTCGACCCCCCCGACTACGCGATCATCAATCCGATCGCGGCCGACCGGGGGAACCTCTCGATGGTCGTGCCGCTCGCCCACGCGGCGCCCTGGAGTGGCCGCCTCGAGGCGTTTCTCACGGCGCGCGCCAAGCACCTCCCGCACCTCGCGCGGCGGCTCGCCGGCGCACGGATGGTCGCGCCGGTCAGCGCCATGGGTCCGCTAGCCTACGAGGTCGACGCGCCGCGCGTCGGCGGCGTCCTCCTCGTGGGCGATGCCACGGGGTTCTTCGACCCGTTCACGGGCGAGGGAATCTACGCCGCGCTCCGTGGCGCCGAGCTCGCGGTGGAAACGGCCGTCCGGGCGCTCCGGAAGGGCGACTGCTCGCGGCAAGCCCTCGCCGCGTACGACCGCGCCCGGCGCCTGGCCTTCGGCGGCAAGGCGCGCGTGACGCGCGCGCTCCAGTTCGTGATCACTCGTCGCGGTCTCGCGAACCTCACGGCCCGCGTCCTCGCGCTCCGGCCGGGCCTCCTGGACGTCCTCCTCGGCGTGGTCGGCGACTTCGTTCCGCCGCGCGCGCTCCTGACCGGCCGCGTGCGCTAGAATCCCTGCGCGGGAGGGCGAGGAATGGCGAGCCGATCGGACAATCTGCCGCACCGCTTCGCGCGGATCTACACCGCGGCGATCACCGACGTCATGGACGGACTGGGGCTCCCGCGCCAAACGCTGCCCTGGGCGATCCGGCCCCTCACCGCCGACATGCGGCTGGCCGGCTACGCCTTCACCGCGCGCGGGCGGCCCTACCGCGGCACCGCGCGCGACCGCGACGCCACCCTGCGCCTCTTCCTCAAGATGCTCGGCGCCGTACCCGCCGGCTCGGTCCTGGTGCTGGCCGCCAGCGACAACGTCGCGGCCCACTTCGGTGAGCTCTCCGCGGCGTGGTTTCGCTCGCGCCGGGTTCGCGGCGCCGTGATCGACGGGTCCACGCGCGACGCCGCCTCCATCGCGCGCCTCCGCTTCCCGACGTTCGTCCGCTATCGCACGCCGCAGGACTCGGTGGGTCGCTGGCGGGTGCGTGACTGGGGGCAGCCGGTGACGATCGGCGGCGTACGGGTGGCGCTGGGCGACGTCGTCGTCGGCGACTGGGACGGCGTCGTGGTCGTCCCCCGGCGCGTCGCCCACGAGGTGCTCGTGCGCTGCGAGAAGCTCGTCGGGACCGAGAACCGGGTGCGCGCCGCGGTGCGGCGGGGGATGACGCCGCTCGACGCGTACGAGAAGTTCGGCTCCTTCTAGTTGCGTTGCCGCGAGGCGTTCCGCCCCGGCGCACGCCCCGCCGGCGCTGCGGCGCGTGCGTCGACGCCTCCGATCTCAGGGAGGCCCGCCTCGCGAAGCGGCTTCGTGATGTGGTCGCGGATCCACTTCGCGTCCCACCACTCAAGCGGCGTCACCGATACACCATTGACCAGCACCTCGAAGTGGAGGTGATCGCCCATCGCGAGCCCCGTCGCCCCCGTGCGTCCGAGCTCCTGGCCCCTCGCGACGACGTCGCCCACCTTGACCTCGATGGACGAGAGGTGGGCGTAGAGCGTCTGGAGCCCCAGACCGTGATCGACGATCACGGTGTTGCCGTAGATCGTGAGCGGGCCGGCGAAGACCACGGCGCCTCGGTTCGCGGCCGGCACGGACGACTGTCGAGTGGAAGCGAGGTCGTACCCGTAGTGCACCTGCTTGTCGATCTCCCGGCCGCCGTAGAGGTACGTGCGCATCTCGGCGAAGTTCGCGAAGACCTTCGTCCGGCTCGGCTGCACGAGCGGTCCCTCCCAGAGCGGCGTCTCGGCACTGGAGGCGCCGATCCGGCGCTTCGTCTCCTCCGCCTGGCGTCTGAGCTCGCGGTTGATGACCAGGAAGCCGTCGACGAGGCGCTGCGACGGCGATCGCTGCGGGAGCAGCTCCGGCACCTTCGCCTGGAGGAACGCGTCCTTGATCTCGATCCTGTCGCGCGGGAACCGGCGCGACCGGAGCTCGGACGGGAGCGCACGCGAGGCGACGTTGCCGGCCTCGTCCTCCGCCGTGATCGCGAGCGACGCGCCGGGTGCCAAGTCCCAGGGAAGGGCGACCAGCGCCACGCGCGCCCCGCGCTCCGGCGGCCCCCACGGGAAGCTCGGTTCGACGAGCTTGCCCGCGCTCACCGTCGCCCGCGAGGCCCCCGTCACGCGGAACGCCACGAGGCCGCTGCCGCCCGCCGCGACGTATCGCGTGGCGCCGAGGACCTCGATCCTCGGCGGCGTGAGATCCACCGTGACCGGGTAGGTCGCGATCGCACGCTCCTTCAGGCGGAACGGCCGCCAGAAATCGTCGCGCGCCCACACCTCGAGGCTCGCGCCGCCCTCGCGCAGGCCGAGCGTCGCACTCTCCAGCACCACGGGGATGTCGAGGCGCTGCCCGAGCGCGCCCTCGCGCGTGACGACGACCGCCGAGCTGCCGGTTTGCGCCACGCGGATCTCGACGCGCGCGACGTTGCCGCGGGTCGCCTCGAGCGTGAACACGAGCGACGTCTTGTGTCCCACGAACCGCGGCGGCGCGGTATGGGACACGACGCCCGGCACCGACTGGCGCCAACCGAGATACGACACGGAGCCGACGACGGAGAGGAGCACGACCACGACGACGAGGAACCAGGCCTTCACGCGCGACCGCTTGGGCACCGACCCGGATGATACCATGCCGTGAAGCGACGACCCAGGGGAGGCCCGCGTCATGCCCACACCGCTCGTGCTCCGATCGCTCGCGCTCTTCCTCGCCGCCGGCCTTTGCGAGATCGGCGGCGGCTACCTCGTGTGGCTCTGGCTGCGCGACGGCCGGGCGCCGCTCTGGGGCGCCCTCGGCGGTGCGGTGTTGTTCCTCTACGGCGTCGTGCCGACGCTGCAGCCGGCGCCGTTCGGGCGCGTGTATGCCGCCTACGGCGGCGTGTTCGTCGTGCTGTCGATCCTGTGGGGATGGCTCGTCGCGCGCCAGGCGCCCGACCGGTTCGACGTGCTCGGTGGCCTCGTCTGTCTCGCGGGTGTCGCCGTGATCATGTATTGGCCGCGAAGCTGAGGCGCGTCACGAGAGGCCTCGCGTCCTGGCGCTTGCTTGACACCTCCGGTGACGACTCGCTAGCATGACCCGGTGTCCACCGTCTGGTTGATTCCCGCTCTTCCACTCGCGGGCGCGCTCTGCAACATCTTCTTCGGGAATCGCATCGGACGACGGGCCCACTGGGTCGCGGTTCCCACCGTCACCGGCTCGTTCCTCGTCGCGTGCGTGGTGCTCGCGCGAGTGCGGGACGGCGGGAGCTTCACGAGCCGGCTCTTCCCCTGGATCGTCGCCGGCGATTTCGAAACCTCGGTCGTCGCGCTCGTCGATCCGCTCACCGTCGTCATGCTCCTCGTCGTCACGGGCGTCAGCGCGCTCATCCATCTCTACTCGGTCGGCTACATGCGCGACGATCCTGGCTACGCGCGGTATTTCGCGTATCTGAACCTGTTCGTGTTCTCGATGACGATGCTCGTGCTCGCGGGCGACTTCCTCCTCCTGTACGTCTTCTGGGAGGCGGTGGGCCTCTGCTCGTACCTGCTGATCGGCTTCTGGTACCGGCGCGCGGCGGCGGTCGAGGCGGGGAAGAAGGCGTTCATCGTGAACCGCGTGGGCGACTTCGGCTTTGGCCTCGGCGTCATGTGGCTCTGGACCGCGCTGGGCACGCTGGACTACGGCGCGGTGTTCAAGAGCGCCGAGACGCTCTCGCCCGCCACGGCGACGGGCATCGCGCTGCTCCTGTTCATGGGCGCATGCGGCAAGTCGGCGCAGCTCCCGCTCCACACGTGGCTGCCCGACGCCATGGAGGGGCCCACGCCGGTCTCCGCGCTCATCCACGCGGCGACCATGGTGACCGCGGGCGTCTACATGGTGGCACGGAGCCACGCGATCTTCGAGCGCTCGGGCGTGGCTCTCGAGGTCGTCGCGTGGGTTGGGACGGCCACGGCGATCTTCGCCGCCACGGTCGGTCTCGTGCAGCCCGACATCAAGCGCGTGCTCGCGTACTCGACCGTGAGCCAGCTCGGGTACATGTTCGCGGCCGTCGGCATCGGCGCCTACGCGGCCGGCATCTTCCATCTCGTGACGCACGCCTTCTTCAAGGCGCTCCTCTTCCTCGGCGCGGGGAGCGTCATCCACGGTCTCGGCGGCGAGCAGGACGTTCGCAGGATGGGTGGGCTGTCGTCGCGGATGGTGGCCACGACGATCACCACGACGGTCGGAGGCCTCGGGCTCGCCGGCGTGCCGGTGCTCGCGGGCTTCTTCTCGAAGGACGAGATCCTCGCGGCCGCGTTCCACGGCGGCCACCGAGCGATCTGGGGCCTGCTCCTGCTGGGCGCGTTCCTCACCGCGTTCTACACGTCGCGCCTGCTTTTTCTCGCGTTCTATAGCGCTCCGCGCATGTCCAGGGAGGCCGCGCATCACGTCCACGAGTCACCGGCGGTCATGACGCTCCCGCTGTGGATGCTCGCCGTGCTCACGGCGGTGGCGGGGCTGGCGGTCGGGATCCCGTCAGAGGGCGGCACCCCCTTCGCGCGATTCCTCGAGCCCGTGTTCGCGCCCCACGCGGAGGCGCACAGCGGCTCCGTCGCCTACGTGCTGTTGATCCTCTCCGTCATCGTCGTCGCGGCGGGGATCACGCTCGCGTGGGTCATGTACGTGTCCGCGCCGGTGCGGGCGGAGACGATCGGCCAGCCGCGGACGCCGGTGCACGCGCTGCTGCTGAACGCCTACTACGTCGACCGTCTCTACGAGGGGGTCGTCGTGCGGCCCCTCTTCGCGCTCTCGACGTTCCTCGCGCGCGGCTTCGACCTCGGGGTGATCGACCGTGCGGTCAATGGACTGGGCAGCGCCGTCGTCGGGTGGGCGGCGGCAATGCGGCGGCTCCAGACGGGCTACGTCGTCAACTACGC
>MNCR01000057.1 GCA_001914535.1 Candidatus Rokubacteria bacterium 13_2_20CM_69_15_1
CGACGCGCCGGCTCACGCTCCGGGTCGAAGACGAGGAGCTTGCACGCCGCCGCGCGGCCTGGACGCCGCGGCCGCCGCACTTCACCGGCGGCTACGGCAGGATCTATCTCGACCACGTGCTGCAGGCCAACGAGGGGTGCGACTTCGACGTGCTGCGCGGCCGCCGGGCCGTCCGACCGGAGGAGTCGGAGAGCCCGAGCCGCCTCTGACGCGCGGGCGAGCTACACCGGGGCCTGGCCGCTCGACGGCTTGAGGAACTGGTACACGACCGAGAAGTCCTTGCGCCCGAGACCGTGCGAGGACGCGAGTCGGAGGACCTGCTGGGCCGCCGGCGCCACGAAGACGGGCACGCGTAGGTCGCGCGCCGCGCTCACCGCGAGCCCGAGGTCCTTCGCCATGAGGTCCGTCATGAAGCCGGGCGCGTAGTCGCGGTTCGCCGGCGCCTTGGCGACCAGGCCGGGCACCGGGTGCATGTGCTCCATGACCCAGGTGCTGCCGGAGGACTTCGAGATGACCTCGCTGAGGATCTTCGGCTCCACGCCGAATCCTTCGGCGATCCTGAACGCCTCGCTCACCGCCACCGCGGCGACGCCCGCGATCAGGTTGTTGCAGATCTTCGCAACCTCGCCGCTCCCGACGCCCCCCACGTGGATGACGTTCGCGCCGAGGCACGCGAGGACCGGCCGCGCCTCCTCGACATCGCGCGCGTCGCCCCCGACCATGATCGCGAGCGTGCCGTCCTCCGCGCGGGGCACCCCGCCGGAGACGGGCGCGTCGATAAAGCGCACGCCACGTTTCTTCGCCGCCTCAGAGACCCGACGGGACGCGGCCGGGTCGATCGTGGACATGTCCACGCAGAGGCGGCCCTTGGCGATCCCCTCGAGGATCCCCGCCGTTCCCAGGTAGGCCGCTTCGACGTGCGGCGACGAGGGAAGCATGGTGATCACGAGCTCGCTCGCCTTCGCCGCCTCCGCCGCCGAGCCGGCCCGCGCGGCGCCGCGGGTCACGGCACCCGCGAGCGCGGTCTCGACCACGTCGTACGCGACGACGCTGTGGCCCTTCTTCACGAGGTTCGCCAGCATCGGCTGGCCCATGGTGCCGGTCCCGATGAATCCGATCTTCATAGGTGGACTCCCTCTGCCCCGGCGATCCCGGGGGCTTGACGGGCGAGCTATCATCGCGGGGTGCCCCTGGCCCGTCAAGCCCTCTCCACGTCGCGCGGCCTCGTCCTGATCGGTCTCGCGGCGGTCTCGTGGGGGACCACGGGATCGGTCATGACGGTGCTCGGCGCGCGCGCCGCGGCGAGCCCCCTCCTCGTCGGCGCCGCGCGCCTCTGGATCGCCGCCGTATTGTTGCTCGTCGCGCTCATGATCGCGGAGCGGAGCCACACGCGCCTTTCTCGGGCCACGCAGGGTCAAAGCGTGCCTCGCCGGCCTCGCGACAACGGTCCCCGCGACAACAATCTTCGCGACAACAATCTCGGGCGATGCGTGCTGATGGGCGCGTGCCTGGCGGGCTACCAGGCAGCGTACTTCACCGCGGTCACGCTGAACGGGATCGCCGTCACGGCGCTCATCGCGATCTGCTCGGCGCCGCTCATGATCGCGGCGCTGGCGCCGTGGGCACTCGGCGAGCGCCTCGCGCCGCGCGTCCGCGTGGCGCTGGCGCTGGGCGTCGTGGGGACAGCGCTCCTCGTCGCGGCGCCGCGCGGCGCGCTCGATCTCACGGCGCGGCTCGTCGCCGGCGCGCTGCTCGCGCTCACTGCGGGGCTTGCCTACGCGCTCTACGTCATCCTCGCCAAGGCGACGCTCGCGCGGATGGCGCCGCTTCCTCTCACCGCGCTCACCTTCGCGGCGGGCGCCGTCCTCCTCACCCCGGCGGTGCTCTGGACCGAGGCGCCACTCCGGCAGCTCTCGCTCGGCTGGCCCTGGCTCCTCTACCTCGGTGGCGTCGCGACGGCGGGCGCATACGCGATCTACACGCTCGGGCTCCGCCTGGTACCCGCGTCCGTCGCGGGCATCGTCACGCTCACGGAGCCCTTGACCGCGACGCTCCTCGGCGTGCTGCTCTTCGGCGAGCGGCTGGGCGTCACCGGATTCCTCGGCGCGGCGCTCCTCGTCTCGGCACTCGCCCTCGTGCTCGCGCCCCATCCGGCTTCAACGGACGTCTGACGCGCGGTCCCCAACGGCGGGCGAGCAAGCCAAAACAGCACGCGCGAGTAGCGGCGCGCCGGAGCAATCGCCGTTCGAGTGTGGGCTCCACCCGACGGCCGTTCGAGCGCCGGCTTTGCCGGCGCAATCGATCCTGGGGGAGAGGTTGCGGAAGGGGGGCGAAGCCCCCCGCCGAGTCAGCTACCTCACCGAGATCGGCCGGCTGACCGCGCGGCTGAAGGTACAGTTCGGGACGACCGCGGAGTGTTTGCCGGGGCCGCCCGCGACGATGACGAACACGTCGTCGGGCGAAGGCACCTGGGGCAGGAGCGCGTCGTCGTCGGTGACGGCCATCATCCAGCGCGGCCAGTCCTGGATCCCCCACATGCCCCCGAGCTTGAGCGTGCGGAGCGGCAGGCGTGCGTGCTCGAAGACGTAGCGCTGCACGTCGGCGCGGGTGAACCCGTCGCCGGCGATCGTCGCCGCGTGCTCGGGGCCGAGGACGATCAGGAGCTGGCTCTGCGAGAAGTACCAGCCGACGTTGGAGCCGAGTGACACGGCCGTGTCCGCGACGGTGGCGAGGATTCCCGCCGCGGTCGTGGACACGTGGTCGTTCACGTTGTGCGGCGCCTCGCCGCCGAAGACGGTGACGGCGCTCTCGCCGCGGAGCGGCCCCCAGGGCGAGGCGTCCTCGCGCTCGGCGATGCAGTACGTAAACTTCGCCGGGCTCCCCTGGGTCGCCATGTCGTGGCGGCCGGGCCACGCCCCGCCGACGTTCATCAGGATGAGGCGGATGGCGCGGCCGATCGTCGCGTTCGAGCGGAAGCCGGGCCCGAAGCATCCCGAGCCCGCGTGCACGCCGAGCTGCCGCGCGATCGGCCCGTGGACGATCAGGAGCGGCGCCACCGGGTGCGTCGTCGCCTGGACGCCGTAGAGGTTGAAGGAGGGCTCGAGCATCGCCTCCACGGCCGCGACGACGACGGGAAAGGACGCGGGCTCGCACCCCGCCATGACGGCGTTGACCGCGAGCTTCTCGAGCGTCGCCTGGCGCCAGAGCGGCGGCATCGCGCCGAGGTTCCGATCCGCCGGCGCCTTGCCCAGCATCGCGCGCACGCGCTCCTCGGTCGGCGGGACGACCGGCAAGCCGTCGCACCACTCGCGTTCACAGAAAAGGGCCAGAAGCGCCTCGGGCGTGTCGGAGACCGTGACGGGTGACGCGGGGTCGGAGACGACTGTAACGGGGTCCGCGAGGTCGGCTCGAGCAGACGCATCCTGGCCGATCAGGCTCGCGAGCTGCTCGACCGCCTGATGGGCGCGTCGCGAAACCCCCTCGGGCCGCTCACCGCCGAGCGGGTGCTCGACGACCAGGAGCGGCAGGCCCGACACCCCGAGCGCACCCAGCTCGCTGACCGCGAGCCCCTGGAACGCCGAGGTCGCGATGAGACCCGAGGGCGTGCCGGTCTTGGCGAGCTGCATGGCGTCGTGGAGACTCCACGACGTGCAGGAGCCTCAGTCGGCCGAGCCCGCGAAGACGACGTCGCACGCCTTCGCGAGCTCGGCGAGGATCTCCGGCGGCGCGGGCGTCGACGCGTTCGACTTCCGGCGACGGATGACCGCCTTCACCCCGTGCTCGGCGCGCAGCAGGGCGCCGATCTCGTCCGCCAGCCGGTCGAAGTTCGTCTTGGTGTTGTCGAGGAAGCCGACGGTGCGGCCGGCGAGCGTCGGCGGCAGCGGCGGGACCCTCACCGTTTCCTTTGTCGCCTCCCCGATGGGGCTCAGGACTCGAATGCGTGTCATGCCTTCCTCCGCGTGACGCCGGTGGAGCGGGCGAGCAGCCGGCCGAGGTTCTCGTGCAGTTCCGCGAGGATCGAGCGCTTGATCGAGACCTGAACGGACTCCACGGGCTCCGCGCTGCCCACCCGATGGATGACGAGTGTCCCGGTGAACTCCTGCGCACGCTCGTCGGTGGAGGCCAAGCCTCGCAGCGTCAGGACTTCCCAGTTCTCCGCCATGGGCGCTATCTTACCCCAATGGTCATCGCGCTCGACGTCGGGACGTCCTCAGCGCGCGCGAGCCTCTACGATGGAGCGGGCCACCCCGTCCCGGGGCGCTTCCGCCAGGTCCAGTACGAGCCGACCGTCACCCGGGACGGCGGCGTCGAGCACGACGCCGCCCGGCTGCTCGAGGCCGTCGCCGGGTGCCTCGACGGCGTGCTCGCCGGCCACAAGGCCCCGATTCGGGCGGTCGGGGTCACCACGTTCTGGCACGGGCTCCTCGGTTTCGACGGCGGCGGCCGTCCGGCGACGCCGATCTATATGTGGGCCGACACGCGCAGTGTGCCCGACGCTCGGCTCCTGGGCGGCGCACTCGACGACGCGGCCGTTCACGCGCGCACCGGCTGCCACCTGAACGCCTCGTACTGGCCGGCCAAGCTCCGCTGGCTCAACCGCGAGCGCCCCGCCGAGGTCCGCCGCGTCGCGCGCTGGGGCTCGTTCGGCGAGCACCTCGAGCTCACCCTGTTCGGCGACGCGTCCACGAGCGTGTCGATGGCGTCGGCCACGGGGCTTCTGGACCAGGCGACCGCCCGCTGGGACCCCGAGGCCCTCGCCGCCGCCGAGATCGACGACGCGCGCCTCTTCCCGCTCCGCGATCGGACGCAGGCGCAGCGCGGCCTCCGGTCGCCGTGGGCGATGCGGTGGCCCGCCCTCCGCGGGGTCGACTGGTTTCCCGCCGTCGGCGACGGTGCTGCGGGCAACGTCGGCTCGGACTGCATCGACCCCTCGCGCGTGGCCCTCAACGTGGGCACGTCCGCCGCGTTGCGGGTCGTGACCACCGACCCGCCCGCGCCGCCGCGCGGCCTCTGGCGCTACCGCCTCGACCGCCGCCGCGCGCTTCTCGGCGGCGCGACCTCCGAGGGCGGCAACGTGTACGCGTGGTGCCGGCAGGTGCTGAAGCTGCCGGGCGACGCCGAGGTCGAGGCCGCGCTCGCCGCGCTGCCCGCCGCAGGCCACGGCCTCACCGTGCTGCCGCACTGGGCCGGCGAGCGAGCGCCCGGCTGGCGAGGCGATCGGGTCGGCGTCATCGCCGGCCTGCGGCTCGACACAACGTCGCTCGAGATCACCCGCGCGGCGCTCGAAGCCGTGGCGCTCCGCCTCGCGCTCGTCTACGACCTGCTGGCGCCGTGTGCCGCCTCGGCCCACACGATCGTCGCGTCGGGCGGCGCCCTCGCCCGCTCGCGGGTGTGGAGCCAGATCACCGCCGATGCCCTCGGCCAGCCGATCCGGTGGTCGGCGGAGAGCGAGGCGACGAGCCGGGGTGCCGCGCTGCTGGCCCTCGAGGCCCTCGGCGCCCTGCCAGATCTCGCGACCGCACGCCAGGAGCTCGGCGAGACGTTCGTCCCCGACCGCGCCCGTCACGCGCGCTACCGGGACGCGCTCGAACGCCAGCGCCGCTTCGACGAAAGAGTATGATGGCTGAGGCATGGGCTCGAAACCGACCGTCACGATCGTGCCCGACCCCGACGCGCTCGCCGCGACCGCCGCCCGCCTGATCGCGGACACCGCCGCCGACGCGATCGACGCGCGCGGGCGCTTCATGTGGGCGCTCGCAGGCGGCGAGACGCCACGGTCGACGTACGCGAAGCTCGCGCTCCCGCCGTTCCGCGAGCGCGTGGACTGGCACCGCACGTGGGTCTTCTTCGGCGACGAGCGCGCGGTCCCGCCCGACCACCCGGACTCCAACTACCGCATGGCCCACGAGACGCTCCTCGGCAAGGTCCCGATCCCCGCCGCGCAGGTCCTCCGGATCCACGGCGAGGCCCCGGACTCCGAGGTCGCGGCGGCCGAGTACGCGCGCGTGCTCAGCGAGGCCTTCGGCACGCGGCGGGGCGAGCTCCCCCGCTTCGACCTCGTCCTCCTGGGCCTCGGCGTGGACGGACACGCCGCCTCGCTCTTTCCGGGCTCGCCCGTCCTCCGGGAGATCTTCCGGGCCGTCGCCGCCGTGCACGTGGCCGCGGCATCGATCCCGCAGCGCCTCACCCTCACCCTGCCGGTCCTCAACGCGGCCGCGCGCGTCGTCTTCCTCGTCGCCGGGCCCGAGAAGACAAAGGTGGTCAAGGCGGTCCTCGGCGAGCGCGCGATCCTGCCGGCGGCGATGGTGCGGCCGGACCCCGGCGAGCTCGTCTGGCTCCTCGACCGCGCGGCCGCCGCGCAGCTATCCGCCGCCGAGAGCGGGTAGCGATGGCGCCCGCGGACCAACCGTTTTCGCTGATCATCTTCGGCGCCTCGGGCGACCTGACGCGACGCAAACTCATGCCCGCCCTCTGGAGCCTCTACGCGGGGCGCGTGCTTCCCGAGCCGTTCACGATCATCGCGACCGCGCGCACCGGCATGACGGACGACGAGTTCCGCGTGCGCACGCGCGCCGCGATCGGGGAATTCGCGCGGACTCAGCCGCCCTCTGAGGCCGTGTGGGAGCACTTCGCCAAGGCGCTCGTGTACGTCGCCGGCGATCCCGCGGACCCGGGGCTCTACCCGCGAATCGCCCACGCGCTGAAAGACGCCGAGGCGGCTCGGCCGGGACCGCCGAACCGGCTCTTTTACTGCGCGACCCCGCCGAGCCTCTACGACGACATCATCGCGAACCTCGGCACCTCGGGCCTGGCGCGTGCAGCGCCGGGCGGCTTCACGCGGATCATCATCGAGAAGCCGTTCGGCCGTGACTACGAGAGCGCGCGGGCGCTCGGCCGCCAGCTCGCGGAGGCCTTCCGCGAGGAGCAGGTCTACCGGATCGACCACTACCTCGGCAAGGAAACCGTCCAGAACATCCTCGTGTTCCGGTTCGCCAACGGCATCTTCGAGCCGCTGTGGAACCGTAACCACGTGGCCGAGGTCCAGCTCACCGTCGCCGAGTCCATCGGCGTCGAGACCCGCGGCGCGTACTACGAGGAGGCCGGGGCGCTCCGCGACATGATGCAGAACCATCTGCTCCAGCTCCTCTGCCTCATCGCGATGGAGCCGCCCGCGAGCTTCGACGCGGGCCCGGTGCGCGACGAGAAGAACAAGGTCATGCACGCGATCCGGCCCATCGATCCCGCCCGGGTCCAGGAGGCCGCCCTGCGCGGCCAGTACGCCCCGGGCTTTGTCGAGGGCAAGCGGGTCCCCGGCTACCGCCAGGAGAAGGGCGTCGCGCCCGACTCGAAGACGGAGACCTACGCCGCGCTCCGGCTCCTCGTGGACAACTGGCGGTGGGCGGGCGTGCCGTTCTACCTGCGCACGGGCAAGCGCCTCGCGAAGCGGGTGAGCGAGATCGCGATCCGCTTCCACGAGACACCGCACATGATCTTCCGCCGCGGTCCGACGGGCGTGGAGGCCAACACGCTCGTCATCCGGATCCAGCCCGACGAGGGCATCGCGCTCACGGTCGCCGCGAAGACGCCGGGGCCCGACTTGAGACTCGGCCCTGTCCGGCTCGACTTCCGCTACGGCGAGGTCTTCGGCGGCGAGCCGCCCGAGGCCTACGAGCGCCTGTTGCTCGACGCCATCCACGGCGACGCGACGCTGTACGCGCGAGGTGACTGGGTTGAGAAGGCGTGGCAACTCCTCGGACCTGTGCTGGACGCATGGGGAGCGGTCGAGGGACCGCCCCTCTCTCCGTACGAGGCAGGCTCCTGGGGGCCGCCGGAGGCCGACGCCTTCATCGCCCGCGACGGCGGCGCCTGGCGCCGGCCCTAAGCGAGCGCGGCGAGCGTGCGGACTACCGGGACGCCGCGAGCGCGCGGCTTGCCGTCAGCTCGACGTAGGTGAAGATCCCCCACCAACCTTCCCAAACGAGGACCTCGAGCGAGCTCCCGGCCTTCTCGTAGACCTGCGTTATGCCGCGCTCCACGCTCGTGGTGCTGACGTGACGCCAGCCGTTGGCCTCGAGGGTCGCGCGCAATGCGACGCCCAGGCTGCTCGGCTCGAGCCGCCCCCGGTAGACGAGGCGCGCCGCCTTGACCGTGGGCGACTCGATGATCGTCGACTTGTCCTGCAGATACGTGAGGCCCCTCGGGACGGGAATGTCTTCGAACTCGCTCCGCATGGGCCGAGCGGGCGCCGTGGCGCACGCCCCGAGGAGCAGGAGGGCGAGCAGCGGGATGACGAGTCTCTGGATTTTCATGGGCGCAAGCCTAGCAGGCGCCGCGCAGACGGGGCAAGCGAATTTGCCTGAGTGGTCCGGGGGTGGTCGGAGCGAGAAGCCGGCCGCTCAGCCCTGGATCGAGTAGCCGCCGTCCACCGGGATCGCCGTTCCCGTGACGAAGTCGGAGGCTCGGCTCGCGAGAAAGACCGCGATACCGCCCATGTCGTCGATCGTGCCCCAGCGGCCGGCCGGCGTTCGCTCGAGGACCCGCTCGTGCAGGCCCGAGACCTCTTGCCGCGCCCGGCGCGTCAGCGCGGTGTCGATCCACCCCGGCAGCACCGCGTTCACCTGGATGTTGTCCCGGGCCCACGCCGAGGCGCACGCCTTCGTGAATTGCACGATCCCGCCCTTGGAGGCGGCGTAGGCAGGCACAAAGCTGGCGCCGAAGATGGACATCATCGAGCCGATGTTGATGATCTTGCCGCGGCCGCCCGTCTTCATCGCCGGGTAGGCGGCGTGCGAGCAGAGGTAGGCGCTGGTGAGGTTCGTGTCGAGCACCTGGCGCCACTCCGCGAGGGACACCTCGTGCGGGGGCTTCCGGATGTTGGTGCCCGCGTTGTTGACGAGGACGTCGAGCCGCCCGAAGGCGTCGAGCGTCGCCTTGACCATCCGCCGGACGGCCGCCTCGTCGGTGACGTCCGTGGTGACGGCGCGGGCGCCGGGGCCGAGCGCCTCCAGCTCCTTCACCGCATCCTTAGACTTGGTCTCGTCGCGCGCCGCGATCACCACGCGCGCGCCGGCCCGCGCGAGGCCACGCGCCATGCCGAGCCCGATGCCGCCGTTGCCGCCGGTCACGATCGCCACCCTGCCCTCGAGCTGGAACATCTGGTCACCTCCCCGATTCGCGCCTTGGGTTTCCCGCCATCTTACCCCGACACCGACCGACGACGTCCCTCGACGTCGCCACCACACCGCGCCGTTGTCAGGCGGCGGTTGACTCCTGGAGCCGGTGGTTAGCGTGATTCGTCGGCTTGATTCAGTTCCTTGTAGAAGATAGCCGCGTCATGCGGGGTTCTGTCCGGATCGAGGGCGTACCCCGGGATCGTCCCCGCGGGGGTCCACCCGATACGCTGATACAAGCGCTCCGCCGCGTCTCCCCGCTTCGTGTCCAGTGTCAGGAGGCTAAAGCCGGCGCGCCGCGCCACGTCCTCAATGGTTCGCATCAGCTGAGTGCCCAGGCCCGTGCGGCGGCTCCGGCGATGGACCAGCAATTTCGCAATCTCCGCGCGATGCGGCTGGTTCGGTGCCCAGGCCGGGTGAAGTTGGACGGTACCAACGATCCCTTCGACATTGCGAGCTACAAGGAAGATTGCACGGGAGTGGGATGCAGAAATGGTCCTTCGCCACCAGTCTTCAGCGCGCTCGAGCGCTTGGAGATCGGAATCACCCACCGGCAGAATCAATCGCTCGATCATGTGTGTTTGCTTGGTCACGGCTGGCTGACGGCCGGCAAGGTTAGTCTTTAGAATCCTGTTCCGACGCTGCACGGATGGCATCTAAGCAGACGAGGCACAGGAAGCCGCGATCCGGCACCGCGACTACACCCTCGATCGGCGCTGGTAGCCCGCACAGGCGACAGAGCGCAGGGGGGCTCACCTTCGGCTTTGCACCCGAGGAGTCCGGAAGCGATGCACCCGATCCCGCTTCCTCCTTGCGCTCCGCCTCCTCGCGTTCTTCAAACTCCTCGGTAATGATGTCGTTGCACAGCGCGATACACTCGTCGCAGATGTACACGCTGGGACCCGCGATGAGCTTTCGGACATCGTTCTGATGTTTGTGGCAGAAGGAGCATCGGAGCGTACCCGGGGGATGTTTCGTGAAGGGCCACATACGCTAGCTCAACGCTCGGGCATCAGCCTCGGCGCGGTCCGCGTGCCGCCGGCTGGATGCGCGTGTTCGGCAGCCGCTGACCCGTTCTCAACGCACGGTAGCGTGCGGGCGTCAGTCCGAATGCCGATTTGAACACGCGGGTGAAGTGTGCCTGATCGGCGAATCCCGCATCGCACGCGACCTCGACGAGTGGACGGTCCCGGTGAATCCGGTCCCGTGCGAACTCGAGACGTCGCATCAACAGATAGCGGTGTGGGCTGGTCCCGAACAAGATCCTGAACTGACGGCACAGGTCATACCGTGTCAATCCTGTGATCGACTCCAGCTCCGTTGAATGCACCACACGGGTCCTCTCGGCGTCCAGGAACTGTCGAGCTCGTTCGACGGCCGGAACGTCAACGCGTCGCGAGAAGAGCGGTGAGGCACCATTCCGCTCGCCGGCCATCAATCCTCTCGCCAGGTCTATGACGAGGCAATCGATAGCCAACAACTCGAGGGGCGCGCGAAAGGCTCCCTCGATAGCTCGCGACAACGTCGCGTTCGTCGACACTGGTTCGTTGACGAACGGCAACGGATACGGCCTTCCGCGAATGGCCCGTACCGCGTCGGCCAAAAGGGCGGGCTCCACATAGAGGATCCGGTAGCCGAACCCGGCGTCGGTGCCCGCGCGACCGTCGTGGACCTCATCTGGATACAGCACGACCACCTGCCCCGGGGTGCTGGCGTGGACCGCGCCCCTATAGTCGAAGACCTGGACACCCGAATCGGTCACTCCAATGGCATAGGTGTCGTGACGATGCTTTTGATAGGCCTCGCCGGCGAACCACGCGCTGAATAGCTCGACGCCTCCGACTCGCCTCGCACTGGCGATCCAACCCTCAACCGTCTCCTGGCACGATCGTTCAAGACCCTCGTAGGCCGATCTGATTTGCTTGGGCCGCATCACTCGCACACTCGAGAGAGGCCCGAGACGGCCCCTCGCTTCGTGGAGGCAGTGTACGACTACGGAGCAGATCATGGCGTTTCTTCTGTTCGCCGTCGTCGCCGCGGTCACCCCGGGTCCCAGCAACATCATGCTGACCGCGGCTGGGGCGCACGCGGGCGTCTTGAAAGGATTCCCCTGCCTGCTCGGTGTCACCACCGGCATGGGTCTCATGATGTTCCTCATACCGCTCGGGCTCGGGAGTCTCGTCCTCAAGCATCCTCTGCTGCTCAAGGCCCTCAATTGGGGTGGCGCCGCGGTCCTGCTCTGGCTGTCGTGGAAGATTGCGACGTCCTCCAGCCGCATCGAATCGATCGCGGGAACGAATCCGGTCGGCTACGTCGGCGCCGCGGTCTTTCAGTGGGTCAACCCGAAATCCTGGCTCGTGAGCGCGAGCGCCGCGGGCACGTTTCTCAGCCCCGAGGCGGGCAGCCCTATCGTTCAAGCTGCCTGCCTCGGTGGCCTCTTCCTTCTCGCCGCGTTGCCCAGTTGCTTCCTATGGCTGGCGTTCGGAGCCGCCGTCCAGCACGTGCTCCACAAGCGGCGCCGCCTGAGAGTTTTCAACATCGTCATGGGAGCTCTTCTTGCCTTGTCGATCGGTCTCATCGTTCGATAGCCGGGCCCGCCCGACAGACCTCTCGCGGCCGGTGACATCGCGCATCATCCTGCACGATAGTGCCTCCGGACAAACGCGAAGCGGTAGTTTGGGCTCCACCGGTCGTCGATTCCTTCGAGACCCAGCTCGCGGCGGCCGGCGTTGGTCCAGAGACAGACCACGTCGCGGCGGCCGAAGTAGCCAAACCAGGGATCATGGAGAAAAACGACCGGCCGCTCACGTTGCACGTCTGGATGTTCGATCCCGAAGTGGAGTGCATCCTCATACATCGGCCGCTCAAGACCAGCCTCAACCGCCTCGGCGATGGCTTCTTCCGCCGTCACTTCGTGATCGAACTCAAGAAGGACGACCTCGCGCACGCGTTGCCCCTCGAAGTGCCTCGCGGGGAAGTTCTCGGAGGTCAGACACGAATGAGCGTACCCATACTCGCCGGCCGCCACCAGTTCCTCGGTGGATCGGCCGTCCCCCGTCGTGATCCGGTAGCTCTCCGTGAGACGCCGCGCCGTCATACGGAAACTCTCGGCACCCTCTGTCCGTCAGCTCGACCTGCGCTCCAGCAGGTCTTTCAGCGTCTTCAGGTCGTTCTCGACCGCCGCCTTGTCCTTAGCGAACTGCCCGTCGGACATCCCCGGCTGGCGGATCAGCGTAAACACGAATTCGCTGCCCTCTCCGTTGGGCACGACCCGCATGGGGTTGTGGATGGTAACGCCCGACTCTAGCTTGACGTCATGATCCATGACACCGAAAGAGTTCCGCTGTGCGAATCTCACCCTGACCTTGCCGAACGGGGCGTCCGCGATCCACTCATCGCCGTCCCTCCTGATCTCGGAGCGCGCCAGCCCTGCGGCCCAGCGCGGCAGGTTCCTCGGGTCGGAGGCAAACTCGTAGACCTCGGCCGGCCGGCGGGCGATGTACACACTGATATGTTGGACGTCGTGCATGGGACCGCCTCTCTCGGGCGTGCAGGCTCCGAAGCCAAGGACGAAAACGCAAAGGCACGTCGTCGCTTCAGCCAGCCCGTGGCTACTTGGCCTCGCGAGCATAGCTGACCGTGAGAACCTCCCAGACGTGTCCGTCGGGCTCACTCCAGTAGACGATGCAACCGCGGTGATCTGTATTGACCTTGAAGTCGACCGGCCCGTGAGGGGAGCTACGGTACGGTACTCCAGCTGCGGTGATGCGCCCGAGGATCGCGTCGAACTCGGCCTGATCTACTCGGAAACAAAAGTGAAGCCTGGGAAACGGCTCACTTGTCTCATCGAAGTCGAGGGTCAGTCCGTCGTTCACGTACACGGGTGAGAAAGGGCCGACGCCCGACTGCGCCCAGGGAACGCCGAGCAGCTGAGCCAAGAACTTCGCCGAAGCAACCCTGTTCCGCGATGGCACTAGCACGTGGTCCAGATGTATTGCCATAGCCGGCCTCCAAATCGCGACGGCAGGCAGCAAGGGTGTGAGCGCGTTTGTAACGCCTAACGCTCAGCGAGCAAGCCGCACTCCCAAGACCACGTGGCTCGCGATGATCAGCGGCACGAGGAACGTCGGCAGCAGGCTCAGTGGCAATCGCAGCAGCGCTGCCATCGACTCCGGATCCGCGACCCCCAGGCGAGCCGCCGTCACCACCACGAATAGGATGTCCGCCAACCCCAACACGTTCCACAGTATGTAAGCCGCGCGGCGCCCGGCCCGCGGCGGCGATCCCGACAGCAGCAGCAGCGCCGCCAGGCTCGCCACCGCGATGTCGCCCCACCCGCCTGGAACCGCGAACGCGTATGGTAACTGTCCGCGCCCGTAAAGGTACAGGAAGTAGGCCCCGACGAAGCGCGTCAGGTGCAGCCCAACGAGCCACCGCACATCGATTGCCAACAGCCACGCGCGGAATCCCGTGGAGAACCACCCAGCGCCGAGGACGACCGCCGTCAGCCCGAACAACACCAGAGGCACCGCTGGCGGTCGTAGGGCACTCACGAGGCCGACTGCCCCGACGCCGGTCGCGATGACGAGCCAGCCAAGGCCGATGAGCACGACGGTTCGTGTTATGACGGCAGATCCTCGAGTCGGACACCGCGACCGCTCCTGAGAGCTTCTCGCGCCCGCGCTACTCGCCGCAGGAACTCGGGGTGGTGCTCCAACCGATAGTCGAACCAGTCGTCTTCGCTCTCGAAGCCGATCAGCACGCCAGCCGGCTTCCCGTGCCGCGTGATAAGGATTTCCTCGGACTCGGCCAAGCGCAGGAATCGCGACAGGTCGTCCTTGACCTCAGCCAGCGCCGCCTCGCGCACCGGGCGTCCCGTGCTCGGCAAGCCAGCTCGCCGCTTCGACTTTCGTGACGATTGCGAGGACCTCGACACCTTCGCGCGTGACGTCATAGCTCTCGGCCGGCGCCGCAGGGTAGAGATGGTCGCCGGCTCAGCATGGCGGGCTCGACCTCAGGCTCCGTGGCGGGCCCGAAGGGGCTTCGCCCCCTCCGGCCGGTTATGCTCCGAAGATCACACGCGTCCCCGTGGACGGCATAACGAGCTTTCTCGGCATCGTCATGTGCACGGCCATAATCGTGTTCACCCCACTGCAGTGCATGGGGATGACGTAGTCGGGGTTGATGTCCTTGAAGACCTCCACTGTCTTGGAGACGATCTCGTCCGACGCGGGCGCGAGATGGAAGCCTCCGACGATGGCGTGTACCTTCTGGATCCCGGACGCCTTCTGTGCCTGGCGGACCGAGTTGATCACCCCCGCGTGACCACAAGACGTGATGACGACGAGTCCGCGGTCCTTCACGTGATAGACCGCGGCGTGCTCGCCCTGGAAGGTGTCAGCGACCATATCGCCCGGCCTCGCTTCGACCTTCGTCGCGCCGAAATGGCTCGCGGCGCAGGCGGAGTCCATCGGTCCGGCGACGAGCCGAGCAGCGGCAGGAGGCTTCTCGAAGTCGGTGACCCGCGCGATCTCGCCTGTGACGAAGGCGTGGCCCGCCACCACTGCCGGCTGCTTCGCGAGCACGACCTGGAGGCCGCGCGCCTCCAGGGCAGGACGATCGAGCGTGCCGTAGTCGACGGAGCCTGCAGGAGTGACGACGACGCGATGACAGAAGGTGTCCTCGCCGCCCGCATAGAGCGTGATGCCAGGCTTGAGCCTGCCCTGCGTGACCCTGGCGAGATCGGGCAGCGCCCCGTAGTGATCGAAGTGACCGTGACTCACGATGAGCGCGTCGGCGCGCGTCGGATCGACCTTCAGGAGACCATAGTTGTTGAGGAGACTGCCCTCGGTGGCGGCGAAGTCGAGGAGGATCTCGCGCCGCTCACCGCCGCGCACGGATTCCAAATGGTACGCGAGGCCGTGCTCGAACAACAGGAGCCCCTTGGGGTCGAGTGCCGCCCGCTGAACGGTGATCGTGTCGAGCTTGCCGCCCCTGGCGAAGGCGTCGTAGACGTTGTCGACAACGTTGGTCATGACGAGGCGTTCCACGGTCGGAACTCCCAGCGTCTGCGCGGCTCCGGTGCCGCGGACGATCCGACTGATGCCGCCCAGCGCGAACACCCCACTCGCAACGGCCCCCAGTCGGAGGAACTGTCTGCGTTCCATAGGACCCCTCCTTGCGTTGTCGGGAGACTACGCCACG
>MNCR01000135.1 GCA_001914535.1 Candidatus Rokubacteria bacterium 13_2_20CM_69_15_1
TCATGATGAAAGCTCAGACGGCGCGCGCCTGCCAGAATCGATCGCCGTCGTCAACGTGGTGGCCGTGCCGGTTTCTGGCAGCGTCGGCGCCACGGTCTGGTGGGGCTACAGGGTGCTTCGAAGCCACGGCCCCAATGACGGCGTCGTGCTGCTTGCAGACACGGTGTGGCCTGGAGGCGCCAACGTCGTCGCCATCGGTCCCGACCATCTCTTCGCGCCTCGGGAGGACGACGCGCAGAGCCTCGCCCTGCTGCGGGCGGTCGACGTCGCGGCGCAGCTTCACGGTGTCACGCAGAGGGCCGCCGTCGCGATCGGGTCGGGGCGAACCGGCGAAGAGCTGGATCCCAACGACTACGACGTCGGAATCCGATCCGGGAGGCGGCGGAGCGGACCACCGTGGCGCCGCTCCGCTGTTGGCTGTACGCCGTTTCGCGATACCGCCTGCCCGGCGCCGAGACCCTAAGTGCAGCGATGGAGGCGCCCGACGGCGTCGTCGCCGACGAGCCGCGGGGCCGCGTTGACGATGGGCGCCGTCGTGACGCCGTGGCGGTCGAGCCGCCGTAGAATCCGATTCACGTACTGGCGCGTCTCCGGATAGGGCGGGACGCCCCGGTAATAGATCACCGCTCGCTCGCCGGCGTTATAGGCGGCTAGGGCAAGCGGCAGATTGTTCTTGAATCGATCCATCATGGCGCGAAGGTGCCGGATGCCGGCCTCGATGTTCTCGCGTGGATCGAAGGGATTATCCACGCCAAGGGTGGCCGCCGTCGCGGGCATGAGCTGCATCAGTCCTCGCGCCCCTCGGCACGATACGGCGCCCGGGTTGAAGTGCGACTCGGCTTCGATGACTGCCGCGATCAGGTCCTCCGAAAGACGGTATCGGGTCGCCAACTCCCTGATGTCGGATTCGACCCTGATGTGGAAGTCGCTCCTGATGTAAAAGTCGATTCGCGTGCTGGTCGGCGTGCTGTCCTGCCCGGCGCTCACGCTACCGTACGCGCTCTTGATGCCCTCATACGCGCCGGTCACGCGAGACACCAAGTAGCCCGAGCTCATCGTCACAAGAAGAGCCACGAGGCCGAGCAGGAGGTGACGAGGGTCCCCTGACGCCATCATCGGCTGCCGTCCCGGTGAAGCATTTTTTCGCCTCCATCAGGCCTCGGTCGGCGATCCCACAACCCTGGGCGCCTTCGTCGGAGTGAGGCCTGCCAGGGGAACATCGCAACGATCGGACCAAAGCGCCCGGAAGCGGTAAGTTCCGGATTTTACTAGGCTCGCTAGACGGGGAGTTCGTGGAGGACTGATCAAAAGCTTACCGAGGGGGTAGACTTTTCCCTACCCCAAGGGTGTTTAGTTACAACATCAAGGGCCCCGCGAGATCGCGGGGCCCTTGGCTCGTGTGCGACCGGTCGCGGCCCGACGTTACGCCAGTGGGCCGAACTCGACGTCGACCGGCGTTGGAGTGTGGACGACCTCGCCGGTGAACCTGAGCCTGCCATTCGACGGACTGATCCTGAAAACCACGAT
Organism: Candidatus Rokubacteria bacterium 13_2_20CM_69_15_1; assembly: GCA_001914535.1. Classification (GTDB taxonomy): domain Bacteria; phylum Methylomirabilota; class Methylomirabilia; order Rokubacteriales; family CSP1-6; genus 20CM-2-70-11. The sequence goes on from MNCR01000135.1 coordinate 1,528, forward strand.
CGTGTCGGAGTTCTGATTGGCCGCGTAGAGGAATGTCCCCGAGGGGTCGATGTTCATCCCGCGCGGCCAGTCCCCGCGCGTCGATTCCCAGCCGATCACGCTGAGCTGGCCCGTGTCCGAGTCGATGCTGAACATCGCGACGCTGTTGTGGCCGCGGTTCGTGTTGTAGAGAAAGCGTCCGTTCGGGTGGATGCGAATCTCCGCGGTGGTGTTGAAGCCGGCGAAGTCCGCCGGCAGCGTGGGGATGGTCTGCAGCCAGATGAACGCGCCTCGCGCCGGATCGTAGCGGAAGGCGGTGATGGACGAGACCAGCTCGTCGAGGACGTACGCGAACCGCCGGCTTTGGTGAAAGGCCATGTGGCGGCACCCGGAGCCCGAGGCGACCGGCGCCGATGGCACAGTGTTAGGGCTCAGCTTGCCCGTGACAACGTCCAGGTTCCACGCCATGACCTTGTCAGCGCCCAGGTCGACGCCGAACACGTGCCGCGCGTCGAGATCGGTGAGGATCTGGTGGGCGTGGGGCCCTTCCTGACGGTCTGGGTTGGGTCCGGCGCCGTTCCCCGTGTCTTGGAAAGCGTCGGTCATCGGGCCGATCGAGCCGTCGGCCAGGATTTGGTAGATCGGGAAGTCGCCCTTCCCGTAGTTGGAAGCCAGGAGGTACCGTCCCGACGGATGCACGCTGAGGTGAGCCGGGAAGGTGCCGTTGGTCGGTCGAGTGTTGATGAAGGTGAGGTTTCCGTTCGCCTGGTCGATGGCATAGGCGCTCACGCGTCCGAGGGGGACGTTGTTGCTGGTGGCGCCGTTCTCGTTGGTGGAGTAGAGGTGCGTCAGCGATGGATCGAGCGCCAGGAACGAGGGGTTGTCGGTCGTCACCACCTGGACGGGCGTTAACCCGCCGTCGTCCGCGTCCATCCTGAAGACATAGATGCCGACGGCCGTGCTCGGCCGATGCCCGCCGGGCGCGGTGCCTGGAGCCGTGTAGGTGCCGACGTAGACGAACCGGCCCTCGGCCCGGTCCTCGCCGTCGTTCGACGGCCTTTCACGGGATGGCGCAGCGGCGAGCGTGCGAGGCGCGACGGTGGCGAGGGCGGTTGCGCCGAGGAAGGGAAGAAACTCACGACGATTGAGGCCAGAGCGGGGCGATGTCTCATCGCTGCCGCGGTCGTCTGACGTAGCCATCAGGCTCTCCTTTCAAACGGGGGCACGTCACGCCTCAGGTGCAGCCATGGCCGATCCTGTCGGCCACCGCGTGATTCTGAATCCTGCGTGTCGGCATGGGCACAGGCGGAGCCGGGAGTGAGCATCGTGCAGGCGTCGAGAAAAAAATTAAAGGCGCCAGAGAAGGCCTGTAAGCCGGGCTATCTGTCCCCGTCGAGTTTTCTCAAATTAGTCGGGGACATCGTACGAAGTTGAGTGGATCGTATCAAGAGGATATGTAATCTGGAGCGCTTCAGACATGTCTGCCCGCGGATCCCAGGGGGACCCTGGGAGAGTGGCAGCGAAGGCGTTCCCATAGATCAACGCCAAGCCTCCGAAGACGCCGCGTCTCGCCGTGCTCCGGTCTCGCCCCTGAGACGCCGAGGGGAACCAGGCGCAGGACTTGCTCCTGGCGCGGTAGACAAGCTACCCTCTATCCCCAATCTCTCACCGACGAGTCGATCGGAGGCACACGATGAACGAACATCGGATCCTCTCCCGCCGTGTCCTGCTCAAGACCATGGCTGCCGCCGGCGCCATCACCGCCGCCCAGCTCAAGTGGTGGGAGGAGCCGCTGCTCCGCCCGCGCCGCGCCTGGGGTGCCGCGCCGGTCCGCTTCCAGTTCAGCGTACCCGAGCCCAAGCGCAACGCGCTGGTCGACTCCCTGGTGCAGCGATTCAACCAGATCCAGAATGACTTCGAGGTGAAGGTGGAGTTCGTCCCGCAGGCCCAGGCCCGGCAAAAGCTCATCACCTCCGTGGCGGCGGGCAGCCCACCGGACTGCTGCCAGATCTGGGACAACTGGGTGGGCGAGTTTGAAGGGATGGGTGCACTCGAGGACCTCACGACCAAGGCGAAGGACTGGAAGCACTATAAGGACGTGCTGCCGCTCGCCTGGCAGACCGTGACGGTGAAGAACAAGATCGCGTCGCTCCCGTGGGTGGTCACCAACGACGCGCTCTACTACCGGACCGACCGGCTGAAGGAATACGGCATCGCTCCGCCCAAGGACGACTGGGGCTTCGACCAGTTCCTCGCGTTCACCAAGGCGTTCACCAAGACAGACAAGAACCAGTACGGCTTCGGCATGCGCGGGCAGGGGACATGGGCGGTGCTCTACGCAACCGAGTTCATGTACGCCAACGGCGCGCAGGTCCTGAAGGACGGCAAGGTCGTCATCAACTCCAGGGAGGCCGCGGAGGCGCTCGACTGGTATCTCGACCTGTTCCGCAAGCACAAGGTCTGTCCGCCGTCGGTGCCCACCGACGGCTGGCGAGGCATCGTCGAGGGTTTCGGCCGCGGGGTCACCAACACCTACATCCACAACTCGGGATCGGCGGAAGAGCAGAAGGGCTTCGTGGGCGAGCAGAACTTCTCGACGGTGCCGCTGCCGCTCGGGCCCGCCAAGAAGCGCAACTCGTTCTACTTCTCGGAGACGCTCACCGCGTTCAACAAGGGCAAGAGCCGCGAGGGCGCCTGGCGCTTCATGGCTTGGCTGATGGAAGACGAGCCGAACCTCATGTACACGAAGGGACTCGGGCTCTTGCCTTCCCGGAAGACGTTGTTCGAGCGCCCGGAGTTCATGCAGGATCCGGCGTATCGGGGCTTCATCAAGTCCTTCCCGTTCTCCATCGTGAGCCCCTATCTGGCCTATGCGGGCTGGGGTGGCAAGATCGACTCCGAGGGCGTGCCGCTCTTCCAGCAGGCCCTGGTGGGCAAGCTCTCGTCGAAGGAGTTCCTCGACAAGTTCGCCGAGGTCCTCACCAAGAACATGTCGTAAGCGCCATGGCCCGCGAAGCCACCCTCGTCGCTCCCGCGGCGCGCCCCCTGCTCTCGCGACGCGCCAGGGAGCTCCTGACCGGCTATCTCTATCTGATTCCGGTCATCCTTGCCCTCGGCTGCACTGTGCTCTTTCCGATCCTCAAGGCGATGCACATGAGCCTCTACAACCATGTGCTCATCAGGCCGCAGGAGTACGGCTACGTGGGACTCGCCAACTACGCGCGCCTGCTCCACGACGAGACGTTCTGGCTGAGCTTGTGGAACTCGTTCCTGTGGGTGTTCGGCTCGGTGAGCTTCCAGTTTCTCGGCGGCTTCGCGGCGGCGCTCCTGCTGCACCAGTCCTTCCGCGGGCGCGCCCTGGTGCGCACCATCACCCTGCTGCCGTGGATCATCCCGGGGGTGGTGGTGGCGCTGATCTGGGAGTTCATCTACCAGCCCAACTACGGTCTGCTCAACGACATCCTGAGCCGGACCGGCGTGATGACCGAGCGGGTGGCGTGGCTTGCGAACCCGGGCCTGGCCATGCCCGCGGTGATCGTCACCAACATCTGGCGGGGGATGCCCTTCTTCGCGATCATGCTGCTGGCGGGGCTGCAGGCCATTCCGGGCGAGCTCTACGAGGCCGCACGGGTGGATGGCGCCTCCGTCTTCCAGCGCTTCTGCTTCATCACACTGCCGATGCTCAAGCCCATCATCGTAGTCGCCACCGCCACCCGCATCGTGTGGACGTTCAACTACGCCGATCTGATCTTCGTCATGACCAGCGGCGGCCCGGCCAACGCGACCCAGATCACATCGACCTATACCCTGCTTCAGGCCTACTCGAACCTCGACTTCGGCTATGCGGCGACTCTATCGGTGGCGCTGCTGCTGATCATGCTCGTGTTCACGGTCTTCTACCTGCGGATCACCCGCGGGCTCGAGGGCGTGGCGTGATGCGAACGCCGGGGCGTGGCCTGGCGGAGCGCGTGCTCGGCGGGCCCGTGCTCTGGACGGGGCTCGGCGCGCTGACCCTGTTCGCGATGGCCCCCTTCGTCTGGGTGCTGCTGGCCTCGTTCAAAACGCGGGCGGAACTCTACGCGACCCCCATTGTCTACCTGCCGACCGCCCTCAGCTTCGCCAACTACGTGGAGGCCTGGACCTCGCGCCTCACGCCGTTCAGCCGCTTCTTCGCCAACAGCCTGTGGGTGTCGTCTGTGACCATGGTGGCGACCACCGTGGTGTCCATCCTGGCCGGCTACGCGCTGGCCCGCTTCCGCTTCGCAGGCCGTCAGACCTTCCTGCTTGTCTTCCTCGCCACCCAGATGTTCCCGGCCGTGCTGCTCATCGCCCCGCTGCTATCGCAGTGGTACGCCCTGGGGCTGATCGACACCTACCAGGCCCTGATTTACTCCAACTTCTCCTTCACGGTGCCGTTCACGGTGTGGATGCTGGTGGGCTACTTCGAGTCCATCCCGCGCGAGCTCGAAGAGAGTGCGATGCTCGACGGCTGCACGAACTTCGGTGCGCTCTGTCGCATCATCCTGCCGCTCGCCGCCCCCGGGGTGGCCGCGACCGCCATTTTCGCCTTCGTGGCCTCGTGGAGCGAGTTGCTTTTCGCCATCACGTTCACGTCTCAGACCGAGATGCGCACGCTCTCCGCTGGGCTCCTGTTCATGGTCGGCCAATACGAGATCCAGTGGGGGCAGCTCTCGGCCGGCGTCATCATCAGCACGATCCCGGTGGCGATCCTTTTCACCTATCTCCAGCGTCACCTGATCCAGGGGCTGTCGGCGGGTGCCGTGAAGGGCTAGTGTAGGCCAGCCAGGCGAGTGCAACTCCACAGGCCAAGAACGGGCATCGCTGAAGACTTGATACAATACGGCTCGGAGGACAGGCCATTGAAGAGAGCGGTTGCGCTCCTGGCAGTGCTGGTTCTGCTCCTTGGGATGGCCGCGCCGACCCATGCCTGGGGGCGGGGAGGCGGAGGCGGACACTTCCACGGCGGCTTCCATCACGGCGGATGCTGCTGGTGGGGGCCGGGTGCCTTCATCGGTGGCCTCGCCCTCGGCGCAGCGCTGGCCTATCCCTACTACCAGTATCCGTACTACGCCTATCCGAGCTACGCTTATCCGCCGTATCAGGTCTATGCCCCGCCGGTGGCGCAGCCAGCGGTGGCCTATCAGCAGGTCCTTGTCCAGCGCGAGGTGGTCTACCCGAATGGCAAGTACGTCCTCTATGGCGATGGCGTGAGCCAGCCTTGGCAGTGGGTCTGGGTGCCCGTGGCTCCGGCTGTTCCACCGCCCCTGCCTCCGCCTCGATAGTTTCTGCAGCTTGAGTTCGGAGTCAACGTAGGGTTGGGTAGCCGTCGTCCCCCAAGCTCCAGTTCAACGCGGCCTTTGGACCATCCGTGTCGCCCAAACGCAGGCCTCTAACCCCCGGGGCCGAGTGAGGATTACAGGGCGGGTGTTCTATATCCCGGGGTTATCTTCCCCGGGTGAGCGTCGTGCAAGTGGCTAGAAGAAAGAAGAAAGGCGCCAGAGAAGGCCTGTAAGCCGGGTTCTGTTCCCCGAGCGGATCAGCCCAGGGTGCCGGTCATTTCTCTAGGGCGCCGGTTGCCCGGCGCCTCCAGCGGCCTAACCCGAGAGCACGGGCGGGCAACCCGATAGCTCTCCTATTCGGCCTTGCTCCGGGTGGGGTTTGCCGAGCCGACGCGGTCACCCGCGCCGCTGGTGAGCTCTTACCTCACCGTTTCACCCTTACCGCCCTCGCGGACGGCGGTTTGCTTTCTGTGGCACTGATCCGTGGGGTTTCCCCCCCTGGGCGTTACCCAGCACCCTGCCCTGTGGAGCCCGGACTTTCCTCCCGCCGCGTTGCCGCGACCGGCGACCGTCCAGCCTTCTCTGGCGCAGGGGAGAGTATACCGCGCGGGGCGCCTTTTCGCGCCTTCGACGAGGATGTCGCGCCAGACGAGCACGTCGCCCGCGAGGCCCGGTCCGGGCGGAGACGCCGGCGGTGGCGTCGCCGTTCAGGATGTGCAGCACGGCGCGCCGATCAGCGCGCCTGGATGGCGTCGCGCGCGAGCTGGTCCACGCGGTCGTTCAGGGGGTCCCCGCTGTGGCCGCGCACCTTGTGCCAGACGACGTCGTGGCGCCGGGTGAGGGCGAGCAGTCGCTCCCAGAGGTCGCGGTTGGCGACGGGCCGCTTCTGGGTGTTCTTCCAGCCGCTCTTCTCCCAGCGCTCCCACCAGCGCTCGCGGAAGCAGTTGACGATGTACGCGCTGTCCGAGTAGAGGTGCACGCGTCGCCGGCCCGGGATCGCGGCCAGCCCCTCGATGGCGGCGGTGAGCTCCATGCGCTGATTCGTCGTGTGCGGCGCGGCGCCGCTGACGACACGCTCCTCGCCGCCGTCGAGGATGATCGCCGCCCAGCCGCCGGGTCCCGGGTTCCCGGTGCAGGCGCCGTCGGTGTAGAGGGTGATGCCGTCGGGAGGGGACGACCGCTTGGCCGGCGGAGCGGTCAGGCCGAGTCCTGCCAGTAGAGGTAGCGGCCGCAGCTCTCACACACCATCAGGACGCTCGCGGCCTTCAGCTCCTGGATCGCCTGCGGACGGATCGCGACGCGGCAGCCGCCGCAGATGGCGGAGGTCGTCACCGCGACGACGGCGACGCCGCCACGCGCCCGGAGGATCTTCTCGTAGTCGCCGAGGAGCCCCTTCGGGAGCTCGCGGGCGCGCGACTCGCGCTCGCCGCGTACGCCGGCCAGCTCCTCTTCGACCGTCGCCAGCTTCTTCCGGACGACGGCCTCGTTTTGCTGCGCCTCGGCCTCGCGCCGCTTGAACTGCGTCTCGGCATCGCGGATGTCCACGGCGAGGCGCTCCTGGAGGTCCATGAGCGCGAGGATCTCCTCCTCGGCCTTCGCCTTTTCCTGCTTGATCGCCTCGATCTCGGCGAGCACCGCAGAATACTCGGTGTTGTTCTTCACTTCCCAGAGCCGCGCCTCGGCCTTCGTCCGCTTGGCCGTGATGACCTCGAGGTCCTTCTCCTTCGTCCGTAGATCCTTCTTCGCAGCGTCGGCCTTTGCCCGCAACGCGTCGACAGTCCTCTTCGCCTCGGCGAGGGCGGCGTGGAGAGCGTCGATCTGTTTCGGTAGGCGGGCGGCTTCGGCCTCGCGCGCGGCGATCCGCGTGTCGAGGGACTGCAGGTCGATCAGCGCGAGAAGCTGTGAATCCACGACACCTCCGTCGGTCCAGCCGGCCTCGCGGCCCCCGCGACAATACTGGGCCCACCTGGACTCGAACCAAGATCTAACCGGTTATGAGCCGGCTGCTCTGCCATTGAGCTATGGGCCCTCTGCGCCATCATACCCGGTCAGGTCTCCAGGAAGCTCCGGAGCTTCTTCGAGCGCGATGGGTGGCGGAGCTTGCGCAGGGCCTTGGCCTCGATCTGTCTGATGCGCTCGCGGGTGACCGCGAAGTCCTGTCCGACCTCCTCCAGCGTGTGCTCGCAGCCGTCGGAGAGGCCGAAGCGGAGCCGCAACACCTTCTCCTCGCGCGGGGTGAGCGTGTTGAGGACTTTGTTCGTCTGCTCCCGAAGCGAGAGGCCGATGATCGACTCGACGGGCGAGACGACCTGCTTGTCCTCTATGAAATCGCCCAGGTGGCTGTC
>MNCR01000120.1:0-5001 GCA_001914535.1 Candidatus Rokubacteria bacterium 13_2_20CM_69_15_1
CCTGCTCCTGCTGACCTCCTTCGGGAGCGCTCGTCTGGCGATGCTGTCCTTCTTGACCTTGCCCTCGGCCCTGGTGGGCGGCGTGCTGGCGGCCTACCTCAGTGACGGCGTCCTCTCGCTCGGTTCGCTCGTCGGATTTCTCACGGTGTTGGGGATCGCAGCGCGCAACGGCATCTTGCTGATCGATCATTGTCAGCATCTCGAGCGGTACGAAGGCGAAACATTTGGCCCGCGGCTCGTCCTGCGCGGGGCACGCGAACGGATTTCGCCGATCTTGATGACCACGTTAGCAACCGGGCTGGCCATCGTCCCCTTGGTGGTTGCCGGCAATCTTCCCGGCCACGAGATCGAGCACCCGATGGCCGTCGTCATTCTGGGCGGCCTGTTCACGTCGACGTTGCTCAACCTGTTCGTCGTGCCCTCCCTGTACTTGCGGTTCGGGAAGGCGCGGAACAGCGCCGCGGTCTCGGCGTAGGCGCCTGACGATGCGCCGCGCGCTCCTCCTCGCGGTCACGCTCCTCCTGGGCGCTTCTGGCCCGGCGGTGGAAGCCGGGAAGGAATCGGGCGCGTCCGTGCCCTTTGCCGCCGCAAGCGTCCATTTCGAACAGAACGTCACAGACGGGGATTTCGAGGCCGTGTTCGAGATCAAGGGCGGCAAGGAGGGACTGGCGAAGCTGACCGTGGTGTCTCCGGACGGACGCACCGTCATCGACTTCACCGCTCCCGACGCTCCCACCTTTTTAGGGATCCGGCAGTTCCGTTTCGAGACTCCGGAGCCGCGGGACTTGAAAAGCCTGACGTCGGCTTACCCGGCGGGCGTCTACAGCTTCGCCGGAGCGACCGCCGCCGGCGAAAGGCTCCAGGGCAAGGCCACGCTGAGCCACACGTTGCCCGCCACGGTCTCTTTCCTTCGGCCCAAGGCCGACGCCCGGGTGGTGGGCGCGAAGAATCTCAAAGTCGCCTGGACACCGGTCAAGAACGCGGCCGCCTACATGATAAAAATCGAGCAGTCGAAGCTGGGCGTCAACCTCACGTCAACCCTGCCTGGATCCGCAAGCACGTTCGCCGTGCCCGACGACTTTCTGCGTCCCGGCACGGAGTATCAGCTCGCCATCGGCACCGTGTCGCCCCAGGGCAACATCTCGTTCGTGGAGACCACGTTTACGACCGCGGGAGAGGGTGTAAGGTCGTGAATGGGCTCTAGCCTCCCTCTTCTCGCGCCCCCCAACGGCTGGAGGTGAAGGATGAAGCTGCTGAGCGTCGCGGTATTCGCTACCTGGGCGCTCCTCGTCGCGTCACCGATCAGCCACGCCCAACAGGAGTACACCGGAAGACTCGAGAGCCGGCCAGAGGGCGCAGCGGGCACCTGGGTCATCGGAGGGCGGAAGGTCGACGCGACGGACCAGACACAGCTCGAAGATGAATATGGTCCGATTGAGGTGGGCGGATGTGTGGTGGTCGAATACGCGGGAAAACGTGTGACGTTCATCAAGAGCGAAGAGAAGGGAAAGTGCAATTAGTCCGCATTGCGCTCACGCCGAGAAGTAATTGATCACGCCGGCTCTCCGCTGGCGAGTCACCTGCCTCGCAAGCGCCGGGGTCTTCCTCGCCCTCGCGGTTCTCGTCAGCACGTCGGGCCTGCTCCCGGGGGAGCAACTGGTCTATGAGACCGTCGTCGGCTGGACCTCGATCACAGGGGTCGCGATCTTCAAGACGATCCGGCAACTCGGCTCATGGCAGTTTCTGCTCCCCGCGACCCTCGTTCTCATCTGGCTGGCCCCGGCGGACGCGCGTCGACGGTGGTGGCTCTGGGTGGCCGTGATGGTCTTGGCCCCGATCGTGGAGGGAGTCGGGAAGGAAATCATCGGGAGGCCTCGGCCGGTCGGACATGCCTTTGGGTTCCCCAGCGGGCACGTGACCGCCGCTGCGACGTATTTCTCGCTCGTGGCCTACCTCATGAGTCAGCGGCTGAAGGACCGGGCGGTCGTTCTGTGGACCGCGGCATCGCTCGCCGTGGTTCTGGTGGGAATCGCTCGAATCGCGCAGCGCGCTCACTGGCCCGCTGACGTTCTCGGAGGAGCCGCCCTGGGCCTCGCGTTCGCGGCCGCGGCCTCCTGGTGGCACGAAGCCCATGCCGAGAGAAGGACTGCCGTGCGGCCAAGCGGGACGGGTGGGGATCGGGGATCGGTCGTTTCCTCAGGCGTTTGAAGTTCCTAAGATCACAGGGCTAGACTGAGGGCGGCCATGCGCCACCTCGGGCTCGTAATCCTGACGGCCGTTCTTCTGGCCGGCTGCGCCGAAAAGCACTGGACCAAGCCGGGCGCCACGCTCGAGGACTTCAAGCGGGACAGCCACGCGTGTGGCCTGGAGGCCCGGCGGGGCGTCTACATCGGCACGCCCGTCAACAAGCGGGTCTACCGCGGCTGCATGCGCGCCCGCGGCTACCAGCAGGTCGAGGGCGGCGAGTGGGTCGGGCTCAGGGATTAACGGCTACCATTCGTAGGTCAATCGCAAGGTGTAGAGATCAGCGTCTCTGCCCGTGCCGAGCTGTCTCTTCGTGTAGTCCTGGTCGTTAGCGTACTCCGCAGCGACTCGAATATTGTCGGATAGGTAGCTCCCAACGGTTCCAAGAATTCTCCGCTTCGGGAATGTCCCCAGCAAGCCCGCGGTCTCAGAATAGTTGAAAGCACCAAACGGCCTGATGCCGAACATCTCGGTCATATAGCCTGCTTCGATCTGCCAGGCCTGGGGTCGGATGCGGAAGATCCTGTCGTCCCGCTCAAATTGAGCTTCCTTATGATAGGCCGCATCGTATTCCGCAACGAGCGAAAACCCCCACAGGCCAAGTCTGGCGTGCGCGGCGACACCAGACACGTATCCCCGTCTCCCAGGATTCTGGAGTTCCGGAAAGGCCGTCGTCAGTCCGTCGGAGTCAAAAACAGAGTCGATGAGGTCAACGCCGGCATCAAACGACAGTGTGTCGGTTTGCACCGCATAACCAGCGGTGAGGCCGTAGTGTTCGAGGCGCTTTCCGCCTCCGCCCACCTGGTTGGTCGAGCCGTTGAAGACGTAGGCGCCCGCGCGGAAGCCATAGGCCTTGGCGCCAAGCAGGACATAATCTTCCTTGGATTCAAACACGTCGACGGTCAGCGGGCCCGTAATGGTCAGGGTCTCTTCCAGCTTGGCGGCGACCGTGGTGCCGGTCGAGATACCGAAAGGCACAATGCCCCGGCCCGCCTTCAGGTAGAGAGGAAATTTTTCGGGCTTGGCCAATGTAATCAATGCCTCATTCACGGTGATCTTGTCGGTATCAGGAGTCGCGCATGGAGTCGGGCAGGAGATCCATTGGAGGGAGAGCTCGGCCTTGCCCCAGGTGACGATGTCGGCCTCAAAATCGAACTCGGCCGTGGTCAGTGTGAAATCACTCGTCCGCACGCCGGCGAAGTCCCGACGCTTTCCCGCTTCGACCTCGATGGCGCCGCCGAGCTGAATCTTGTCGAGCGGCCCCTTTTTCGCCTTCGCCGGCTCTGTGGCCGGCGCCGTGGCGGCCGCCTTGACCGGCTCTTTAGGCGCTTCTTGGGTCAGCGCTTTCGCGGCCTCTTTGGCCGCCTCTCGCGCGGCGTCTTTGGTCGCCTGCTCCTGCTTGGCCATGGCCGCTTCCAGCTCGCGGATCCGTCTCTGGAGCTCCTCGTTTTGCGAGATGACGTCCTTCATCATGCGTTTGAGAGCTTCGAGTTCCTCGGCCGGTGTCGCTTGTTGGGCCCAGGCGGTTGACCCGGTCAGAGCGCAGACGACCGATGCCGCGACCATACTCTTCGTGAGTCTCCAGCGCGTCATATATCGTGGCTCCTTCTGAGGCTCGAATTTTTCGCCTCGGATCGGTCCTCACCCAACCTAGGCGGCGCCACCGTCCTGTGTTTTCGTATCAGTCGTCGTCCTTGCGTTTCCCCTGAGGAGGGAGCGTCACGACTTTGGCGGTCGCGGGGTCGACCAGGACCTTCTGCATGGTCCAGTCCTTGACCACGCTCACCTCGAACAGCGTCGAGCCGTACTGGCTCTTCAACGCCCCCTTGACCGCCCTGCCGCCGGTCTCCTTCTGCGCCGCATCGATCGCGGACGCGAGCGTCATCGGCGACCCTTCGAGCCGGGCGAACGCCGCCTGGTCTTTCCGCTGGTCATCCCGGTCGAAGACGTTGGCGATAGACGAGACGAACCCCGGCGTGACCACTCGCAGAATGTTCCCCGAGGCAGGGTCGACGAGGACTTTGGCCGACCCGTCCTTCGAGACCGTCTTGACCTCGTACACATCGACGCCCCGCTCGCGTTCCATCTCCGCTTTCCGCGCGCGTCCGCCGGTCTGCTTCTCGGCGACGCGGACCGCTTGCACCAGAGAGGTCGGCGGTTGCTGCGATGGGGCTTGGGCGATCGAGGTCGTCGCGTCCGCGAGCGCCGCGACTCCCGCGAGAAGCCCGCCTCGGAGCAACGCGCGCCGGGACAGCATGCTGTCGGTCGTGGCCCCCGGCGTTTTCATCGATGTCCTCCGCCCTCGCGCGTGAGGCGCGATTTCCCGGGCCCTTCGGCCCTCCCCACCTTCACCAGTCTCATCGACCCATCCTGCACCATTCCGATGCCGGGGGCGTAGTACTTATATTCCGTGACGAACCGTTGCAGGGGCGTCGTCTCCTCCACCTTCAAACAGTTCGTAAACTCCCCGGCCGGCGTCTTGACCGTCTCGGTCACGCTGACGATCGTCGCGCGATCCATCGCGACCTTGGGGGCAACCTCCTGGAAGTATCGCGCATTCACCAACGCCCGGCCCGGCATGATGAGGCCGAACTTGGCGCCGCCGACGCCCGAGAGCCACGTTCCATCGTGATTCGCGATCTTCCCGTCTTTGTACATGTCCACGTCTTCGCCGAAGTAGAAGACGTCGCCGGTCCGCTTGCTGATCGCAAAGTAGTTTCTGGCCACTTCGATGAGCTGGCCGCCCTTGGTCTCGCG
>MNCR01000120.1:5109-14801 GCA_001914535.1 Candidatus Rokubacteria bacterium 13_2_20CM_69_15_1
GACGTCCACGTGCCGGACCACGCGCCGGACCCGAGGCACGCCACGAGCGTCAGGGCTCCGACCCCGGCCGCTACGATTGTCGCAAGCCACCGAAATTTTCGCATGGGGAAGCTCCTTTGTGTGTGGGGTTCGACGGCCGCCACGTTCAGCGGCCCGTCCTGACCAACCCCTCGCCCGGGGTGTAGTACGTGTACTTCGTGGTGAGACGTTGCCAGAGGGTCGTCTCCTCCACCGTCGAACAGCTCAAGACCTTCCCAGCCGGAGTCTCGCGGGTCTCGCAGGCCAGTTTGCCGCGCTCCGTCAGGAAGGCCTTAGCCCACGTGCCGGGCCCGAGCGACGCTCCGAGCGTGAGGACCCCGATCGCGACGGTCAACGGGAGCCACAGAGATCTGCGCATGCTGAACCTCCTTTGGTTCGGTCGTGAGCCCGCTTCATACTGTGTTCACTCTGGACGCGGGTGCCTGAACGGGGCCTGAGCCGGGCGTTCATAAACCGTTCAGGTGGCGCTGCGGTATCATGCAGCATGGGTGTCTGTCGCCGTCTGACCCTCCTCGCTGTTGCGCTCATTCTGGCTTGCGCCGCGGCGGTGATGGCCGACGATGACCACGCCCGCGCCAAGGCGGCGCGCGAGGCCGGCCAGATCGTGTCGCTCGAGGCGATCCTCGACCGTGTGCAGGCGGAGTTCCTCGGATCCCCGGTCGAAGTCGAGCTCGAGGATGACGACGGCCCCTGGGTCTATAAGGTCAAGCTGCTGACGCCGGCCGGAGCGATCGTAAAGCTCGAGTATGACGGCCGCGACGGACGGCTGCTTCGGGTCAAGGGCCGCGGTGCCGACGCGGCACGGCGACAGCGGCCCGAGTGATGCGGGTCCTGATCGTCGAGGATGACCCGGTTCTCAGCCGGCAGCTGGTGGAGACACTGTCGCGCGCGGGCGATGCGGTCGATCGCGCCGGCGACGGTGAGGAGGGTTACTTCCTCGGCGACACCGAACCCTACGACGCCGTCGTCCTCGATCTCGGCCTGCCGCGGCTCGATGGGATCACGGTGCTCAAGCGGTGGCGGGCCGGCGGGCGCACCATGCCGGTCTTGATCCTGACGGCGCGCGGCAGCTGGCCCGAGAAGGTGCAGGGGATCGATGCCGGGGCCGACGACTATCTCGCCAAGCCGTTCCAGATGGAAGAGCTCCTCGCCCGACTCCGCGCCCTGATCCGTCGCGCTCACGGGCATGCCACTACCGAGCTGATGTGCGACAGCGTGACGCTCGACACCCGCTCGGGCAAGGTGACCGTGAAGGGGAACCCCGTCGATCTCTCGGCGCACGAGTACCGGGTGCTGCGCTATCTGATGCACCACAAGGGTCAGGTCGTCTCGCGCAGCGAGCTGATCGAGCACATCTACGCCCAGGACTTCGACCGTGACTCCAACACCATCGAGGTCTTCGTGGCTCGGCTCCGGCGCAAGCTCGGGGTGAACGTCATCAGGACGGTCCGCGGCCTCGGCTACCGGCTGGAAGCGCCGTCGTGATCGCCGTCAATTCCCTGCGCCTCCGGCTGCTCGCCGGCGCGGTCATCTGGATCTCGCTCGCCCTGGTCGTCGCCGGCACGCTCCTGACGGCCTTGTTCCGCGCCCATGTCGAGCGCCGGCTCGAGGCCGAGCTGACGACCCAGGCCGACCAAATCGCCGCAGCGCTCGAGCGCCCGGGCACGGGGCAGACGATCCTGACGCATCAGCCGAGCGACCCTCGATTCCGCAGGCCATATTCGGGATCCTACTGGCAAGTCGAGGGGCCCGAGGGGCCGATATTCCGCTCGCGATCGCTGTGGGACGTCGCCCTCCACCTGCATCTTGATGCATCCGCAGACGGTGGGGTCCACCACCGGGCCCATCGCCATCGGATCGCAGGTCCCGACGGGCAGTGGCTGATCGCCCTGGAACAGACCGTCACGCTTCCCGATGCTCCAGTGGCCTACCGCGTGGTCGTCGCCACGGACGAAAGGGAGCTGACGGCGGCTGACGCGGCATTCACGCGCACGCTCGGCCTGTCCCTCGGCGTCCTGGCCCTGGCCCTGGTCGCGGCCGTCGCGATCACGGTCCGGGTCGGACTCAGGCCGCTCCACCGGCTCCGCGCCGGCGTGGCGGCGATCCGCGAAGGGCGGATCAAACGACTCGAGGGTCCATTCCCAACCGAGACCCAGCCGCTGGCCGAGGATCTCAATGCGCTTTTGAAACGCAACGAGGAGGTCGTCGCCCGTGGCCGCATCCAGGCCGGCAATCTCGCGCACGGCTTGAAGACGCCGCTGAGTATCCTGGCTAATGAGGTCGACCGGCTTGCCACCGACGGAGCCCCGCAGCTTGCCGCGTCGATGCGGGGCCAGATCGCCACGATGCAACAGCAGATCGACTACCAGCTGGCTCGGGCGCGTGCCGCCGCGTCCCTCGACGTGCCGGGCGCGCGCGTGCCCGTCGCGCCATCCGTCGCGGCGATCCAGCGGACGCTGGCACACCTCTACGTCGGTCGCGATCTGCAATTCGTCACCGACATCCCGGCCGGTCACGTCTTTCGCGGCGAGCAGCAGGACCTCGAGGAAATGCTCGGCAACCTGATGGACAACGCCTGCAAATGGGCCCGTCGCCGGGTCGTGGCCCGAAGCCGCCGCGACGATGGTCGCCTGACGATCACGATCGAGGACGACGGACCTGGCTTGCCTGCGGAGCAGCTGCGGCCCGCTCTCGCCCCGGGAGCGCGATTCGATGAGACGGTGCCGGGGACCGGGCTGGGGCTGGCGATCGTGCGCGATCTCGCGAGCCTCTACGGTGGTTCCATCGCGCTCGGGAGCGCGAGCCTCGGCGGACTGCGCGCGGATCTGACCCTGCCGGCCGGCTAGTCCGACACAGCGGTTCAATCCGCCCGAACCTCGATCGGTGCCGCCCGCGCGACATCAGGCTCCGGATTCTCGTGGACGGTCAGCCAGTCCGTCCGCGCCTTGTCCCACTCCTGCAGAACGAGGCCGTACGATTCAAACAGCCCGCGGATCCGGGCCGGCTCCCAGCCGACGATGTCCTCGAGGATCGGGACCAGGACACTGAGGGCGGTGTCGCTGATGACCGTCCGTTTGGCGATCCGCGCGATGTACTTGGCCTCGGCGACGGCGATCGTGAACCCGTCACGGTTGTTGACATGCAACATCACATGGAGGTCGGAGTCGCCGTCGCCAACATAGACGGTCCGGTCCGGGCTGATCTGCAGCCTGGCCTCCAGCTCCTCCAGGATCGCAACCTTGCCGTAGCCCGCCGGGACTTTCGTGATCGCCGAGATCTCGCCCGAGGCGGGATCGAAGTCGAGCTCCGTGCCGTAGATCTGGTCGGGAGAGACGATGCCCGCCAGCGCGGACCTGACGACGATCGCCGGCGCGGCCGAGATCACGTAGAAGGAAAACCGGCACCCGTCGACCCCTCGGTTGAGGAATTCGACGAAGCGCGGATTGTGCCTCTTGAGTCGCATCCGTTTGCCCGTCTCGACGAGGTGCTCGTGGCGGACGCAGCGGAACTCGGGATCGTGCCGGAGCAGGTACGCGAGCTCGGCGCCTTGCTGCACGAGGTGGATGCCGGAGAGACCGGCCACCTTCTCCCGGAAGCGGGAGACGCCGATCAGCTCGCTCAGGACGATGCCAGAGTTGTTGAAGCTCAACGTCTGGTCGAAGTCGCAGGCGACGAGAACGTGGCGTGTGGCGCCCGCCGGCGGAAGCTTCATGCGACCTCCGCTACGTCGGCCTCTGTGAGAAGGCCCACGAGACGGCCCGCATTGGTGACCGGCAAGGCGCTGATCCCCTCCGCTCGCATCAGCCGCACCGCATCCTCGAGCGCGCGCGAGGGCTCGACCACGATGACCGGCCGACTCATGATCTCCTCCGCGGTCACGCGATCGAGCAAGCTCTGCACCTCGCAGCGGGCCAGACTCGTCGCCGGTGACGGCAACGCGCGCGCGAGGTCGTGAGTCGAGACCAGGCCGAGCAGCAGGCCGTCGTCCACAACCAGCACGTGACGGACGCCGTGCTCGGCCATCACGCGTTTGGCCGCGGGCAGAGTGGTCTGAGACGAGATGGTCACGATCTTCGACTGCATGACATCGGCGACCCGCATGCTCCGCAATCCCTCCTGTGCTCGCACCATGCCTCTTTGTTAGATGCGAGGCGGTCGCCGTTCGCTTCCGATCAACTCCGTGCGCTGCAGGGAACCCGCCGTGGCGAATGTTTGCTACGTTCGTGGGCAGTTCATGACGAGTTCGCTACGACAGCCTCACCGAATCGCCGAGCGCGGAACACGCGCGAACGTCGATCGCCTCGGCGCTCAACGATCGCCTCGAACACGTCGATGATCGGTCCCACGGTCGCCGTAGTCCCACGGTCGCCGTAGTGGAGGCGATCTCATCAACGCGCGCCGCGTGTCCACCGGCTTTGGCCATCGCCCGCTCGCGAGCGCGCCCGGCCAGGTCACCATTCGCGTCACCATTCCCCAGGAGGGCCGGCGGCCAGCAAGGCGACGAGATCGCCGGCGCCGAGGAGACCCACCAACCGGCCATCTTCCACTACCGGCAAGACGCCGACGTTCTCGTCGCGCAGGAGGCTGGCTGCCTCGGTCAGCGGGGTGTCCGGGGCTACGACGGCCGGATCGGGGCGCATGACGGCCGTCACGGGAATCGTGGTCAGGTGATAGATGATCTCGCCCACTGTCAGCGTCGTCGCCGGGGAGGGCCGCGCCGCCGCGAGATCGTCCGCACCGACGAGCCCCACCACCCGTCCGTTCTGCACCACGGGGATCCAGGCCACGCCGTGGGCCGTCATCGTCCCCTCGGCGTCGGCCAGACTCGCGGTGGGCGGCAGGCTGACAGCCACCGACCGCATGCGGTCAGCGACTCGCATGCGTCGTCCGCCACGCCGGGACCGCGAGGACCGGGCACGGCGCTTCGTGAGCGATGGTCCGCGCGGTGGCGGCGTCGGCGACGATGAGGTCGACCGCGTCGCGCGCGGCCGTGGCCACCACCTCGGCAGCCTCGTCGCCCTCGGTCACGGCCACGGTCGCCTCCAACCCCTCGGGCACGGAGGCGGCGAGCCACTGGCGCGCGTCAGCGCAACGCTGGTCGACGATCCGGTCCAGGACGTCCTGCCCCAGCTCGGCGGCCAGCCCCCGACGTAACGGTGGCAACACGTGGAGCAGGATGAGTCGCGCGCGGTGACGGCGGGCGAGGGCGAGTGCGGCGGGCAGCGCGGGCGGAGTCCGGTCGCTGGTGCCCACCGCGGCCAGGACCCGGCGAAGGCGGGGCGGCCACCGTCGTTCGAGCTCAGGCACCAGGACTGTGAGGAGTTCGTGAATACCGAGAAGGCCCACCACCTCGCCGCCGTCCACCACCGGCAGAGCTTCGGCCTCCCGGCCGCTCAGCATCCGCGCGGCCTCCTGCACGTCGGCATCGGGCGCCACGGCGACGACTTCGGACCGCATCACATCTCGCACGCACAACCGGCTCGGACCGTACGCCAGCTCATAGCGCGCCAGAGCCGGAACCGTGGACGGTTGGAGCCGAAGGAGATCGCGTCGGTACACCATTCCCACCAGCCGTCGGCCCTCCACGACCGGGAGCCCACGCGTCTCGGCGGCCGCCAGCAGCGTCTCGGCCTGCGCAGCTGTCGTGCCCGGCTCCACTGTGGCCACTGGGCTCTTCATCGCGACCTTGATCTTCATCGTTCCTCCTCCTCTCATCATGCCATCGTTCTTCATGCCGCCCTCTGGCCGTGGCGCCGGACGGCCAGCACCGGCACCGTCGCCCGCTTGAGGATCTGGTGCTCGACACGCCCCGCCCACCACTGCCGCCAGCCTCGGCCCTCCCGCACGACGAGGACGATGAGGCCGGCCCCCAGTTCGTCGGCGGTCCGGAGAACGGTGGCGCCGGGGTCGCCGAAGCGCACCTCCGTCGCCACATGAAAGCCCTCGTCTTTGAGTCGCGCCGCCGCCGGGCTCAGGCGGGCGAGCGTATGGCCTCGCACCGCCTCCTCGGCCTGATGGGCGTACGCGACACGACGCTCGCCTGCGACCACGCCGCAGAGCGGGCGATGCACGCTGAGGAGGTGGAGATCGGCTGGTGGACCGCCGAGCACACGCCGCAGCCACAACAGTGGGCGCTGGTCGCCTTCGGGGTCGAGCACCACGAGAACGCGTTGGTTCATGGTCGCCTCCCAGATCCGTCCGGCGTGGGCGGAGGTTGCGCCCTCTCTCACTGTCGTGCGTGCCTGTTGCAGCATGACGCCCTCCTCTTGTGATGTGTCGTGGAGCGCCGAGGGGCTTTTCACTATGTCGCGTGTCCGGAGTTCACCGGATCGCTCGCTCCTCATCCTGGTTCCTCATTTGACCAATGCGTGATCGACGCTCGCGGCAACGGGCGCCCGGCATGCGCGCTTCGTGCCACGGATTCAGAAGTCAGTGCGGCGCCGGGTTACAGCGCGGGGCTTGGTCGACCGTCGGCGCGAGTGTTGGAATGCGGAACACAGCTGTCAGGCATTCTGGCATACCGTCACGAGGCGATCGTCGCGAGCTCCTGATCATCGAGCTCGCTCGAGTCTTCAGATCGAAGAGTTGTGCCACTAGGTCTCGCGCCTGCGTGTGCCAGCGTCGAGCTTGACAATCCGGGGCTGCAGGCGCAGAGTCGCGCCGGCCTGCGGGCGAAGCAGTGACTCCGCGGAATCGGGTTCCTGGACGGCTCTTCGGCACCCTCGTTGACCATTCGGATGGCCGACGGCGGTGCTCGTGTGTTCGTGGTCCCCCTCAAATCGGATTGGCCATGTCGGAGGCTAGCGGGTGCTGCTGCTGGGCTCACTCCGAGGGTACCGGAGGCGGCGGAACGGTCAAGGACAAGTATGCGTGTCGAGGGTCTTGGCGAAACCTAAGGGAGACAAACCATGGAGATGAGTCGACGCAATTTTCTCGCCGCAGCGACGGCGACGGCGGCCTCGGCCGCGGCCGCGCCACTCGCATCGGCGGCGGATAAGTTCGCCCGCGACCGCGATTGGACGGGCGAAACTCCGGTCACCTACCCGGAGCCTGCGTGGGAGGTCCGTGACAAGCGCTTCAGTGGAGTCCAGGGCAACGCGACGCTCCAGCGCATCTGGCACGGCATGGGCAACGACCGCGCGCTCTGGTGCGAGGGCCTGGTCTGGATGGGGGACTGGGGCTGCCTGATCTGGAGCGACATCCCGAACCACCGCACGCTCCGGTGGAGCGAGGACGACGGCCACGTCAGCGTGTACCAGACCGAGTCCGGGTATTCGAACGGGCATACGCGCGACAACCAGGGCCGGCTGATCGCGATGGAACACGACACCCGGCAGGTACGCCGCCGCGAGTACGACGGCTCGTGGACTGTCCTGATCGACAAGTTCGAGGGCAAGAGGCTCAACGCGCCCAATGACGCGGCCGTCCATTCCGACGGCTCGATCTGGTTCACCGATCCGGGCTACGGCATCCTCGGCCCCTACGAGGGACACAAGGCCGAGTTCGAGCTGCCTACGCGCGTCTATCGCATCGATCCAAGTGGCAAGGCGTCGGTCGTGGCCGAGGGCCCGATGCGGCGCCCGAACGGCATCTGCTTCTCGCCCGACTTCAAGCGGTGCTACGTCGTGGACACCGGCGCCACCGACGGGCCTCAGCACCCCGCCAACATCATCGTGTTCGATGTCGTGAACAATGGCACCGCGTTGCGCGGCGGGAAAGTTTTTGCCGACTTCAAGCCGGGGTTCACGGACGGCATCCGCTGCGATACCGACGGCAACGTCTGGTGCGGTTGGGGTTGGGGCGGAGTCGACACCAACGGCGTGCGCGTCCATGCACCCAGCGGCGAGTTGCTCGCCTTCCTCCATACGCCGGAGGGCATTTCCAACCTTTGCTTCGGTGGCACGAAGCGCAACCGGTTGTTCCTGACCGGCAGCACGTCGATCTATGCGCTGTACGTCAACGCGGTGGGGGCGGCGCTGAGTTGAGGAGACATGCCCGGGTCGCCTCGGGGCGGCCCGGGCCGCCTGAAGCGGCAGGAGCGGACAGAATCGCCGGGGAATCGAGAGGTTCCCCGGCGATGCCGTGTCTTCATGAGAGCTTTGTGGGCCGGCCCGAGACGCACACTACGGTGCCTGGACGCTAGGATAGCCCCGCTGAATCGACGTCCCTAGCACGCGCCGGTAGTCATCCGAAAGCTGGCCGCGGACGATGACCCAATCGCCTTGCACCAGGCCGCCGTAGTCGCTCTGTGGTACGCGTACGAGGTCAATCCCGACGCTCGGCCCTTCGTTCACGGCCAGGGACAGAACGTTGCCGGCGACCCACTGCACGCGGCCCTCGAGTCGAACGTATCGCGTCTCCGCCGCGGATGCCGCCGGCAGCGCGAGCAGCAGCGCGACGGCGAAGGCCACGAGACGACGAAGGACCGCGCGCACGAAGTTCAGCATCGGTAATTCCTCCCGGAACCGAGACGTCCCGCCACCCTTGGGATGATGATCGAGGTCGCCGGGATGCGCGCCGGCCTCGAGGCCCTGTCGCGTTCTTGTGAGAAAGATGAAGGTGGGACGGACCGGCGCTTTCGGGTTCCTGCGGAAACGATGCACGCGTGCATCCCCGTACGCGACGTGGCCCTCCTAAGGGCGTGTCAAGGAATGCGGTGGCCAGTTCAGCCTTTGCTGACGGGATGGTCGAGCCAGCGTCATGAGCGACCTGATCCCTATCCCCCGACTCGTCCTGTATGCCGCACTCATCATTAGCGCCACGGTCATTCTCGACTGGTTCGAGTCCAGACGATGGCGAAGCGCCCCCGCGCGTCGACGTGGTCGCGGAGCACCGGATGCGAGACGCGCGAGCCGCTCTCCGGGAGAGACTCAACCGCGTCCTGAGCGGCGGACGGCCGCATAGGGCGCCGCATATGCCGACTTTCCCGCCGTGGCGGATGGCGGCCCCCTCGTGTAGGAGAGGAGGACTCCGATGAAGACCCTCGTCGTGGCGGCCATCGGCCTTGCGGTCGCGGTGCTCGCGAACCCGGCGGCGGCGTACGTCGTCGAGGTCACGACGTCGATCCCGACGGCAACGATCCAGGACCACTCGCAGCTGAAAGCCGCCGTCGAGTCGGCGATCGACGACGTGCTGAAGCATGCGATCGCGTTCGCTCCGACCACGGTGACGGTACAGGATGCGAGAGTGGCCGGCGACAGGATCTACATCTTGCTTCTGATTGCTGACGAGGAGGGCGAGGAGACGATGAAGACCCTGTCAGCCGAAAGACCGAGACCGACGGAGTCTCCCGGCGAAGAAGCCCCGTAACGGGCGGCTTCCTCTGGGAAAAGAATGGTGGGCAGGGACGGGATTGAACCGCCGACACCAGGATTTTCAGTCGTCGGCGTCATTCGCTCGCATCGCCCGTCTTCTCAACATTTGCCCTCTCGCGCGTTCTCAGAACTCGATACGCGCGCCGAGCTCGACGACCCGGTTTGGCGGGATGCTGAAGAAGTCGGTCGCCGCACTCGCGTTGCGCGCCATGAAGCTGAATAGGCGCTTCCTCCACCGCATCATCGGCGCTGGGCCGGTCGGCAGGAGTCGCGAGCTGTCCACGTAGTAGATCGTCTCCTCCGCCTGCGCCATGATGCCGAGGTCACCGCAGATGGCGA
>MNCR01000001.1 GCA_001914535.1 Candidatus Rokubacteria bacterium 13_2_20CM_69_15_1
TGGTCGAGCAATCCCGATGAGGCGAGAGCCTGTTGGCCTGTTGGTTGTGCAAAAGGGGCCACCGGGACGACCCTGACCTCGCTGTGAAATCAGCTACTTGCCACAGCTTGTGCGGGCTGGAACGATGTGCTAGTGTCCAGCTTCACATGGCGCCTCCCGGGGAGAAGGGCACCTGGAAAGCGCTCGGCGAGCTGTCCTCGATCGGAATCACGTTGGTCGTGGCGACCGTGATTGGCCTGGTTGGCGGGTACTATGCGGATCGATGGCTCGGCTCCAAGCCTTGGCTCACGCTGCTGGGTCTCGGCATGGGGATCGCGGCCGGCTTCGTGAATCTCTTTCGGTCGGTCAGGCGTGCGGAGCGGGAGTTCGATGAACCCAAGTAAGGTTACCGCGCGGGTGAGCGCTGTGACGTGCGCGCTCGTCGCCGTGCTGGCGGCGCCGGCTTGGTGGCTCGGCGGCCCGACGGCCGCGCTCGGTGTCCTCGCGGGGGGCGCGCTCGCTGTCGTGAACTTTCGCTGGCTTGTCGCGCGCGCGATCACGTCGAGCGCGGGCGTCGCCGGCGGGGCGTGGCTGGTCGGCGCCGGGCTCCGCCTCACCGCGTTCACGGCGGCGAGCGCGGGACTGCTCGCGTTCGAGTGGGCGCATCCGGTCGCGCTGCTGGCCGGGCTGAGCGTGCTTCCCTGCGCCGTGATCGTCGAGGGGTTGCGCGCGGCGGGCGCGGAGCGCTGAGCGTGGAGATCATCGAGCATCCCCCGATCTTCCGCCTGCCGGGCATCCCCGACCCGGTCGCTTACACGTGGCTCGTCATGATCGTCTTGACGGCGCTCGCGTTCGTCGCGTCGCGTCGCGTCGAGTTGGTGCCGCGGGGCGTGCAGAACGTGCTCGAGGTGGTTCTCCTGCAGTTCCAGGAGCTGATCGACGACGTCATCGGGCCCGAGGGTCGCCCCTACCTGCCGCTCATCGCGACCCTGGGCCTGTTCATCCTCTCGGGCAACCTTCTCAGCCTCGTCCCGGGGATGGCCGGCCCTACGGCCAACCTGAACACGACCGGCGCGTGTGCGCTGATCGTCTTCTGTACGTACCACTATATCGGCATCAGGAAGCACGGCCCGATCACGTACCTCAAGCATTTCATGGGACCGGTCCCGTGGTGGCTCAAAGGGCCGATGTTCGTGATCGAGATGATCAGTCACCTGGCTCGGCCGCTGTCGCTGACGTTACGGCTCTTCGGCAATATGCTGGGCGGCCACATCCTGCTCGCCATGATGTTCTTCCTCATGGGGCTGGACGGGCTCATCGGTTGGGCGCTGTCGGGCAGCCCCGCCGGCATGGTCCTCGGCGGCCTCGGCGGCGTGTTGATGATCGCCTTCACGGTCGGGTTCATCTATCCGTTGAAGATCCTGGTGTCGTTCCTCCAGGCGTTCATCTTCGTGATGCTGACGATGCTGTACATCTCGGGGGCCGTCGAGGGGCACGAGGCGGAGCACCACTAGCAGACCACACGAAAGGGAGGAGGCGTTCGTGCGACGTTCACTGATCCTGGCGGGCATGGCGGGACTCGGGGTTCCGGGACTGGCGTTCGCGGCCGAGGGTGCCGCGACCGGTGGCGGGTGGATCGGGCCGTTCGCGGTCATTGCTGCGGGCCTGGGGATGGCGATCGCGTCGGGGCTGTGCGGGCTCGGGCAGGGCAGAGCGGTCGCGGCGGCGGTGGAGGCCATGGGGCGGCAGCCGGGCGCGGCCGCGCGCATCCAGACCGCAATGATCATCGGTCTGGCGCTGATCGAGTCGCTTGCGATCTACATGCTGGTCATCGGCATCATCCTGTTGTTCGTGCAGCCGATCAAGTAGGCGATCCGGGCATCGGCGCATTGCGCGCATGCGCGCGCGATGCGCCGCCACTGACCAAGATGGCGCGACGCCTGAGCTCTCGGCTTCCCAGGATCCCCGAGATGACGATCCGTCGTCTCTCGGTCTACACGCGCTGTCTGCTCCAGCTCGAGGAGGACGGTGTGAAGACCGTCTCCTCGCAGGAGCTCGCCGATCGCTTCAACCTGAACTCGGCGCAGGTCCGCAAGGACCTCGCCTATTTCGGGGAGTTCGGCGTCCGCGGTATCGGCTACTACGTGTCGGGGCTGAAGGCCGAGCTCCAGAAGATCCTGGGGCTCGACCGAGAGTGGGCGGTGGTGCTCGTCGGCTTCGGCAACCTCGGCTCGGCGCTCTTTCGGTACAAGGGGTTCGCCCGTCAGGGCTTCCGCATCGTGGCGGTGGTCGACGACGACCCGGCGAAGGTCGGGCGCGAGGTCGACCACGTGCCCATCATCGCGAGCCGCGACATGGCCCGCGAGATCAAGGCCCGCGGCACCCAGATTGCGATCGTGGCCGTGCCCACCGACTCGGCCCAGACCGTCGCGGACCAGCTCGTGGCGGCGGGGATCAAGGCGATCCTCAACTTCGCGCCAGCGCGCCTTAAGGTCCCCCGCGACGTTCGGTTCAAGAACGTCGACCTCTCGATCGAGCTGGAGACCCTCAGCTTCTACCTCGCCAAGGGCTCCAAGTAGGAGCGTCGCGCGAACTCTGGTAGTCTCGAATGGACCCGGGATGTTGAAGGACTGGTCGGCTTTCCATGTCCTGGCGAAGACCTTCGCCGAGGGACCAGTTTGCCTGCACGTCGCCGGCCTGACCGGCTCCGCCCGCGCCCTTGCTATCGCCGAGCTGCTCCAGGCTCACCCGCGTCCCGCGTTGGTTCTCGTGGAGTCGGTGACCGACGCCCACCGCTGGACCCAGGATTTGAAATTCTTCGGCGCGCCGGCGCTCGAGTTCCCCGCAGGCGAACCCCAGCTCTGGCGGGGGGGGCGGCAGCGCGAGACCGACGCCGAGCGCGCCGTCATCTGCCGGCGGCTCGCCGCCGGCGAGCCGGTCGTGGTCGTCGTCACCCCCGCGGCGCTCGATGCCGAGCTGGCGGCGCCGCGTGACTTCGCCACGCGCACGCTACGGCTCGCCGTGGGCGACTCGCTCGACCGTGAGCTCCTGCTCGAGGCGCTCGAGCACGCCGGCTACGAGCGCGCAGACACCGTCGTCGCGGTCGGGCAATGGAGCCTCCGCGGCGGCATCGTCGATGTCTTCTCGCCGAGCCACGCGAGCCCGGCGCGGCTCGAGTTCCTCGGCGACGAGATCGAGTCGATCCGCCTCTTCGATCCGACCTCCCAGCGCTCCAGCGCCCCGCTCGACGAGCTCCTCGCCCTGCCCCTCGTGACCCAGGGCGAGGCTGCGCCGGCGCGGCTTACCGACTACGTGCCGGCTGCGGCGCCGATCGTCGTCGACGTGCCTCGCGTGCTCGACGCGACCCGCGAGGACGCGCCGGCGAGCCCGCCCCTGCGCGAGCGGCTCGCGGGGCGCCAGCTCGTCGAGCTCTCGCTCGTGGCCGGCACGTCGAGCGCGCCCGCGGGGCCGCTGCCGGAGGCCGTGGAGCTCACGCTCGAGACGCAGGCGGTTCCGCAGTTCGGCGGCAGGTTCGGGGAGCTCGCGGGTGAGCTCGGGCGGTGGCGGGGCGAAGGGTTCCGGATCCGCCTCGTCGCGTCCGACGAGCGCCAGGTCGAGCACCTGCGCCAGATCCTGCGCGAGCACGAGCTCGAGGTCCTCCCCGCGGCGACACTCGACGGGGACGCGCCGCTCGCCATCGTGGTCGGCGACCTCTCCGCCGGGTTCTCGATCGCGGCCCTCGGCGTGATCGTCCTCACCGAGGCGGAGATCTTCGGCGCCCGCCGGCGCCTGCTTCGCCGGCCGAAATACCAGCGCGGCGCCGCACTGACGGCGTTCACCGATCTCGCGATCGGTGACGTCGTGGTCCACGAGGACCACGGGCTCGGGCGTTACCTGGGCCTCAAGACGATGACGGTCGGCGATCGCGACGGCGACTTCCTCGTGCTCGAGTACGCGGAGGGCAGCCAGCTCTTCCTCCCCGTCGAGCGTCTCGACCTCGTCTCGAAGTATCTGGGTGCCGACGCCGGGGTCGTACGCCCCGACCGGCTGGGCGGCGCCTCGTGGCCGCGCGTCAAGGAGTCGGTGCGCGCGGCCCTCCGGCAGATGGCCGAAGAGCTGCTTCGCCTCTACGCCCAGCGCGCGGTCGCGGAGGGGCACGCGTCCTCCCTGGACACCCCCTGGCAGCGCGAGTTCGAGGCGGCCTTCCGGTTCGAGGAGACGCCCGACCAGCTGCGCGCCATCGAGGAGGTCAAACGCGACATGGAGTCGCGCCGGCCGATGGACCGGCTGGTCGCCGGCGACGTCGGCTACGGCAAGACCGAGGTGGCGCTCCGTGCCGCGTTCAAGGTGGTTGCCGACGGCCTGCAGGTCGCGCTGCTCGTGCCGACGACAGTCCTCGCCCAACAGCACTGGGCGACGTTTGCCGACCGGTTCGCGCCCTTCCCGGCGCGTGTCGAGCTCCTGTCGCGGTTCCGGTCGCCCAAGGAGCAAAAGGCGGTTATCGAGGGACTCCGGCAGGGGACGGTGGACGTCGTGATCGGCACCCACCGCCTGCTCTCGAAGGACGTCGCGTTCAAGCACCTGGGGCTCTTGATCGTGGACGAGGAGCACCGCTTCGGCGTCGCCCACAAGGAGCGCGTGAAGCAGCTCCGCGCGTCGGTGGACGTGCTCGCGCTGACCGCGACGCCGATCCCGCGAACGCTGTACATGTCGCTCTCGGGCGTCCGCGACATGTCGGTCATCGAGACCCCGCCGCTCGACCGGCTGCCCATCGAGACGATCATACGGCGGTTCAGCAAGGCGGTGATCAAGGAGGCGCTCGAGCGCGAGCTCGAGCGAGGCGGCCAGGTGTTCTTCGTCCACAACCGGGTGCAGTCGCTCCCGTCGGTGGCGCGCTTCATCCAGGAGCTCGTGCCGGCCGGGCGGGTGATCATGGCGCACGGTCAGATGAAGGAGCGCGAGCTCGAGGCTACCATGGTGAAGTTCGTCAGCGGCCAGGCCGACGTACTCGTGTCGACCGCGATCGTGGAGTCGGGCCTCGACATTCCGGCGACAAACACGATCGTCGTGAACCGCGCCGACCGGTTCGGCCTGGCGCAGCTCTACCAGCTCCGGGGTCGCGTGGGACGGGAGCGGCAGCAGGCGTACGCGTACCTGCTCGTGCCCGCCGACGGGCGGGTCGACGAGCTGGCGCAGCGCCGCCTCCGGGCGCTCCAGGAATTCACGGAGCTTGGCTCGGGGCTCAAGCTCGCGTTGCGGGACCTCGAGATACGCGGAGGCGGCAACCTCCTCGGGGCCGCGCAGCACGGGCACATCGCGGCCGTGGGCTTCGATCTTTACGCGAAACTCCTGGCCGAGGCCGTGCGAGAATTGAAGGGCGAACCGCCCGCCGAGAGGGTCGAGCCGATGATCAACGTCGCGGCGGAGGGTTTCTTATCCGACGACTATGTCCCCGAGGTCAACCAGCGCCTCGCCTTCTACAAACGGCTCGCCGGCTTGGTCGGTGACACCGAGGTCGAGCATCTGCGCGCGGAGCTCGTGGACCGGTTCGGCCCGCTGCCCACGGAGGCCGCGCAGCTCCTGGACATCGTCCGCCTCCGGGTGGCCGCGCGCAGGCTGGGTGTAGAGAAGCTGGAAGCCGGCGAGGGCGTGGCGCTCGTCACATTCGCGCCGGGTGCACCACTCGACCCTCAGCGGCTGGTCCGGGCGATTCAGGGGAGCCGGGGACGACTCACGATGAAGCGCGAGTTCACGATCGAGGCGGTCACGGCGCGGGGGGAGTGGACCCGGGTCCGTGACTCTCTGCTGCGCCTCCTCGAGGAGCTCGGCGGCGCATGATCTGCCGGCTCGCGGCCGCCGGTCTGCTCGCGCTCGCGCTGGGCGGCTGCGCGGCGTCGTCGCCCGGCAGAACGAACGACGAACCCAAGCCGCCGCCCGCTACCGCCGCGCCGGGGCCGCCGAAGGCTGAGCAGCCGCTGGAGCCGAGGGTCGCGGCGAACCCCAAGGACGAGGACGTGACCGACCGCGTCGTCGCCGTCGTGAACAACGACGCGATCACCCTGGGTGAGCTCCAGGAGGCCATCCACCATTACCGGTACCAGACGCGCCAGGAGACACCGGTCTCGGACGAGTTCATCAAGCAGTTCCTCACGAAGATGATCGAGAACCGGCTTCAGGTCCAGGAGGCCGAGCGCGAGAGGATCGCGGTGGATGACGCAGAGGTCGAGGAGGAACTGACGGAGCGGATCAAGAAGCTGGACGTGTCGAGTCGCGGGGCGTTCGAGAAGGTCCTGAAAGAGCAAGGCCTCACGATGGAGGCGATCAAGAAGCGAGTCCGCGACGACCTGCGCGTTGCGCGCGTGATCAACCGGAAGGTGCGACTCCGAATCTCGGTCACCGAGACCGAGATCACCAAGTACCTCGAGGCCAACCGGCAGAAGCTCGAGACCGGTCTCGCCTACCACGCGCGGCACATCCTGATCGCGCCGCAGGAGGGCGCCTCCGACGTGGCCTGGGAAACGGCACGCATCAAGGCCGAGCTGCTTCGCACCCAGTTGCTCCAGGGAGCCGACTTCGCCGAGCTCGCTCGCCAACACTCGCGCGACGCCAGCGCGAAGGACGGCGGCGACCTCGGGACGCTCAAGCGGGGCGAACTGGCACAGGACATCGAAGCGGAGATCCTGAGCTTACAGCAGGGCGAGATTTCCAGGCCATACCGGTCGTCACTGGGTTACCACCTCTTCCGCCTCGAGCTCAAGGAGAGCCTCGAGGGGGAGGGGTTGACCCGGGCCAAGGCGCAGATCCGGGAGATCCTCTTCCGTGAGAAGTTCGAGGCGCGCCTCGACGCCTGGCTCAACGAAATCAAGCAGCGGGCCGTCATCGAAGTCCGCCTGTGAAAATCCGTTGACAATCGGGGGCCAGGATGGGAGGATAACGCTCGGCGTTATCGTTCCAACCCCGCAGGAAATCTGCTGCCGTCGCGTAACCAACTCACTAGCACGCGGCCTCTAGAAGCCGCGTCCGGAGCCCGCGAATGAGCGCCCGCCGAGAACGAGGTCAAGGAAACCCGACGCAGAACCCCGACACCCCCGGCCTGAACCTCTCCGAGCTGAAGGAAAAGACGATCGCAGAGTTGAACCAGATCGCCCGCGACCTGAACGTGCAGAACATCGGCGGCCTGCGCAAGCAGGAGCTGATCTTCAAGATCCTCCAGTCGCAGGCGGAGAAGGACGGGCTGATCTACGCCGAAGGCGTCCTCGAAGTCCTGCCCGACGGCTTCGGCTTCCTCCGGGCGCCGGACTACAACTACCTGCCGGGTCCCGACGACATCTACGTTTCACCGTCGCAGATCCGGCGCTTCGACCTCCGCACCGGCGATACCATCTCGGGCCAGGTGCGGCCGCCGAAGGATACGGAGCGATACTTCGCGCTCCTGAAGGTCGAGGCGATCAACTTCGAGACGCCGGACCAGGCGCGCGAGAAGATTTTCTTCGACAACCTCACGCCGCTCTACCCGATGGAGCGGCTACGCCTCGAGTACGATCCCGAGAATCTCACGACCCGGGTGATGGACCTCCTGTGCCCGATCGGCAAGGGGCAGCGCGGGATGATCGTGGCCGCACCCCGCACCGGCAAGACGATGATGCTGCAGTCAATCGCTCACGCCATCGCGACCAATCACCCTGAGGTGTACTTGATCGTGCTGCTGATCGACGAGCGGCCAGAGGAAGTCACCGACATGCAGCGATCGGTGAAGGGCGAGGTCATCTCCTCCACGTTCGACGAGCCGCCACAGCGGCATATCCAGGTGGCCGACATGGTCATCGAGAAGGCCAAGCGCCTCGTCGAGCACAAGCGCGACGTCGTGATCCTGCTCGACTCTCTCACTCGTTTCGCCCGGGCCCACAACGCCGTCATCCCGTCGTCTGGCAAGGTCCTGTCAGGCGGGCTCGACGCGAACGCGCTGCAGCGTCCCCGACGGTTCTTCGCCACGGCCCGCAACATCGAGGAGGGCGGATCGCTGACCATCATGGCCACCGCCATCGTGGACACGGGCAGTCGGATGGACGATGTGATCTTCGAGGAATTCAAGGGCACGGGTAACATGGAGGTCCACCTGGACCGCCGGCTGATGGACAAGCGCATCTTCCCGACCATCAACATCGAACAGTCCGGCACCCGGAAGGAAGAGCTCCTGCTCGAGAAGGACGAGCTGCAGAAGGTCTGGCTCCTCCGCAAGGCGCTCTCCCAGCTGAACCCCGTGGAAGCCATGGAGCTGCTGCTCGACAAACTCAAGCTCACCAAGACGAACAAAGAGTTCCTGGCCTCCATGCACAGCCTGGGGTAACCCCCTTCGGAGGGGAGCGGACCTCACGGCCCCGACCTTCTCCTCGGGAAGGTGCTCGGGGAGCCCGCGCTCAAAGCAGCCAAGTTCCCGCGCTCTTTGCCTTTTTTGTCCTGGACTGGTATCGTGGTGGTCTCGTAGGAGGTGGCGATCGTGAAGGTGGGTATTCATCCGGAGTACGTGGAGACGACGATCACGTGCGCGTGCGGTGAGGTCGTCCGCACCCGCTCGACCAGGCCCGACATCCGGGTGGAGATCTGCTCGAAGTGCCACCCCTTCTACACCGGCAAGCAGAAACTCGTGGATACGGCCGGGCGCGTCGAACGCTTCCAGCGGAAGTACAGGCGGCAGAGCGCGTCGTCGTAACGAACGCTCCGCGACCGGCTGGGGTGGGCTCCAGCCGGGTTTCCGTTTGCGGGAGGCGCTGAGCCCCGATGCTGTTTGACAAGCTCCGTCAGATCGAAGAGCGGTCGAACGAGATTGCTCGCGCGCTGTCCGATCCCGCCGTCCTCGCGCAGCCGGCCGAGTACGCGCGCCTCCGCAGGGAGCACGCCGAGACGGTCGAGATCGTCGAGCGGTTCACCGAGTACCGCGAAGTGTTGAAGCGGCTCGGGGAGGCTCACCACCTCATCTCGGAGGGCGGCGACCGCGAGCTCATGGAGCTCGCCCAGGCCGAGGTGAACGACCTCACCGCCCGCCAGGCGGCACTCGAGGACGAGCTGAAGCGCCTCCTTCTGCCACGGGATCCCAACGACGCGAAGAACGTTTTCGTCGAGATCCGCGCCGGTGCGGGCGGCGAGGAGGCCGCGCTGTTCGCCGCGGAGCTGGCGCGCATGTATACGAAGTACGCGGAGCGCCAGCGGTGGAAGATCGAGGTGATGGACGCGAGCGCGACCGGCACGGGCGGCTTCAAGGACGTGATCCTCTTCATTCAAGGGCGCGGCGCGTGGAGCCGGCTCAAGTTCGAGCGCGGCGTCCACCGCGTGCAGCGCGTGCCGGTCACCGAGGGGAGCGGGCGGATCCACACCTCGACCGTCACCGTCGCCGTGCTCCCCGAGGCGGAGGACGTCGAGGTCAGGATCGACGAGAAAGATCTGAAGGTCGACGTGTATCGCTCCTCGGGGCCGGGCGGGCAGGGTGTCAACACGACCGACTCGGCAGTGCGCATCACGCACCTGCCGACGGGGCTCGTCGTCACGTGCCAGGACGAGCGCTCGCAGATCAAGAATCGAGCGAAGGCGCTGCGCGTCCTTAAGGCACGGCTCCTCGAGCGCGCGCAGCAGGAGCAGCAGGCCGCGATCGCCGCCGATCGGCGAAGTCAGGTGGGCACAGGCGAGCGGAGCGAACGGATCCGTACGTACAACTTCCCCCAGGCGCGCGTCACCGACCACCGGATCGGCCTGACGCTGCACCGCCTCCCGGCGGTCCTCGAAGGCGACCTCGACGAGCTGATCGACGCGCTGACCGCGGCGGAAGACGCCGAGCGGCTGACGCGGGTGGCGAGCTGATGCTCGCCGCCCGGGAGACGCCCACGCGCCGCGCTGAGCTCGCCGCCGCGGTCGAGCTCCTCTCCGCGGCGGGGATCCCGACCGCACGGGTGGACGCCGAGTGGCTGCTCGCCGCCGTGCTCGGCGCCGGCCGCTTCGAAGCCCAGCTCGACCTCGATCGCGTCCTTCCCGCGCCGGTCGCCGAGCGCTACGAAATGGCTATCAGGCGGCGCGCTCGGCGCGAGCCCCTCCAACAGATCCTGGGTTGGGAGGCGTTCCGCGGGCTGCGGGTCAGGGTGACGGCGGACGTGCTCGTTCCCCGGCCCGAGACCGAGACGCTGGTCGAGTGGACGCTCGAGCTCCTGCCTGCTCAGAAAGGTGGCGTCCGGCTGCGCGCTCTCGATCTGGGCACGGGCTCGGGCGCGATCGCGTGCTCCCTTGCCGCAGAGCGAAGTGACGTCGACGTCATCGCGATCGACGTGTCGCTGACTGCGGCGGTCGTCGCACGAGAAAACGCCCGGCAACTGGGTCTCGCGGGGCGCGTCCGCGTCGTCGCTGGCGACCTCGCCGACTCGCTGGGAAGGGTTCGGGCCGACCTGATCGTGAGCAATCCGCCATACCTGCCGAGCGCCCTCGTCGGGGGGCTCGAGCCCGAGGTTAGGAGTCACGAGCCACGAGTCGCGTTGGACGGCGGCTCCGATGGGCTCACGTTGATCCGGCGCATCGTCGGGGCTTCGCGTGAGGCGCTCCGCCCGTCAGCGGCGCTGGTTCTCGAGACCGCGGGCGGCGACCAAGCCGCCGTCGTCGCCGAGATCCTCCGCGCGGCGGGGTTCACGAGCGTGGCAGTCCGCGCCGACCTCGCCGGGATCGACCGATTCGTCGCGGGGAGGGCGTGATGCCGGCACGGCTCGAGATCGCGGGCGGCGTCCCGCTCCGGGGTACGGTGAAGGTGAGCGCGGCGAAGAACGCCGCCCTGCCGGCGATGGCCGCTGCGCTCCTGACGTCGGAACCGGTCACGCTCGCGAACGCGCCTGACCTCGCCGACGTGCGCACCATGTCGAGGCTCCTCGAGACCCTCGGTGCGAAGGTCTCCCGCATCGCGGGTGGGCTCAGCGTGCAGGTCGCGAGTGTTACCGGCGACCTCGCGCCCTACGAACTCGTGTCGACCATGCGCGCCTCGGTCCTCGTTCTCGGGCCCTTGGTCGCCCGCCACGGCTCGGCGCGCGTCGCACTGCCTGGTGGCTGCGCCATCGGCGTGCGCCCGATCGACCAGCATCTCAAGGGGCTCCAGAAGCTCGGTGCCGACCTCGCGATCGAGAACGGCTATGTGGTCGCGCAGGCGAGCCGGCTCAAGGCCGCGCGGATCACGGCCGACCTGGTGACGGTGACCGGGACCGAGAACCTCATGATGGCCGCGACGCTGGCCGGGGGGACCACCGTCATCGAAAACGCGGCGTGCGAGCCCGAGGTCGTCGACCTGGCGACGCTGCTCACGGCCATGGGGGCGCGGGTCCACGGCGCGGGCACCGCGCGCATCGAGATCGAGGGCGTCCCCGAGCTTGCCGGCGCTGCGCACCGGGTCGTCGCCGACCGGATCGAGGCGGGCACGCTGCTCGTCGCAGGCGCGATCACGCGAGGCGATGTCACGGTGACGGATCTCGTGCCCGATCACGTCTCGTCGGTGCTCGCGAAGCTCGATGAGATCGGCGTGGCGCTCGACGTGGGGCCGACGTGGGTCCGCGCGCGGGGGCCCGAGCGGCCGCGCCCGGCCGACGTGACGACGAGCCCGTTCCCAGGCTTCCCGACGGACATGCAGGCGCAGGTTATGACCCTGCTCGGACTCGCCGACGGCCAGTCGCGCGTCACCGAGACGATCTTCGAGAACCGGTTCATGCACGTCGCCGAGCTGGCCCGGATGGGCGCTCGCATCGAGACCGACGGTGCGATCGCCATCGTTCGCGGCGTGCCGTTCTATCAGGGGGCGCCGGTCATGGCGTCCGACCTCCGCGCGTCGGCGGCGCTCGTGCTCGCAGGGCTGGCCGCGCGCGGGACGACCGTCGTCTCGCGCGTCTACCACCTCGATCGCGGCTACGAGCGACTCGAGGCCAAGCTCGGGGCGCTCGGTGGACGGATCGAGCGACGCGCATGAAAGAGGTGCTGACGCTCGCGCTCCCCAAGGGCCGGCTGCTGGAGCCTGCCCTTGTACTCCTGCGCGACCTCGGTGTGGAGGGGATCGACGAGGACTCGCGCAGACTGATCTTCACCGACCCGAAGCGTGACTTGCGCGTGCTGTTCCTCAAACCCGCCGACGTCCCGGCGTATGTCCTCTATGGCGCCGCGGACCTCGGGATTGTCGGCAAGGATATCCTTCTCGAGCAGGAGCCGGACGTCTACGAGCCACTCGATCTTGGGTTCGGCTTCTGCCGTCTCGTCGTCGCCGAACCGCGGGAGCTCTGGGAGCGCGACGACCCGTCCAAGTGGTCGTGGGTGCGGGTGGCCACCAAGTACCCGCGGCTCACCGAGGCCTACTTCTCGAGCCGCGGCATTCAGGTCGAGATCGTGCGGCTCGACGGCTCCATCGAGCTGGCGCCGCTTGTCGGGCTGGCCGAGCGCATCGTGGATCTGGTCCAGTCGGGAGAGACGCTGCGCGTGAACGGGCTCGTCGAGGTCGCGGAGATCACGCGCTCGACGGCTCGTGTCATCGTGAACCGCGCGTCGATGAAAACCGAACACGTGCGAGTGTCCGGCGTGATCGAGGAGATGCGGCGCGCACGGCGCCACCCAGCGCCCGTCTCAGGCCGGCGAGGGGTGGAGGCGGCTCCGGGGACGCCGCTCCAATGACGCCACGGGCTCCTTTCTCAGGCCGCGCCCGGTCGGAACCGAGCACGCGGACGCCGCTCCAAATGACGCCACGGGCTCCTTTCTCAGGCCGCGCCCGGTCGGAACCGAGCACGCGGACTCTGCTCCCATGATCCGCGTGCTCGACGCGCGGACGTTGGGCCTCGATCGCGTCGTCGTGGCACTCGCGCGTCCGCCGGCGGCCGTGCCGCCGGAGATTCACCGCGCCGTCGACGGGATCTTGGCCGACGTGCGCACGCGCGGCGACGCGGCGCTCCTCGAGCTGACCGCGCGC
>MNCR01000142.1 GCA_001914535.1 Candidatus Rokubacteria bacterium 13_2_20CM_69_15_1
CAGGAGCACCAGGGAGTCCAGCGCCGGGATCAGGCGGAAGACGCCGGCGACCCAGGCGGCGGTGCTCGAATACGCGGCAAGCTTGAAGGCCTGGAGCTCATCCTCCCAGCCGGAGAAGATTGGGGTCAGTCGATCGATGACGAATGCGAGCACGTAGACACCGATCAAGCTGGAGACGTACGCCACGACGGCCTGAGTGATGGAGTGGTCCAGGGCCACGCGGTAGCGCGCCGTCACGGGGCTGCCGTAGCCGATCACGGAGAGCCCGACGACCGAGGCCAGGGGGCCGATGGCGGCGAGCGGGGCGACGTACGACAGGTACAACTCGCGGACACTCGAAGGCTCCCGGGCGATCACCCGCCACTCATCTGATGGCCGCAGCAAGATATTCGTGACCCGATCTCGGAGGCTCATCCACGCCCCTTCCCGGCGCTCGGCCGAGGAGCGCCCGCTTGAATCGCGACGGAGCATTTTCCCATGCGCGACGCTCGTACGCTCACCTCACTCTCGGAAGCGCGGGTCGAGGAGATCGCGCACGCCGTCGCCGAGCAGGTTCACGCCGAGGACGGCCAGGAGCAGGGCAAGCCCGGGAAACACCGCGACCCAGGGCGCGGTGGCCAGGAACGTCTGACCGTCGGCGAGCATCGCGCCCCACGAGATCGTGGGCGACTGCGCCCCGAGCCCGAGGAACGAGAGCCCCGCCTCCGCCACAATGTTGCTGCCCACCCCGATGGTCGCGGTGACCAGGATGGGCGCCATGGCGTTCGGCACCAGGTGGCGAACCATGATGGTCGTGTCGCCGACGCCGAGCGCGCGCGCGGCCTGCACGAAATCGCGGGCCTTGAGCGTGAGCACGGCACCGCGGACGACCCGTGCGATCGTCGTCCAGCCCAGGGCGACGAGGACAACCACGACCTTGTCGAGGCCGGGACGCTCGAAGACCGCGATGAGCCCGATGGCGAGCACGAGCGATGGAAAGGCCATCACGACATCGGTCGAGCGCATCAGGACCGCATCGAGCGCGCCCCCGTAGTAGCCGGCCAGCACCCCGACCACGCATCCGATGAGGGCGGCCAGCATCTCGACGCCGATCCCGACCGAGAGCGACACACGGCCCGCCCACAGCACGCGCGAGAAGATATCGCGGCCGAGGATGTCGGTGCCGAGCGGATGCGCGCGGCTCGGCCCCTCGAGCGTCGCCCCGACACCGGCGGCCACCTGCCACGGGTCATGCGGGGCCAGGAGGGGCGCCAGCAGCGCGGCGCTGGCGAGGACCGCGACCAGCGCCAGGCCAGCCAGGAAGCCACGATGCCGGAGCGCGCTAGGACGCGCGGCCATCCCGTAGCCGCGGATCGATCACGAGGTAGGCCACGTCCACGAGGAGGTTGCCGAGGACGTAGATGAGGGCAAAGACGAGCACGGCGCCCATCACCACCGGCAGGTCGCGCTGGCCGACGGCGGCCACGAGGAGCCGGCCGAGCCCCGGCCACGCGAAGACCGTCTCCGTGAGCGGCGCGCCGACGAGGAGGTCGGCGAGGCCGATGCCGATGACGGTCACCACGGGGATGAGCGCGTTACGGAGCGCGTGCTTGCCGAGGACGCTCGTCTCCGACAGCCCCTTCGCGCGCGCGGCGGAGATGTAATCCTGGCGGACGACCTCAAGAAGGCTCGAGCGCGTCATGCGGGCGACGGTCCCGGTGTGCAGTGCGCCGAGCGTCAGGGCCGGCAGCACGAGGTGCGGGAAGTCGCCGTCGCCATAACCCGACACCGGCAGCCAGTCGAGCGTCACGGCGAACACGAGCGAGAGCATCATGCCGAGCCAGAACACGGGCGTCGAGATGCCAAGGACGGCGACCGCCATGAGGGCATGGTCGACTGCTCCGCCAGACCGCGCGGCGGCGATGCCGCCGATCGCCATGCCGAGGACGATCGAGACGACCGTGGCCGCCAGCGCCAGCCGGATCGTCGCTGCGGCTCGCTCGGCCAAGACCTCGACGACCGGTCGCTGCTCGCGGAACGACATGCCGAGGTCGCCACGAATCAGACGCCCGATCCAGAGGGCATACTGGACCGGGAGCGGGCGGTCCAGCGCATACTCGTGCCGCAGGCGCTCGAGGGCGTCGGGATCGACACGCTGCCCCATGGCGGCGCGGGCCGGGTCACCGAGGGCGATGGCGTTCAGAACGAAGACGAGCAGCGTGATCCCGAAGAGCACGGGCGCGAGGGCGACGAGCCGGCCCACGACAGGCCGCCCGAGGTCAGCGAGCATGGCCAGCGGTCGCGCCGTCGCTCAGTGATCCAGCCAGACCTTTCTCAGCGGCGCGAGAAATTCGGGCGCCGACGACTGCGCGGAGCGCTCGAGGCCCTTCACGTACGGCTTGATCAGCGCCCGGCTCGTATAGTGGTAGAGGGAGATCCAGACGGCGTCGTCGAGGACGATCTGTTCGGCCTCCGCATAGCGCTTGTCCCGTGCGGGCCCGCTCGACATCGCGTCGGCTTCGTCGAACAGGCGGTCGAGCTTCGGGTTACGGTAGCGCGAGGTGTTGCCCGCCGCGCCGGCGTTCTTCGAGTGGAAGAGCACGGTCAAGAAGTTCTCGGGGTCGGGGTAATCGGCGATCCAGCCCTGGCGGAAGAAGCCGGCCCTGCCCTCGTCGACCAGCTTGATGTGAGCCGCCCAGTCGAGCCGGCGCAGCTCGAGCGGGATGCCGATGTCCTTGAGCTGCGCCTGGAGCACCTCGGCGATCCGCTGGTTCCCGTCACTCGTGTTGAAGTTGTACGCGATCGGGGGCAGGCCGCGCCCACCCGGGAACCCGGCGTCGGCCAGGAGCTTCCGCGCCAGCTCGCGGTCGAGCGGCAGCCGCCTCACGTCCCGCGAGAACCCCGGCAGGGACGGCGGCATGATCCCCTTCGCAGGAATCACGCAGCCCTCGAGCAGGTGCTCGACGATGATCGAAGGATCGACCGCGTGGGCGATGGCACGGCGGACGCGGGCATCGCCGAACGGCGGCCGCTCGACGTTGAAGCGCAGGCCCTGCGTGCCGAGCGTGGGCCAGACCGCCGCCTCGCCCTTCAGCCGGGGGTCGGCCTGGGCGGCGCGACAGCGTCCGGTCGGGATGTCGGACATGTCCAGCTGCCCGGCCATGTATTCGTTGTAGCGCGTGATCTCGGCCGGGATGATGCGGAACACCACGCGGTCGAGGAGCGCCGGACCGCGGAAGTGCTCCGGGAAGCGCTCCAGGATCACCTGGTCGTCGCGACGCCACGAGACGAACCGAAAGGCGCCCGTGCCGACCGGGTGACTGGCGAAGCCGGAGCCGCGCCTGTCGACCTCCTCACGCGGGACGATCGAGGCGGCGTCGTATGCGATCAGGGAAAGGAAGGGTGCGAACGGCTGATCGAGGTGAAGCTCCACCGTGAGATCGTCGACGACGCGTATTCCCGCGATGTCGCCGGCGTTGCCCGAGATGAAGGCGCGTGCGCCCGTGATCTTCTCGACCACCCAGGGCCGCTTGCCCTTGGCGGCTCGCTCGAGCGAGTACTTCACGTCGGCCGCTGTGAGCGCGCGGCCATTGTGGAAGCGAACGCGATCCCGCAGCAGGAACGTGTAGACGCGCGCATCGGCCGACGTGGTCCAGCGTCGTGCCAGGGCGGGAACGACGCGGAGCGTCTCGTCGAGCTCGAGGAGCGCGTCGAAAACCTGGCGGATCACGGCCGATGACGTCAGGTCGGTCGCGTGCGCGGGGTCCAGCGTCGGCGGGTCGGAGCCGAACACGGCCCTGAGCGTCCCGCCGCGCTTGACCTTGACTTCGGGCGTCTGCGCCGCGCTGAAGCCGGTCATCGCGACGACCAGCGCGAAGACGGCAAGACGCTTCACGGCCGCTCGCTCATTTTGGGTATCCCCGAGCATCCGATCGGACACCGAGCCCCAGGTATCACTCGACCCAGATCAGCTCGAGGACCCGCTCGCGCAGTGCGACGAAGTCGCGACTCGACTTGACGGCCCGACTGTCGCCATTGCTCGCGTGTCGGCTGAAGGGCGCATCGACGTCGGCCAGCACACGCCCGGGCCGCGGCGACATGACGACGATCCGGGTCCCGAGATAGCAGGCTTCCTCCACGCTGTGGGTGATGAAGAAGACGGTCTTCTTCGTCTCTTTCCAGATCCGGAGCAGCTCGTCCTGCATGTGCTCGCGCGTCAGGGCGTCCAGCGCGCCAAACGGCTCGTCCATGAGGAGGATACGGGGGTCGTTGGCGAGCACGCGCGCGATCGCCACGCGCTGCTGCATCCCACCCGACAGCTCCCAGGTCGCCTTGGTGCGGAAGTCGAGCAGCTTCACCATGCGGAGATAGTGCTCGGCGACTTCTCGCCGCCGCCCCGCCGGCACGCCGCGCATCTTGGGGCCGAACTCGACGTTCGCCTGCACGGTGAGCCATGGATACAGCGCCGGCTGCTGGAACACCACCCCGCGCTGATGATCGGGTCCCAGGATGCGGCGCTCGTCCAGACGCACCTCGCCCCGCGTCGGGGCGACGAAGCCCGCGATGATCCGCAAGAGCGTCGTCTTGCCACACCCCGAGGGGCCGACGACGCACACGAAGTCCCCCTCGACGATCGCGAGGCTCACGCGCTCGAGCGCCGTGACCGGTCCGTCCCTGGAGGCGTACTCCATCACGACGTCGTCGATCCCCAAGATGGGCCGGCCGGCCACGATCGCGCGCCCGACTACTTGAGGGCGCTCTCGAGATAGGAGGGGTTCACCGCCTTCTCGAACGCCGCGAGCGCCGGCGCCGACGGGATCGTCTTCTGCGCGACCAGGAAGTCCGCCGTCTCCTTGAGGACCTTCGCGAACTTCCCGCGTTTGGCCGAGGTCCCGAGGTACGCGTCGGAGAGCTGCTCCTGGCCGGGAACCCAGACCAGCGTCTTCATCTCGCGCAGGGCCTCCTCGGGCGCGATGTTGAAGGCCTTGGCGACGGTGGCCGCCGCCTCCTTGGCGCTCGTCTGCCAGAGCTCCACGCCTCTGATCTGCACCTGCAGATACTTCACCACCAGGGCGGGATACTTGTCCGCGAAGGCCTTGCGCGCCACGGCGACGTCGCCCGTCAGGTACCCTTTCTGCGCCATCTCACGGCTGGTCACGACGATTTCGCCGCCCGCGTCCACCATCTTCTTCAAGCATGTCGAGAACCTTCACCCTGGCCGGGTCCACGGCGGAGACCTTGAAGGCGCCGAGGAGGCTGTAGTGCGTGGTCGACCCGAAGGGCGCCGCCACCTTCTTGCCCACGAGGTCCTTGACGCTCTTGATGCCTCTCCCCTTCTTGACGACCAGCGACTCGTTCTCGCCCTCGAGATCGTGGATCCAGATCACCTCGTACGGCACGCCGCGCGCGATGCCGGCCCCGGCGGGACTCGTGCCGACCAGGCCGAGATCGACGCTGCCCGCGGCGATCGCGGTATTCACGTCGCGGCCCGAGTCGAACTGCTTCCAGTTGATCTTGACGTCCATGGCCTTCTCGAACCAGCCGAGCTGCTTGCCGATGATCTCGGCGTTCGGGATGACCTGGTACCCGATCGTGACCTGCGCGGGCTTGGCCTGCGCCCGAGCCTCCGACACCACCGCCGCCACGACGGCCAGCACGAGCGCTGCACCGATGAGCCACCGTCTCTTAACCATGTGCGTGACCTCCGCTCTCTCGAGCCCTGGACGTCGACGACCACCGCGCGCATCCCTACGCCCTCCCCTTCCACGGCACGACCCGGCCCTCGGCCGTCCGGATGAGCCGGTCCAGACCGATGCCGGTGAGGCCCATCACGATGTTCCCCATAAAGATCACGTCGGAGCGGAGGAACTTCGACGCATCCAGCACCATCCACCCGATGCCGGACGTCGCCGCCACCATCTCCGCCGCCACGAGCGTGGTGTACGTGAACCCGATGCTGACGCGCATGCCCGTGAAGATGTCGGGCAGACACGAAGGGAAGATCACGTACCGGAACACCTGCCAGCGGCTCGCGCCGAGCGACTGCGCGCCCTGGATCCGTTCCGAGGCGACTCCGCGGACCCCGGCCATCGCGCTCACGGACAGCGGCGGAAACGCGGCGAAATAGAGGAGCGCGATCTTGGACTCGTTCTCGATCCCGAGCCAGATGACGAGCAGGGTGTAGTACGCGAGCGGGGGCAACGGACGATAGAACTCGATGATCGGATCGAAGACCGCCTGGACCTTCGAGGAATAGCCGATCGCGAGCCCGAGCGGTACCGCGGTGACCACGGCCAGGAGAAAGCCCACGACGACGCGATAGAGGCTGTCGCCCAGATGTCGCAACAGGGTCGCGCCACGGTAGCCGTCCAGGAGAATATCGGTGAAGGCCGCCCACACCGCGGCCGGGTGCGGTACGAAGAGGTCGGAGACGAGCCCGAACCGCGCCACGACGTACCAGGCGAGGAGGAGCGAGGTCAGGGTGGCCGCGGTGAGGAGCCATTCGACTCGGAGCGCGAGCAAACCCGCGCCGCGGCCCGCCGCTCGCCGAGCGGCACGGTCGGACGAGGGCGTCGTCGCCGGGGACGTCCCCGATGCGCCCCTGCCGGACGGAAGTGGCGGATCCATCGGAAAGTCGGACCACGCTAGCGCGTCGGCGACGCGAAGGTCAAGTCGGGCCGATGAAGTGTGCGTCGAGACGGCGACGAGAGAAACTCGAAGGGGGCTACGGGTTGTCCCGTAACCCCCTTATGTTTTGGAGCGGCCGACCGGATTCGAACCGGCGACGTCCAGCTTGGGAAGCTGGCATTCTGCCACTGAATTACGGCCGCTCGGCGCTTCCTATTCTATACCGGGTCCGTGGTCACGGCGCTCCTACTGCCTCTCCTTGAGGGCCATGTCGTAGGCCTTGATCAGCTCGTCGCTCCGCGCCTTCCATGCGAGCCGCCGGCTGGCACCGTAGA
The DNA here is from genome assembly GCA_001914535.1 of Candidatus Rokubacteria bacterium 13_2_20CM_69_15_1. Classification (GTDB taxonomy): domain Bacteria; phylum Methylomirabilota; class Methylomirabilia; order Rokubacteriales; family CSP1-6; genus 20CM-2-70-11. Next base: position 6,942 of record MNCR01000142.1, read on the forward strand.
GGTCGAGCTGCTGGTAGAGCGGCACCGCGGCGGCGTCCTCGACCCAGAGCGCGTTGATCTTGTTGTAGCTCTCGAGCCGCTGCTTCGGATCCATCTGCGTCTGCGCGAGATCGATCAGCCCGTCGATGTCGGCGTTGTGGTAGTTGCACAGGAGGCTCCCGCTGCGGAACAGCGGGACGTAGATGCCCTCGGCGTCCATCATCCCCTGGCCCCAGCCGATCAGCCAGACCGGGCCCGCCTTGTGGACGTAGACCATGCTGTTCAGATAATTGACGAACTCGAACGTCCGCAGCGTCGTCCTGATCCCGGCCTTGGTGAGCTGCCCGGCCGCCGCCTCCGCGACCTCCTTGTCTCGGACGTAGCGGCCCTGGGGGCCGTTGAGCGCGATCTCGAGACCGTTCGGATAGCCGGCCTCGGCGAGGAGCTTCCTCGCCTTGGCGAGATCCTGCTTGATCGGCTTCAAGGCCGGATCGAAACCGAAGTGCATGCTCGGCAGCATCGTCGCCACGCGCATGGCCTTGCCGTCGAGCACTCCCTTGATGATCTCGTCGACGTCGAGCGCGTAGGCGATCGCCTGGCGCACCCGCTTGTCGGCGGTCGGCCCCGCGTAAGGCCCGACCAGTTTGTTCTGCGTGTCGTACTGGTGCGTGTAGAACATGAGCTGAATCGTTCTGATGCTCGGCGCCGTCGACAGGAAGGTCTTCGGGTGGTTGGCGATGATGGTGGCCAGGTGCGGCGGGATGTTGACGGCGATGTCGACCTCGCCGTTCTGGAGGGCCGCCACCCGCACCGCATCGTCGGGGATGGGTCGGAACACGACGGTCTTGATCCGGGGAGCGCCGCGGAAGTACATCGCGTTGGCCTCCAGGACGATCTCCTCGTCCTTGGACCACCGCACGAACTTGTAGGGCCCGGTGCCGATCGGATTCTTGGAGATGTACGCGGTGTCCTTGTCGGCGTAGGCCTTGGGCGGATACATGGGGGCCTGCGGGTGGTTCATCGAGGGGATGAACGTTGGCCAGGGCTTGACCGTGTGGACGCGCACCGTCGCGGGGTCCACGATCTCCACCCGCTCGATGAGCTTGAAGTTCGAGGCGCCCCGCATCTTCGGGTCCTTGGCGCGCTCAAGGCTGAACTTCACCGAGTCGGCGTTGAAGTCTTCCCCGTTGTGGAACTTCACGCCGCGCCTGAGCTTGATCTCCCACACCTGGGGTGAAATCAGCTTCGGCAGCTCGGCGGCCAGCGCCGGCACGATCTTCAAGCTCGGATCCCGCTCGACGAGCTTGTTGTAGATGTGCTCGGCGACGACCGACGCGGGCGTCTCCTGCTGGTTCATGGCATCGAGCGTTGTGGGGTCGACACCCTGGGCGATGACGACCTTGCCCGCGGGCGCGGCGGCCGCCTGGAGCGGGACCAGGAGGGTGAGAGTCAGGACCACGACGGTTCGGCACACGCCCATAGAGAACCTCCTCATGCGAGGGAGATCGGTTGCGATTGAGTCCCGCTAATCTAGGGGTCCCCCGACAGGGAGTCAAGGTACGCGAGCGCCTCTGCCCGTGTCGTCACCCGGCCGAGCGCCTGGGCCTCCCGCACCCGCGCGAGCCACCGGCCGACCGCGGGGCCGGGGGAAAGACCGCGCCGGGCCATGACGTCCTCGCCCCGCACGAGCGGCGGCGCCGCGTCGACCGCCTGCTGCTCGGTGAAGCCCCCGAGGAGGTCGCGAATCAGCGTCGCGCGGCGCCAGACGCGGAGGGGCGAGGCGCCGGTGACCGCGGCCGCATCCGCCAGCGTCAGAAGCAGGAGGTCCTGCGTATCCTCGCGCACGTCGCGGTAGAAGCGGTAACGCGCGCGGGGCGTCAGCCGGCCCGCGGCGCCCAGGTGCATCGGGCGCAAGTGATGACGCACGAGCCGCTCGAGCACGCCGACCGCGCGCTCGGGCAGGCGCCACCGCTGGCCGATGGCGCGGGCACGCTCGGCGCCGACCACGTCGTGCCCGAAGAACCTCACCCGCCCCGTCACCACCCGGCGGGTCTCAGGCTTGGCGACGTCGTGCAGGAGGGCCGCGAGCTTGAGGACCTGGCCCCGCGTGACGCCGCCGCCGAGCGGCTCGTCCATGTGCCCGCCGAGCTCCTCACCGAACGGCTCGAGCGCGGGCAGACGTGCGAGCACGTGGTCCGCAGCGGCCAGGGCGCGGAACGAGTGCTCGAGGACGGGGAAGCGGTGCGGCGCGGGCTGGGCCGTCGCGCGCATCGCCTCCACCTCGGGCAGGAGCACGGAGAGCAGCCCGAGCGCGTCCGCGCGCCGGAACGCGCGGGCCGCGTCGGGGAGCGCCAGCACCGCGAGCAACTCGTCCCGCACGCGCTCGACGGAGACGGAGGCGAGCGCCGGCGCGACGGCCCGGACCGCCGCCGCCGTCTCCCGCGTCAACCGGAGCGCGAGCGCCGCCTCGAGGCGCACGCCACGGAGCGCGCGCAGTGGGTCCTCCGCGAGCACGCGTGGATCCGGCGCGCGCAGGCGGCGCGCGCGGAGATCGGCGAACCCTCCGGTGGGATCCACGATCGGGGCGCGGCCACCCGCCAAAAGCTCGCGCAGGGGGACGGCGAGGGCGTCGACGGTGAAGTCGCGCGCCGCGAGGTCCGCGGCGAGCGTCGGCCCACGGAAGTCGGTGACGTCCAGGCGCAGGCCGGGGACGACCACGCGCCCCGTCCCGCGCTCGGCGTCGAGCGCGACGAACGCGCCGCCGAGCCGCTCCGCCACGCGCCGCGCGAGGTCGAGCGCCCCCGCGGGGACCGCCACGTCGAGGTCGACGGCCCCCCGCCCCGGCCGACGCTCGAGCCAGGCGTCGCGGACTGCGCCGCCGACGAGCACGGGAGCGCTGCGCCGGCCGGCGACGGTGGCGACCGCGCGCAGGACCGCGATCGCAGCGTGCGTCAGCCGCTCGAGTCGGAAAACGGGCATGGTAGAGTCTCCACGCTCGACACCCATGATTCAAGCGGGAGGACGCCGTGGCGCTCAAGCTGACCCGGGTCGACTACGAGAAGAAGGGACACCTCGCGTACGTGACGATCACGAACGCCGAGCACGAGAACTGTCTCGACGAGCAGGTGGATCACGACCTCTGGAGCGTCTGGCGCGACTTCCGCGACGACCCGACGCTCTACGTCGCGATTCTCACCGGAGAAGGCCAGAAGTCGTTCTGTGCGGGGTCCGACCTGCGCGCCTACGTCGAGCGGATCTCGAAGCGCTCGCCGGAGTGGAACCGCCGGCGCGCCGACGAGGGGCCGAACCTCGGGGGGCTCACGAAGGGCATCGCCGTGTGGAAGCCGATCATCGCCGCGATCAACGGCTACTGCCTCGCGGGCGGCATGGAGCTCGCGATGGCGTGCGACATCCGGATCGCGGCCGACCACGCGAAGTTCGGCGTCGTGAACCGGCGCTGGAACGTCGGCGCGGAATCGGGCCTGACCCAGCGGCTGCCGCATATCGTCGGGCTCGGCGTCGCCCTCGACCTCTTGATCACCGGGCGGTGGTTCGACGCGCGGGAGGCGTACCGCATCAACTTCGTGAGCCGCGTCGTCAAGCGCGCGCGGCTCATGGACGAGTGCACGAAACTCGCCGAGCGGATCTGCGAATACCCGCAGTCGTCCCTCCGCACCGACAAGGAAGCCTGCATCCGCGGCCTCGGCATGACCCTCGAGGACGGCCTGCGGCTCGAGAACACGCTGTGGAACACGAACCTCGGGCTCCCGGACACCCTCAACGGTCCCCGGGCGTTCATCGCGAAGCGCAAATTCGCGCCGACGCAGGAGACGTAGCCCGGACGAGGCCCTCGAGCCTCGTCGCGAATTACGTGGAGGGCAACCCCACGGGTGAATAGTCCGTCCGATGCAGAGTCCTGTCCTCGATCGCGCCGACCAGGTCGCCGTGTCGAGCGCTGGTCTGGCGCTTGATCGCGCTCCACTCCGGGTCGCTCATGAACGCTCGCCAGGCGGTGTCCCGCGCCGCCTCGCTCTCCCACTCGAGCAGATAGACGAACTCGAGGCGCCGCTCGCTGCGGCTCTCCCACATGTCGACGATGCGAAAGCCGTGGTGTCGCATGAGGCGCGCGGCGTGATCACGAAAGCGCGCGTGGAACGCCTCCTTGTTGCGCTCGAAGATCTCGTAAATCCGGAGCTGCTGGATCATGGCCGCGACCCACTCCTCCCGTTCACGCGACGCTAGACGAGCTCGATGCCCCGCGGGCCGATGCGGTACTCGACGATCTCGTCCGACATCGCGCTGCCGCGATGCTTGACGACGCACAGCATCCGGGTGAGACGGCTGCCGGCCCGCTCGCTGCCGAGGGCGAGGATCGTGTTCGCGGTCGCGCCGACGTCGCCCGTGGCGACCTTGCGCGCCAGGAGGTCCTCGAGACGTGTCTCCTCGGTGGTGACGAGGAGCAGCGTCGTGACGCGCGAATGGTCGTAGCGGTGGGCGTCGATGAACCCGCGGTGCTGCCACACGGGCAGGCAGATCTCCATCCCCAGCGTCTCGGCGTCGCGATGGATCGTCTTGCGGTAGAGCTCGTCGAACATGAAGAACTGGATCGAGTCCGCGGGCGCGTCCATCGGCTCGACGCCGTCCACGACCACGCGCCGCGTGCCGGCGGCGAGGTGGAAGTACACGAACGGCCGGACGGTGTAGAGGGCGTGGTTATACGTCGCCTTCCAGTTCCAGTCGAACTCCACGCCGCCGTCCGGCGTCGGCACCTGAAAGTCGCGGATGCGCCCGACCCACGAGAGCGCGTTCGAGTAGAACGCCTCCAACTCTCCGGCGGGCGGGTACGGGTCGCTCATGGGTGTGACGGTGTGGGCCCAGGCCTTGAGCGTCCAGCCGAAGAGCCGCGCCGCGTACGCATCGTGCTGCTGCGAGTCGCCGCGCCCGTTCATGTCGAGCACGATGCCGCGCGCGCCGTCGGCGACGCGGCCGTGGTCGGCGAACGTGAGGCCCAGGTGCGTCTTGCCGATGCCCGTCGCGCCGTACACGACGGTCAGCGTGCCGGGCAGCAGGCCGCCGCCGAGCATCGCGTCGAGCTTCGGGAGCCCGGTCGAGACGCGCTCGGTCACGGGCGGAAATTCTACACCGCCCGCCCCTTGGTCGCGAACTGCCGCTCGTAGAGCGCCCCGAGCTCGGCGAGCGTCGTCGCCTGGCCCGGGCCCTTGTCGTCGCGGATCCGCGTGATGCGCGCGAAACGGAGCGCCAGCCCCGAGGCATAGGTGGGGCTCTTCTGGATCTCGTTGTGCGCGACCTCGACGACGACCTCGGGTCGCACGCGGACGGTATAGCCGTCGTCCGCCGTCGCCAGCGCCCACAAACGGGCGGTCATCGCGGCGAACTCAGCATCGGTGAACCCCTTGAACGTCTTGCCGACGTCCGCGAACCCCTCGCCGTCGCGCACCGCCAG
>MNCR01000123.1:0-7151 GCA_001914535.1 Candidatus Rokubacteria bacterium 13_2_20CM_69_15_1
GCCCGACAGGTGGGCGAGGATGCGGAGCTCGATCTGCGAGTAGTCGGCGGCGACGAACCGCCACCCCTTCTCCGGGATGAACGCGGCGCGGATCCGCCGGCCGAGCTCGGTCCGGGTCGGGATGTTCATGAGGTTCGGGTCCTGCGAGGAGAGCCGTCCGGTCGTCGCCACGAGCTGGTTGAACGTCGTGTGGATGCGGCCGGTGCGCGGGTTGACGAGCGCCGGCAGGGTGTCGGCGTAGGTCCCCTTGAGCTTGGCCAGCATCCGGTGCTCCAGGATCTTCGCGGGCAGCGCGTGGCCGAGCGCGAGCTCGGTCAGGACGTCGGCGTCGGTCGAGTAGCCCGTCTTCGTCCGGCGGATCGCGGGCAGCCCGAGCTTCTCGAAAAGGATGTGGGCGAGCTGCTTGGGCGAGGCGATCGTGAACTCCTCGCCGGCGAGCGCCCAGATGTCCCGCGTCAGGTTGTCGAGACTCCGCTCGAGCTCCTTCGCGAACGCCTCGAGGCGCGCGGGATCGACGCGGATGCCGTGGCGCTCCATGCGCGCGAGCACCGGCACCAGGGGGCGCTCGATCTCTTCGTAGATCCGCCAAAGCTCTTTGTCCCGGAGCTCCGCGGCCACGTGCTCCCAGTACCGCCACACCCACCTCGCGCGTTCGGCGAGCACCCGCCCCAGCTCGTCGTCCGTGATAGCCGGAGAGGGGGAGGGCTCCGGGCGAGTGGGGAGCGGGGGCGGGCACTCGCCGAACGCCTCGAGGCACAATTCTTCGAGCCGATAGGCCGATCGCGCCGGGTTGAGGAGATACGCGGCCACGGCGCTGTCCTGAATCGGCGGCACCGCCGCCCCTTCCCCGAGCCACGCCTCGAGCAGCGGCTTTGCGTCGTGAATCCGGACCTCGCGGCCGGCGGGCGCGACGTCGCCGGGTGAGGCAAGCCGCGCGGCGCCGGCCGCCGGATGGAAGACGGCGACCGCTGCGAGGCGCGGGTCCGGGGGCCGGGCCTCGCCCGCCCAGTCGAGGGCGAGGGGCGCGCCTGCGGGGACGGGCGCGAGCCACGCGGCGACGGCGGCACGATCCGAGAGCACGGTGACCGGCGTGTCGCTCACGGTGGCGACGGGCGCGGGGAGCTCCTTGAGGAGCCGCGTGAACTCGAGCTCCATCCAGAGGGCCCGCAGCTTCGTCCAGTCGGGCTCGACGCGGCGGGCGGCCTCGAGGTCGAACGCGAGCGGCACGGACCGGTTGAGCGTCGCCAGCTCGCGGGAGAGGAACGCATCCTTGCGACCGCCGGCGAGCGTCTCGCGGAGCTTGCCCGGAACGAGCAACAGGTTCTCGTAGAGCCGCTCGACGGAGCCGAACTGGCCGATGAGCTTCACGGCCGTCTTCTCGCCGACGCCGTGAACGCCCTTGATGTTGTCGATCGCGTCGCCCATGAGCGCCAGCACGTCGGCGATCTGCCCGGGCTCGACGCCCCACCGCTCGCGTACCTTCGCCGCGTCGTAGAGGACGGGCTCGCCCGTGCGGCCGGAGACGGAGAGGACGCGCACGCGCGGGCCGACGAGCTGGAGCAGGTCCTTGTCCCCGGTGACGACCACCATCTCGAGGTCGGGCAGCGCGAGGGCCCGCTCGACGAGCGTGGCGAGGACGTCGTCCGCCTCGAAGCCCGCGACCTCGATCACCGGGATCCGGAGCGCCTCGAAGAGGCGCCGCACGTACGGGAGCTGGCGCACGAGGTCGTCGGGCATCGCCGCGCGCGTCGCCTTGTACTCGGCGGAAAGCGCGTCCCTGAACGTCGGCCCGGGAGGGTCCCAGGCGACCGCGAGGTAGTCGGGCTCCTCTTCCCGGATCAACTTCCACAGCATCGTGCTCAGGATCAGCACCGCCTGCGTCGGGATCCCCTTGGAGGTCGAGAGGTAGCCGACCGCGTGGTAGGCGCGAAAGAGCTGCGAGTGCCCGTCGACGACGTAGAAGGTTTTCATCGCCGGCCCCTCACGTCATGGCCTCCAGGTACGCCGCCCGGACCGCGTCCCGCCGCTCGGCGTAGGCGTCGAGAAACGCCTGGCGCGACGCGAAGCCGAGCGCCTTCGCCACGCGCCCCGGCATGGGGCCGTGGAGCTCGAGCGTGTCGCTCGGCCGGGCGCCCAAGAGGCGCAGGGCCGCGGACACGCGGCGGAGGAAGCGGTAGTGGTCGGCGAGCCGGTGTGCCGCGTCCGGCGTGAGCGAGCCCGCGCGCGCGAGGCCGTGGAGCGCGGCGACCGTGGCGGGCGCGCGCGCCTCGACGTGGTCTCCGCCGTGGACGAGCTGGAGCGCCTGCGCGAGGAACTCGATGTCCACGAGCCCACCCCGCCCGTACTTGACGTGCCAGCGGCCGCGTGTCTCCCGACCCAGCTCGACTTCCATGCGCTTGCGCACCTCGGCGATCTCCTTCAGCTGCGCGCGCGGCAACGCGCTCCCGTACACGATCGCATGGACCGCGGCACGCACGCGGCGCGCGAGCCGGCGATCCCCCGTCAGGAGCCGCGCGCGCGTGAGCGTCTGGCGCTCCCAGAGGTCGCCGTACTCCGCATAGTAACGCTCGAGGGCGGCGACGCTCGACGCGAAGCCGCTCCCCTTGCTGCCGGGCCGGAGCCGGAGGTCCACGGGGAACGCGACGCCGGCGGCCGTGATGTCGCCGAGCGTGCCGGCCAGGCGCTCGACGGCGAGGCTGTAGAACCACGCGGCGTCGATCGGGTCGCCGCCGTCGGTCCGGCCCTCGTCCCCCGTCACCACGAACAGGTCGAGGTCCGAGCCCGTGATGAGCTCGCGGCCGCCGAGCTTACCGAGCCCCACGACGACCACGGGGATGAACCGGCCCTGCGCGTCGCGCGGGACGCCGTGGCGGGCGACGAGCGGCTCGAGCGTCAGGAGCCAGCCCGCCGCCAGCACGGCCTCGGCGAGCGCCGTCATCTCGCGCGCGTAGCCCTCGATCGTCGTCACGCCCAAGAGGTACCGCCCCACGATCGTCAGCTCCTCCGCCTGCTTGAGCCGGCGCAATCGGTCCCGCCGCTCGCCGGGCCCGAGCCCGGCCGCGAAGACCTGGGCCACCACGGCGCGGTACGCCGGCTTCGCCTTGGGCCGGAGGAGCCGGTCGGGCTCCGCGAGCGAGGCGAGGAGCTCAGGCTGGGCGATGAGGAGCTGCGTCAGGTGGTCGCCGCCCGCGCACACGCGGACGAGCCCGGTGAGGAGCTCGGGGCTCCCGGCGAGGAGCTCGACGAGCCCGGCGCGCGGGCCCGCCGCCGACAGGAAGCGCTCGAACTGGTTGAGCGCCTCGTCGGGGTCGGGGCTCTTCCAGAGCGCGTCGAGCAGCATCGGGTAGAGGCGCTCGAGCGCCCCACGGAGCTGGGCCGCGTACGGCACGAGCGGGCGCCCCTCGAGAATGAGCCCGAGGTTGTGGCGCGCCCGTTCGGGGTCGGCGAAGCCGGTCGCGCCGAGCGCCATCACGCTCGGCAGCCGGAACCGGCGGCGCGGCGCCGGGGCGCGCTCGGCGAAGAACGCGCGGAAGGCGCGGTGCACGGCGGTGGTGACGCGGCGGTGGCGCGCCCGGAACGCGCGCGCCGCCTGCGCCCGCGGCCCGGGCATGCCGACGCGCCGGGCGAGCCGCCCGAGCTCGAGCGCGGAGGACGGCAGCGTGTGGGTCTGAAACTCGTGGAGGATTTGCAGCCGGTGCTCCACGGTGCGCAGGTGTACGTACGCCTCCGACAGCATCCGCCCGAGGTCGGGAGCCAGGTAGCCGCGTTCGGTCAGTCGGAAGACCGCCTTCAGCGTGTTGCGCTCGCGGAGCCACGCGTCGTCGCCGGCGTAGAGGAGCTGGAGCGCCTGCACGAGAAACTCGATCTCACGGATCCCGCCACGGCCGAGCTTCACGTTCGCCGCCGCGCTGCCCTCTTCCTCGAGCGTCCGGTCGATCTGCGCCTTCATCGTGCGAATCGCCGGGACGATCCGCGCGTCGAGGCCAGGCCGGTACACGACCTCGCGCACCTCGGCCATGAAGCGCGCCCCCACGCGGAGGTCGCCGGCCGCGACGCGCGCCTTGACGAGCGCCTGACGCTCCCAGAGCTCGGCGCGGTCCCGATAGTAGTCGCGGTACCCGGGAAGCGACAGGATGATGGATCCCATCCGCCCCTCGGGCCGGAGGCGGAGGTCCACCCGGAACGCGTAGCCCTCCTCGGTGGCCTCCTCGAGGAAGGCCACGACCCCCCGGCAGACGCGCGCGAAGTACTCGTTGTTCGCGACGCGCCCGCGCCCCCCGCCCGCCGTCTCGCCGTCGGCGCCGTAGACGAATATGAGGTCGATGTCCGACGCGTAGTTCAGCTCCTCGCCGCCGAGCTTGCCCATGGCGATGACGGCCACGCCCGTCTCGGCGCCGGACGGATCGAGCGGCGCGCCGTAGTCGACGCGCGCCGCCGACTCGGTGAACGCGAGCGCCTCGGCGAGGCACGCGTCGGCGAGATGCGCCAGCTCCTCGGTCGTCACGGCGAGGTCGGCGTCGCCCAGGAGGTCCCGGGCCCCGATGCGCAGGAGGTGGCGATACTTGAAGCGGCGCAGCGCCTTCATCCGCGCCACGCGCCCCTCGAAGGGGCCGAGCGCCTGGGCGAGCTCGGCCGCGAGATCTTCGGGGAGCCAGACCCGCATCGTGTGCGGTTCGAGGAGCCAGGCGAGGGCCTGCGGTCGCCGGTGGAGGGTGTCGGCCAGGAACTGACTCGAGCCGAAGACACAGACCAGCAGGGGCAGCGCGCCGGGGTGCTGGGCGAGCGTCGCGTAGAAGACGGACCGGTCGACCGCCGCCGCGTAGCGCTCGAGGTTGTTGAGCGCCATGTCGGGGTCGGGCGCGGCCGCGAGCGCCGCGATCAGCCGCGCGTTGATCGGCGCCAGGAGCTCCGCGTCCCGCGGCGTGGGCGTGAGGCTCGCGAAGTTGGAGAGCGCGGCGGCCGGGTCGGCGAACCCGAGCCGGCGGAAGTCCCGCTGCGTGGCGTTCAGACGGCCGACTCGCCCGTCTCTCCGGTCCGGATGCGGATCGACTCGTTGATCGGGAGCACGAAGACCTTGCCGTCGCCGATGGAGCCGGTCTTCGCGGCGGCGACGATCGTCGAGACGATCTTGTCGACCATACCGTCCGCGACGACGACCTCGATCTTCACCTTGGGAAGGAAGTCCACCGTGTACTCGGAGCCGCGGTAGAGCTCGGTGTGACCCTTCTGCCGCCCGAACCCGCGCACCTCGGTCACGGTCATGCCGACGACGCCGAGCTCCGTGAGGGCCTCTTTCACGTCGTCGAGCTTGAACGGCTTGATGATGGCCTCGATCTTCTTCATCTCACACCTCCTCCACGATCGAGATCGCGAGCGCCGAGACGTGCGAGCTCACGCGCTTGAGGTTCGTCAGGATGTCGAGGTGGATCTCCGACGTCTCGATCGACTCGGCGAGGCCCGCACGGAGCCGCCCGAGGTGGGACTCGCGGAGGTCGCGCTCGCGCGTCCGGATCAGGGGGCGCTGGTCGAGGACCTCCTGCGCCAGCCCGCGGTCGTTCGCGGCGAACGCGGCGATCGCCCGCTCGAGGTTCTTGGAGACCATCCCGTGGAACTCCTGGATCTGGGCCCAGCCCGCGTCCGAGAACCGCCGCCCCTGGTAGATCTTCTTCCGGGCGAGCTCCATGAGGTTCTTGTCGATGATGTCGCCGATGTTCTCGAGGTTGCCGATGAAGGAGATCAGCGCGATCTCTTTCCGCGAGAGGTCGGGGCCCATCGCCGCGCGACCGAGCCGCGTGAGGAACAGCTTGATCTCGCGCTCGAGGAAGTCGACCTGGTCGTCGCGCCGTGAGACGTCGTCCAGCAGCTCCTGATGGTCGCTCGCGAAGACCACCGGCACGTCGCGGAGCATCGCCTGCACCACGTCGGCCATCCGGAGCGCCTCGCGGGCCGCCTGGCCGAACGCGAGGGCCGGCTGCTCGAGCGCTCGCTCGTCCAGGTAGCGGGTCCGGAACGGACTGTCGCCTTCCTGGGCGTCCGGCACGAGCGATTCGATCGCGCGCGCGGCCATCGGTGTGAACGGCAGGAAGACGAGGCTGATGCCGATGTTGAACAGGGTGTGCGCGTTCGCGAGCTGGCGCGCCGGTTCGGCGGCCGAGCTGGCCACCACGGCCGTGAACGGGCCGATGAACGGGAAGACGAGCGCGACGCCGAGGAGCTTGAAGGCGATGTGGGCGACGGCCACCCGCTTGGCCTCGGCCCCGGCGCCGAGCGACGCCGTGAGCGCGGTGACGCACGTGCCGATGTTCGCGCCGAGCACGACCGGCACGGCCCCGGTGAGATCGAGCAGCCCCTGGTGGGCGAAGGCGAGGGCCAGCCCGAGCGTCGCCGTCGACGACGTCACCAGCGCGCTGAACACCGCGCCGACGAGGACGCCGACCATCGGGGTGTTCGCGATCGCGGCGAGAAGGTCCACCGCGAGCGGGCTGGCCTTGAGCATCCCGGCGTTGTCGAGGATCAGCTTGAGCCCGAGGAACAGGAGCCCGAGCCCGAGGAGGGCCTGCCCGACATCCTTCAGCACCCGCCGGCGGGCGACGAACGTGGTCGTGAAGCCGAGGCCGATCAGGAGCGGCGCATAGTCGGTGACGCGGAACGCGATCAGCTGCACCGTGAACGTCGTGCCGATGTCGGCGCCGAGAATCACGCCGAGCGTCGCCCGAAAGGTCATGAGGCCGGCGGCGACGAAGCCGATCAGCATGAGGGTCGTGGCCGCGGAGGACTGGATGATCGCGGTGATCGCCGCGCCCGAGAGGACGGCCAGGATCCGGTTGCGCGAGAGCCCGGTCAGCAGGCCGCGCAGGCGTGCGCCGAGCGCCCGCTGGAGCGCCTCGCCGCTCAGGCGGATGCCGTAGAGCAGCAGCGCCATCCCGCCGAACAGCGCGAGCAGAACCGTCACGCCGTGACCCTCGGCATCGGCGGGAGATGGGCGGTGTCGTTGACGCACACGAGCCGCGGGGGCCTCGCGATCGACAGCGAGCCGTTGTCGATCCGGAGCCGCCAGAGCGCGTTGAACGAGACGCCCAGCAGGTGGCAGAGGTAGACGCTGATCACGCCGCCGTGCGCGACGACCAGCACGTCGTCGCCGTTTCGATGGC
>MNCR01000123.1:7286-8919 GCA_001914535.1 Candidatus Rokubacteria bacterium 13_2_20CM_69_15_1
GCGATCGCGGTCCCCGCGAGCGCGATCTCCGCCGTCTCGCGCGCGCGGCGCATCGGGCTCACGTAGGCCACGGCCACGCGGTAGCCGCTCCGCACCGCGCGCCCCAGCGCCTCGGCCTGGGCGCGCCCGACGTCGGACAGGCCGACGTCGTTGGCGCCCTGGAAGCGCCGCACCCGGTTCCACTCCGATTGGCCGTGCCGGGCCAGCAGGAGCCTCATCCCCGGCCCTCCGCCACCCCGCGCGCGCGGCGCAGGCGCCGGAGCACCTCGTCGCGCCCGAGCAGGGCCAACATCTCGAAGAGCGGCGGCGAGGCCATGCCGCCCGTCACGGCCAGGCGCGAGAGCTGGGCCAGGTCCACGAGCTTGAGAGAGAGCGCCTCGACGGTCGCGCGGTAGACGCGCTCGAGCGCGGCGGCGCTCCAGTCGGGCTCGGCCTCGAGCCGCGTGATCAGCGCCTCGAGGCGCCTGGCGCCCTCGACGGTGAGGTACGTCGCGGCCGCCTGCGGCTCGTACGCCGCCGGCGGTTCGAAGTAGAACCGGCCGGCGGCCACCAGCTCGACGAGCGTCTTCGCGCGCTCCTTGAGCGTGTCGAGCATCGGCGCGAGGCGGGCCGGCTCGGGCGGCTCGAGCCCCGCCGCCCGGATGAACGGCAACGCCAGCGTCGCGAGCGCGGCGCCGTCCTGCCGCTTGAGGTACTCGTGCGAGAGCCACTCGAGCTTGGTCTCGTCGAAGATCGCGCCCGATGCCGCGACGTCCTTGATGTCGAAGAACTCGATCAGCTCCTCCCGCGTGAAAATCTCCTGATCACCGTGCGACCAGCCCAGGCGGGCCAGGTAGTTGACCATGGCGTCGGCGGGAATGCCGGCGTCACGGAACGCCTGAACGGAGGTCGCGCCGTGGCGCTTGGAGAGCCGGCTCCGATCCGGCCCCAGGATCATCGACACGTGCGCCATCTCGGGGACGGGGTAACCGAGCGCCTCGTAGCAGAGGATCTGCTTCGGGGTGTTCGACAAATGGTCGTTGCCGCGAATCACGTGTGTGATCCGCATCGTGACGTCGTCCACGACGACGCAGAAGTTGTACGTCGGCGTCCCGTCCGTGCGGACGAGGATCCAGTCGTCGAGCTGGCCGTGATCGAACGTGACCGGGCCGTGGATCAGGTCGTTCACGACCGTCGCACCCGTGTCCGGGATCCGGAGGCGGAGCGCGCCGCGTTCCAGACCGCGGTCGCGACATCGCCCCGAGTACCGGAAGGTCTCCTTGCGCTTCTGGGCGGCCTGACGCTCGCGCTCCAGGAGCTCGGGGGGACAGTCGCAGTAATAGGCGCGGCCGGCGGCGCGCAGTCGCTCGGCGTGCTCGCGATAGATCGCCAGACGCTCGCTCTGGCGGTACCCCGGTGTCGGCGGCCCTTCGTCCCAGTCGAGGCCGAGCCACTCGAGCGCCTCGAGGATCGCCGCGAGGTCCTCATCGGTCGAGCGCGCGCGGTCGGTGTCCTCGACCCGGAGGACGAAGGCCCCGCGGTGGTGACGCGCGTAGAGCCAGTTGAAGAGCGCGGTGCGCGCGCCGCCCACGTGGAGGTGCCCCGTCGGGCTCGGGGCGAAGCGCACGCGCACGGCGCCGCCCATGTCAGGACC
>MNCR01000124.1 GCA_001914535.1 Candidatus Rokubacteria bacterium 13_2_20CM_69_15_1
GGTCCGGAGCGCGGCGTCGCACGTGGCGCCCTTCAGGAGCTCCTCCTCGAGGAGCCCGTCCGGTCCCAGGAAGCGGGTCCGCGGCGCGACGAGGCCGACCTCCTTCATCTGTCTGATGATGACCTGGGCGCCCGTCTCGATGACGCCACCCAGGTAGACGAGATCGGCGCCCGAGGCGCGGATCTTCGTCAGCACCGGCTTCTGGTCGGGCTGCTTCCAGTCGATGCCTTCGTTGGCGACGACGGGCAATCCGATCTTCTTGGCGGTGGCCTCGAAGACGTCGGCGATGCCTTTGCCGTAGAGCTCCTGGTCGTTGAGGATGTAGACCTTCTTGACGCCGAGGTGCTTGGCCCACTTGGCGGCGACGGCGCCCTGGATATCGTCGGCCGGCATCGGCCGGAAGTAGTTCACGACCCCAGCCGGCCGGTAGATTTCCGGCTCGCCGGGCGCGGCGCCGCGCTTCTTGGTCAGGCCCGGATAGGTATTGGCCGGCGTGACCTGGGCCATGTGGGCGCGGTTGGTGATGGGGATCGAGACCTTCGCGGCGCCCGAGTTGTAGGTGCCGATGTAGACGATCGCCAGCGGGTCGCCGACGGCCTTGTTCGCGTTCTCGGCCTCGACCGCGCCGTCCCACTTACCGGTCTGCGGTGAGGCGTCGTCGAGGCCGACGACCTCCAGGCAATAGCCCGCCACGACGCCGCCGACCTCCGACACCGCGAGGTCGACGCCATTCTTCATGCCAGTGCCTTCGGGCAGCATCGCCCCCTGCATCGGCCACGACGTGTAGAACCGGAGCTTGCCCTTCGGGCACTGCTGGGCGTCGGCGCCCGTGACAAGGACGACGACGGCGACGAACGCTACGAGAACGGCCGTGGTCCGCGACACTCTCATGGCTGGCCCCCCGTGATCGGCGCTATGATGCTGCCCCGATCGGATGGCGGGTATGAGACTATGCCCGCCCCCCCTATGTCAAATATGAAAGGCTGCGAAGCGAGGTGAGAGCATGGCACGACCGCGCGTGATCTACGAGGCGAAGCCGGGGTCCCCGCTCGAGGCCGACCGTGACCTCTACACCCGCCTCGCGCGCGAGACCGGCCGGCGCACGCTCGTCGAGCGGTTCGTCGTCCCCAGGCGCTCGGGCCGAGCCTGGCCGGTGCGCGCCGGGCAGATCTTCCGCATCGTGGCCGTCGAGGGGCCCCAGGTGGCGGACCTCAACGTCTGGAGCCTCGCCAACCCGCGCGAGCGCTTCTGGGCCTCGCGCACGCGCCAGCTCCACCGGGCCCATCTCACGACGTTCGATCGGCTCTGGTCGTGCCTGCCGTACCTCCGGCCGATGCTGACGATCACCGGCGACACCATCCAGTACGGCCGTGACGCGGACGGCGCCGGCTGCCACGACCTGCTCGGCACGCGGTGCGACCCCTACGTGCACAAGCTCCTGAACAGCGAGGAGTTCGACCTCTGCTGCCACAGCAACCTCGTCCGCGCGGTGGCGCCGTACCACCTCACCGAGCTCGACGTTCACGACGTGCTCAACGTCTTCCAGGTCACCGGCCTCACCGCCGACGGCCGCTACTTCGTCAAGCCGAGCCCGGCGCGCGCGGGCGACTTCGTGGAGTTCTTCGCCGAGATCGACGTGCTCTGCGCGATCTCGGTGTGCCCGCACGGCGACCTCTCGGTGGCGGTCTGGGGCCCCGAGGCCGGTGATCCCCTCGCCACCTGCCGCCCGCTCGGCGTGGAGATCTGGGAGCCGGTATCCGAGCTCTTGATCGGCTGGGTCCCGCCGCGGCCGTCGGACTACCGCGGCGCCCACGGGTTGTCGGCGAAGGGGGCGGACGTTACGGCCCCCTCCGAGCCACGCTCTCCAATGCCTCCGCGCATGAATCGATCGCGCCGGCGAAGCCGGCGCTCGAAGAGGGGGGGCCGGTGAAGACCCAGCTCGTCACGATCCCGGCGCGGCGAGGCAAGGCGGCGCGCGTCCACGCGGGGCAGCGCATCAGGGTCGTCAACACCCACGGCACCCAGGTCGTCGACGCCTGGGCGTTCAACGCGCGCGACGTGACCGAGTGGATGTCGATGGAGGCCAGCCGGGCACGGTTCATGAAGCTCGCCGCCGCCGTCGGCGACGCGTTCGTCACGAACCAACGGCGCGCGATCCTCACGCTGGTCGAGGACACGTCGGGCTGCGCGCACGACACACTCATGGCGCCGTGCGACCGGTGGCGCTACGGCCTGCTCGGCGTCGACGGCTATCACGACAACTGCCGGGACAACCTGCACGCCGCGCTCTCGGAGCTGGATGTCCTCGTCCCGGCGACGCCACCGTCGTTGAACCTCTTCATGAACATCCCGTGGACGGCCGACGGGCGCCTCGCCTGGGGCGAGCCGGTGTCCGCCCCCGGGAGCTACGCGCTGTTTCGAGCGGAGATGGATCTCATCGTCGCCTTCTCGGCCTGTCCGCAAGACATCCTGCCGATCAACGGCCGCACCGGCCAGACGACCGAGGCGCACTTCGCCATCGAGTAGCAGCGTCGCCGGCGGGCGCGCGTGCCAGGGATCGCGGGACCACGCGGCACGCGTGCGCTGCTCCGTTGCGGCTTCACTCCACCTCGAGACGCAGGGTCCGTTGCCAGTTGGCGGGAACGGGTCCCTTCGATCCCTGGCGCGCGTGCCCGTCGGCGACGCGGCGCCGGGCGAGGAAGATGAACGCAGACGGAGCGCTTCATCTTTCCGGAGAGCTGTATACAGACATCGACATTGTCTGCGGCCCGTGCCGTGGTGCACTATGACGTCCATGGGTCTCTTCCGCGTTTCTGCTCACCTGACCGGCCCCACGGGCCAGAACGAGACGGTCGAGCTTCTTGTGGACACGGGCGCCACGTTTCTCGTCGTCCCCCGGGCCCTCGCCGAGCGACTCGAGCTGCGGCCCACCCGCATGTGTCCGATCCAGACGGCTGGGGGTCGAAAGGAAACCTGGCCGATGGCCGAGGTCAGGCTTCGCCTGGACGGCCAAGAGGTGACGACGCCTTGCCTGATCGCGGCGGAAGGCCCGGCTCTGCTCGGCGCCGTCGCACTCGAGAGCCTGCTCCTTGCCGCCGATCCCGTGGCCCGGCGCCTGGTGCCGGTCGAAGGCTTCGTCGGCTCAAGCCCCCCGCGGAGCCCGGTGCACCGCGCCGCCTGACGCGGCCGTTCAGCAGCCTCCCGCCACGCCCGACTTCCGCCGCTCGATCAGCTCGACCCTGACGTCGTCGGGCGCCCAGAGGAAGGCGATCCTGGGACCGTTGGGGATCTGGATCGGCCCCTCCAGCAGACGGGCGCCGAACCCTTCGAGCCGCGCGATGTCGGCCTCCAGGCTCTCCGAGTCGAAGCCGAAGTGCTCGAGCCCGTGGTGCGCTCTGGCGTCGCCGGGGCCGAGCGCTTCGCCCGTGCGCGCCCCCGAGATGTTCACCAGCATGCCGCCGTCCTCGCTCTGACAGCGAACGAAGCGATCGCCGAAGACGCGCACCTCGTCGCTCAGGATCTTGAAGGCGAACGCCCGCACGTACCACTCGGCCGTCTTCCGCGGATCCGGCGCCTTCAGGTGGATGTGGTTGATCCGATAGGCCATGGGTGTCCTCCGATCAGTCGTCGAACAGGCCGAGCGCGCGCGCGACGCGCTCGGCGGTGATGGGTAGGCGCGTGACGCGCACGCGGGCCGCGTCGGCGATGGCGTTGGCGACGGCGGCGGCGGGTGGTCCGATGGGCGGCTCGCCGATGCCGCGGGCGTTGAAGGGCCCGAGCCCCTCGCCGGACTCGACCACGACCGCCTCCACGTCGGGCACGTCGGCCGCCGTGGGGATCAGATAGGTGGCGAAGGACGTGGTGAGATTGATCCCGTCCTCGACCACGACCTCCTCCATCAGGCCGTAGCCGAGCCCCTGCACCGCGCCGCCCTGGATCTGGCCTTCGACCGACTGTGGGTTGATGGCGCGCCCGACGTCGTGCGCCGCCGCATACCTCAGAATGCGCACGCGCCCGGTCTCCGTGTCCACTTCCACCTCGGCGGCGTGGGCGCCGAAGGTGTAGTCGGGGAAGACCTTGCCGGAACCCGTGGCGAGGTCGACGGGCTCGCCGGCGGGCGCGTGGTAGACGGCCAGGTGGCTTCGCGGCACGCCCACCCGCGCGCACTCGCGCAGCACCTCGGGTAGCGCGAGCGACCGACCGTCGCGCGCGACCACCGCGTCGTCCGTCAGCTCGAGACCGTCGGCGTCCGCGCGGAGCAGCGTCGCCGCCACGGCCAGGATCTGGGCGGCGAGCTCTCGCGCCGCCTTGAGCACGGCGTTGCCCGACATATAGAGCTGGCGGCTGGCGGTGGTCGTGCCGGCGAGCGGCGTGAGCGCGCTGTCCGCGATGTGGATCGAGACGCGTGCGAGGCTCACGCCGAGGACCTCGGCGGCGATCTGACAGAGGGAGGAGGCTTGGCCACCGCCCACGTCGGGCACGCCGCAACGGACGACGAGGCTGCCGTCCATCTCGAACCCGATCCACGCGCTCGACCAGTCGTGCAGCCACACGATCCGCCCGTAGGGCTGGAAGTTGCAGGCGAGTCCACGGCCGACGCGGACGTGCGGCGCGCGGGGGAGCGTCGGCGGTCCCAGCGCGGCCCACGCCCGCTCGGCGAGCTCCGGCAAGGCGACGTGCGTCTCGATGACCTGCCCCACGGGCAGCGTGTCGCCGCGCCGCAGGGCGTTGACGCGGCGGACCTCGACCGGATCGAGGCCGAGGGCGCGCGCGACGCGATCCATCTGCGACTCGTAACCGAACACGGTCTGCATCGCGCCGAAGCCGCGCATGGCGCTCGTGGGCGGGTTGTTCGTGTAGGCCACGCGGGCCTCTGCGCGGACGGCCGGCACGCGATACGGCCCGGCGGCGGTCACGGTCGAGTACAGCAGCACGAGCGCGGACAGGTAGGCGTAGGCGCCGGCGTCGGCGAGCAGGTCGATCTCTTGGGCGACGATCTCGCCGGTGGCCAGGGCGCCCGTCCGGTAGCGCATGCGGTACGGGTGGCGCTTGGCGCGCGCCAGGAGCGACTCCGCGCGCGTCCACACCATCTTCACGGGCCGCCCGGTCTTGAGCGCGAGGAGCCCCAGATAGATCTCGACCGTCACGTCCTCCTTGCCGCCGAAGCCGCCGCCGAGGTAGGTGCCGATGACGCGCACGCGGTTCTGCTCCACGCGCAGCACCTCGGCGACGTCGCGGAAGTGCTCGATGACCTGCGTCGAGACCCGGATGGTGATAACGCCGTCGCCGTCGATCCACGCCACGCCCGATTCGGGCTCGAGGTAGGCTGCGTCGACGAGCTGGGTCGTGTACTCGCCCTCGACCACGACCGCCGCGCGGGCAAAGCCCGCGGCCACGTCGCCCCGCGCGATCCGCCACTGGGCGAGCAGATTGCCGGCCGCGTGGACCTGCGGCGCCCCGGCGGCCAGCGCCGCCTCCGGGATGAACACGCCCGGCGTGCGCTCGTACTCGACCTCGATGGCCTCGAGGGCCGCGTGGGCTTGCTCGAGCGTCTCCGCCGCGACCAGCGCGACGGGCTCGCCCTGATGACGCACGCGATCCTCGGCCAGCACGGAGAGCGTCGCGCGGAGGGGACCGACGGCGCTCGTCTGACCGGGGACGTCGGTCGCGAGCGTGTTGCGGGGGACGTCCTTGGCGGTGAGGACGACGGCGACGCCCTCTATCGCCGCCGCGCGCGCGTAGCTGAGCTTCACGATGCGCGCGGACGGATACGGCGAGCGGAGGACCGCCGCGTGCAGCATCCCGGGCAGCGCCCAGTCCGCCGCGTACGCCGTGGCCGCCGCCACCTTGTCGCGCGCGTCGTGGCGGGGCACCGCATGGCCAACGATGCGCAGGGCCTCACGCGTGGCGATCGCGTCAGCCATCGCCGTTCGCCTCGCGCACGTACGCGGAGATCGCGTCGACGATCTTGGTGTAGCCGGTGCAGCGGCAAAGGTTGCCCTCGAGGGCGGCGCGGATCGCCTCGCGGTCCGGGCGCGGCTCGCGCTCGAGGAATGCGAGCGCGGTCAACAGCATGCCCGGCGTGCAGAAGCCGCACTGCACGGCGCCGTGGCGCACGAACGCGTCCTGCAGCGGGTGGAGCCCGCCGTCGCGCTCGAGCCCGCGCAGCGTGACGACCGCGCGCCCGCGCACGCCGGCCGCCAGCACGAGACAGCTCGAGGCCGGACGCCCGTCGAGCAGGACCGTGCACACGCCGCACACGCCCTCGTCGCACCCCTCCTTGACGTCGAAGATCCCGAGCGTGTCGCGCAACACCTCGAGCAGGGTCTGGCTCGCGCGCACCTCGACCTCGCGCGCGCGGCCGTTGAGGACCATCCGCGCGATCATCGCGCCTCGGCCCCCTCCGACTGGATCGCGCCCGCCACCGCGCGTGCGAGCGCGCGCCGGCCGAGCACGCCGGCCAGCAGGCGGCGGTAGGGCCCCGACGCGAACGCGTCCGACGGCGGGTCGAGGCGGTCACGGGCGATCTCGGCGGCCCCCGCGAGCACGGCCGCCGTCGGCTCCTGGCCGCGGAGCGCCTCCTCGGCGGCGGCGGCGCGCACGGGCCGGTCGGCGACACCGCCGAGCGCCAGACGCGCGTCCGCGACTCGACCGCCCCGGTCGACGCGCACGAGCGCGACGACGACGACGAGGCCGAAGTCGCCCGCGCGGCGCGCGAACTCTTCGACGGCGAAGCCTCGCGCCGGCGAGGTCGAGACCTCGACCTCCGTCACGATCTCGTCGGGCGCGAGCGCGGTGGTGAGCGGTCCCGTGACGAAGTCGCGCGCCGCGATGCTGCGCCGGCCCGAGGCCGACGCGACGGTGAGTCGCGCGTCGAGCGCCGTCATCACCGCCGGCAGCTCGGCGGCGGGGTCGGCGTGCGCGAGGCTCCCGCCCAGCGTGCCGAGCGTGCGGACGCGGACGTTGCCGATCAGCCGCGCCGCCTCGCGGAGCACGGGACAGTGGCGGGCGATCGTGTCGGACTCCTCGAGCTGATGGTGGCGGACGAGCGCGCCGAGCCGCAGCCGCCCGTCGTCGGCGCGCACGCCGTCGAGGGGCAGCCCGTTGATGTCGACCACGACCCGCGGCCGCGCCAGCCGGTAGTTGAGGAGCGGCACCAGGCTCTGGCCACCCGCGAGCACCTTCGCCTCGTCGCGATGCTCGTGGAGCAGCGCCAGGGCGTCCTCGAGCGTTTCGGGTGCTGCGTACTCGAACGGGTGCACGCGGTGCGTCGACCCCCTCGACAGGCACGGTGGAGGCTACACAGACGCTCCGCGAAGGTCAAGGCAGGCACACCAGCAACGGGCCCACCACGCAGGCCCACCAATAGTTGACAGGACCGGGCCGCGCGCGCAGAGTCGCGGGAAGCACGCGGCTGGGGCGAAGCCCGGCGGCGGGAGAGGAGACGCGGCGGATGTGGTGTGGTTGCCTCGAGCCTGTCGTGGAGGGCGTCGCGCGCGCGTTGAGCCGGCCCACGATCGCCCTCGACCGTCGCCAAGCCCTGAAGGGCATCGCGGCCACGCTCTCGTTCGCGGTCACCGGATGCGCGCCCGCCGCCACCAGCGCTCACCGGGAGGCGGCAGCCAGGCTCCTCGACGACACGGTGTCGGTCGACCTCCACAGCCACCCGGGGATGGTGCGGGTCCTGGCGCGGGCGACCATGGACGGCCACATCGAGCGGCTCGCGAAGGGTCGGGTCCGCGCCGCGCTGTTCTCGGCGGTGGGCGACGGTCCGCTGCTCACGCTGAGCCCGCAGGGAAAGATCTACGCCCAGCGCGAGCCGCAGCCGGGTGAGCTGTACCAGTCCGCGTATGCGCAGCTCCAGCCCGTGCGGAGCCGCGTCGCGAGCGGGAAGCTCGCGCTCGTCGAGCGCGTGGCGGACCTCGAGCGGGCGCGGAACGAGGCGCGGCCTGCGGCGATCCTGGCCGTGGAGGGCGGCGACTTCCTCGAAGGGCGGCTCGATCGCGTCCAGGAGGCGTACGCGCGTGGCATTCGCTCGATCCAGCTCGTCCACTATCGGGTGAACGAGCTGGGGGACATCCAGACGGAACCGCCACGCCACCGTGGCCTCACCCCCTTCGGGCGCGACGTGATTCGCGAAATGAACCGGCTCGGGATGCTCGTTGACGTGGCCCATGCCACGTTCGACGGCGTCAAGGCCGCGGTGGAGACGTCGAGCAAGCCCGTGGTCCTTTCCCACACGGTGGTCGGCGTCCCCGGCTTCGCGCGCGCGGTGAGCCGCGACCACGCGCGGCTGGTGGCGGAGGCCGGCGGCGTGGTCGGGGTCTTCCCGGTCACGTTCGGGGGCCCGGGCTTCGACGGGTACATCGACCACCTCAGTCGGATGGCGGACGCGGTCGGGATCGACCACGTCGCCGTCGGCACCGATATGGACGGGATCCCGTTCCAGGTCGCGACCTTCGACGACTACTCCGAGTGGCCGTCGATCGCGGCGGCCCTGCTCGCGCGCGGCTACGGTCGCGCCGACGTCGCCAAGGTGCTGGGCGGGAACGTGGTGCGCGTGCTCGGCGCCACGCTTACCTAGCGGTCACCGCGCGTGCCCCGGGCATGCGCGGCGACCCCCTCCGAGTCAGCTGGGAGCGCGTCGGAGTAACCGCCGTTCGAGCGCCGGCTCCGCGTGTCGAACCAACCGCGCTTCGAGCGCGGGCTTTGCCCGCGCAACCCCTTTCCTGGGGGAGGTTTCGGAGGGGGCCACCGAGGCCCCCTCCGATGAACTACACGTCCCAGCCGCCGTCGACCGTGACCGACTGGCCGGTCATGTTCTTCGAGGCGTCGGAGGCGAGAAAGACGACGGCGTTGGCGATGTCGTCGGCGGTCGTCACGCGCCGAAGCGCCATCTCCTGGACGTACTCCTCGCGCACCTGCTCGGGTGTCGAGCCGCGCCGGCGCGCCTTCTCGCGGCACAGTCGGTCCATGCGGTCGCCGGCCACGATGCCCGGGTGGAGCGCGTTCACGTTGATGTTGTACGGGCCGACCTCGAGGGCCACCGTCCGCGTCAGCCCGCGGAGCGCCCACTTCGAGGACGCGTACGATGCGCGGTGCTTGTAGCCGCGCAGACCCGACGTGCCGCTGATGTTGACGATCTTGCCATAGCGCTGGGCGATCATCGTCGGCAGCACGTGCTTGATGGGCAGGAACGTGCCTCGCACGTTTGCCGCCATCACGTGGTCCCAGTCCTCGGCCTTGATCTCCCACACCGGCGTCTCGATGGGGCCCGTGACCCCGGCGGCGTTGACGAGGATGTCGATGCGGCCGCCGAACGCCGCGCGCGTGCGGTCCACGAGCCGCTGCACGGCGTCCTCGTCGGTCACGTCGGTCGGCTCCACGAGTGCCTGGCGGCCCAGCGTCTCGACCTCGCGGGAGAGCACCTCGAGCGGCGCGCGCTCGCGCGCGGCGAGGGCCAGGTGGGCGCCCTCGCGCGCGAAGGCCCGACAGATGTCGGCGCCCATGCCCTTGGCGGCGCCGGTGACGATGGCGATGCGGTCCTCGAGCCTTCGCGTCATGCGTACCCCTCCCGGCGGTCGTGCGCTCTCGCGTCCTCCGGCCGGCCGGCGGGCGGGCCGTAGCCGCCGCCCCCACACGTCTCGATGCGCACGAGGTCGCCGTGGACGAGCTTCCCGCTCGCCTTGCCACCGAAGTCGCGCGCGCCCGGCGTGCCAGGATTCACCGTGATCCGGAACGGCAGGCCGTCGTGCCCGCCCATGAGGCCCCACGGCGGCACGACGCGCCGGTCGAGCATGCTCGTCAGCGTGGCCTCGCGCGCCAGCACGCGGTACGCGCGAACGAAGCCCAGGCCGCCGCGATGGGTGCCGTCGCCGGCCGACCCGGGACGCAGC
The DNA here is from genome assembly GCA_001914535.1 of Candidatus Rokubacteria bacterium 13_2_20CM_69_15_1. GTDB lineage: Bacteria > Methylomirabilota > Methylomirabilia > Rokubacteriales > CSP1-6 > 20CM-2-70-11. The sequence continues at coordinate 9,897 of MNCR01000124.1, forward strand.
GCGTGCTCCTCCACGCGCAGCGGGTACTCGGCCTCGATGACCTCGACCGGCGTGTTCATGACGTTCGACATGTGGACGCGAATAGCGGACGCCCCGTCCCGCGCCGCCGCGGCGCCCTCGCCGCCGCCGTGGACTTCGTAGAAGATGGCCCAGCGCCCGTCGGCGGCGCGCGTGCCGAAGATGAGCACGCCGGAGGTCGTTGGCCCGCTCGCCGTGACGCGGTCGGGCAGCGCGGGCGCCAGCGCGCGGAAGATCGCGTCCACCACGCGCTGCGACGTCTCGTGGTTGCCGCCGACCACCGGACGATCGGGGTCGGCGCTCAGCAGGGTCCCGGGCGGGACGACCACGCGGAGCGGGCGGTAGCAGCCGTCGTTGGGCGGCACGTCGGGGGCGGCCAGCGTCTTCATCGCGTAGTACACGGACGAGCACGCGATGAAGTACGTCGTGTTGACGGGCCCGCGCGCCTGGGGCGCGGTGCCGGTGAAGTCGAAGGTCGCCTCGTCACCGCGCTTCTCGACGCGCACGCGGATCCGGAGCGGCCGGTCGTCGACGCCGTCGTCGTCGAGCCAGTCCTCGCCCTCCCAAACGCCGTCGGGCAGCGCGCGGATCGCGGCACGCATCCCCGCCTCGGAGGCCGCGTGCAGCGCGTCGAAGCACGCGGCGAGCGTATCGGCGCCGTAGCGGTCGCAGAGCTCGGCGAGCCGGCGCGCGGCCACGTCGTTGGCGGCGAACTGCGCGAACATGTCGCCCTCGCGCTCGTCGCGGCCGCGCAGGTTCGCGAGCAGGAAGTCGAGCTTCTCGCGGTCCGGGCCGTCGGCCGAGAAGAGGCGCACGGGCGAGATCCGCACGCCTTCCTGGTAGGACTCGGTGGCCCACGGCACGTACGAGCCGGGCACGGCGCCGCCGATGTCGGCCCAGTGGGCGAGGTTGATGGCGAAGGCGACGAGCCGGCCGGACGCGAACACGGGCCGGATGGCCTTGACGTCGGGCAGATGGTTGCCGCCCATCTCGGGGAGGTTCGCGAACCACACGTCGCCGTCGCGCAGGCGGTCGGCCGGGACGCGCTTGAGGAACTCCTTCACCGTGAACGCCATCACACCCATGTGGATCGGGATGTCGCGCCCCTGGGCGATGAGACGGCCCCCGGCATCTGTGAGCGCCGAGGAGAGGTCGCCGGCCTCCTTGAGGAGCGGCGACCGCGCCGAGCGCATCAGCACGATGCTCATCTCCTCGGCGATCGCGTAGAGGGCGTTGCGGACGACCTCGAGCGTGACGGGGTGGACGGCGGGGCTCACGCGCCGGACTCGATCAAGAGGTTGCCGAGGCGGTCGGCCGCGCAGCGCTGCCCGGGGTAGACGAGCGTGGTGGACCACTCGTCCTCGATCAGCGCCGGGCCGTCGACGACCCGACCCGGTGGGAGCGCCGCCCGGTCGTGGCGGCGCAGCGTGACCTCGCCGGCGTCGACGAACCAGGCGCGCTGCTCGCCGGACGGCTCGCGGGCGTCGGCGGGCGCGCGGGACGGCAGCTCGACGGCGACGTCCGGCACGCGCGCGACGACGCGCAGGTTGACGCACTCGATTCCCTCGCCCGTCGCGTAGCCGTAGAGCTGGCGATGGCGCGCCTCGAACGCGGTGCGCAGCGCCTCCGGGGTGGACCGCCACTCCACCTCCAACTCGTAGTTCTGGCCGCTGTAGCGCAGGTCGGCGCTCCGCTCGAGCACGATCCGCTCGTGCGCGATGCCCTCGTCGCGGAGCGGCGCCACGCATTGCTCCTCCAGGTCGCGGTAGCGCTCCTCCATGGGCTTAGGGTCCCAGGCGTCGAGCCGCGCCCGGTACGTCCGCACGGCGTCGTAGCGAAGGGGCGAGACCAGGCAGCCGAGCGCGGAGAACGCGCCCGAGTGCACGGGCACGACCACGCGCCCGATCCCGGCCGCGCGAGCGAGCGCGCCCGCGTGGACGGGCCCGGCGCCGCCGTATGCGATGAGCGCGAAGTCGCGCAGGTCGTAGCCGCGCTGGACCGACACGAGCCGGAGTGCGCGCAGCATCGCCGCGTTGGCCACCTCCACCACGCCCGCCGCGGTCTCGAGCGTCGATAGCCCGAGCCGCCGGCCGAGCGGAGCCAGCGCGGCCGCCGCGCGCTCGCGATCAAGGCGAATGGAGCCGCCGTAGACGCGCTCGCCGTTCAGGTAGCCGAGGAGGAGGTTGGCGTCGGTCACAGTCGGCTCGGCGCCGCCCAGGCTGTAGCAGGCGGGACCCGGCGCCGCGCCGGCGCTCCGCGGGCCGACGCGCAGCGCGCCCGCGGGGTCCGCGTAGGCGATGGAGCCTCCGCCGGCGCCGATGGACTCCACCGCGGCCATCGGCATGCGCACGGGATAACCGCCCAGGCGCCGCTGCGCGGATGTCTCGGCGGCGCCGCCGGCGATGAGGCACACGTCGGTCGTCGTGCCGCCCATGTCGAAGGCGAGCGTGCGGTCGAGGCCGAGCGCGTGCGAGACGTGCGCCGCGGCCGCCACGCCGGCCGCGGGACCCGACGCCGCCAGCGCCAACGGTCGAGCCTTCGCCGCCTCCACCGACATCATGCCGCCCGCGGCGTGCAGCAGGTGGAGCGGCGCGCCCGTCGTCTCGAGCCCGAGGGCCTGCGCCAGGTCGTCGATGTACCGGCAGGCCAGCGGCATCACCGCCGCGTTGAGGACCGTCGTCGACGTCCGCTCGTATTCCCGGAACTCGGCGTTGATGTCGCTGGAGACGGAGACGTGGGCGAAGCGGGACGCGAGCGCCGCTCGCAGCGTCCGCTCGTGATCGGGGTTGGCGTAGCTGTGGAGGAGGCAGACGGCCACGCTCTCGACCCCCTCGCGCGCGAGCGTCTCGATGAGTCCACCCACCTCGTCGAGCGCGAGCGGCGCGGCGATGGCGCCGTCGGGGCCGATCCGCTCGCTCACCTCGAGGCGCAGGCGGCGCGGCACGAGCGGCGCCAGCTTCGGCGGCGACGCGAGATCGTAGAGGTGCAGGCGGCTCTGACGGCCGATCTCGAGCACGTCGCGGAAGCCGCGCGTGGTGACGAGGCCGACGACGGCGCCGCGGCCCTCCACGATCGCGTTCGTGACGATGGTCGTCCCGTGAGCGAGCGACGCCGGGGGCGTCTCGGCGCCCAGCAGCGCGGCCAGACCGCGCACGACCCCGAGCGCGGGGGCCGCGGGCGTCGTCGGGACCTTCCGGCTCGCGAGCCGTCCGGACGGATCCCGGGCGACGAAGTCGGTGAAGGTCCCGCCGACGTCGACCCCGACGCTACTGCGCGATGACGTTCGCGTTGAACCACTCCTCCCAGGTGTCCCGCGTCTCGGCGCGCGCGTCGTCGTCCACCATGTGGCCGCGCTCCCCCGGTGACGGGCCGGCCGGGGACCCCGAGTGTACCCGCACTCGACGTGAAGCGGAAGCGGGCCCCGTGAGCACGGCTCGATCTGCTTTCGCGCTTGACTTTGCCCGAGGGCGGCGCTAGTGGTGCGGCCAATTCCGGTGGCGAATGCCGGGATGATGCGCGGCGACAAGGGGGGTGAGACGGGGCGAGCGTGTGCCGGTGAGGAGCCTGAGCGCCCGTTCGATCGGCGGAGGTGACGAATGGAGTTCAATGTCTTCGAGTACTTCAAGGACTACAAGCGGACCACCAACGGCCCCCTGACCCCCGAGGAGCAGGGGACGTCGCTCTTCCTCGCGGGCCACATGGGCCCCGAGATCAGCGTGCGTGTCGACGGCCACGCGGCCAAAGCCAGGATGTCGCGCCGCAATTTCCTCGGGACGGCCTCCGGGTTCGCCGCCGCCATGCTGGCGGTGAACGAGATCACCGGCATGAAGTTCTTCGACGTCACTCCCGCCGAGGCGATGGATCCCGCCGCGGCGAAGGAAATCAAGGTCAGCCGGAAGCCGGGCTCTGACTTCATCGTCGACGCCCACACCCATATCTGCACCCGGAAGGATGGCTACATCCCTGGCGTCAACACCACCGAGCGGGGGATGTGGTTCGTCCAGCTCCTCGACGACCTCGGCAAGGCGATGGGGCTTCCGAACGGGACCAAGGACATGACCGTCGAGAACTTCGGGAAGCTGATCCTCGAGGGAAGCGACACGAGCGTGGCGATCTTCAACCCCTTCGGATTCCGCGAGGACTACGGCGGTAAGGACATGATCCCGATCGAGGAGCAGGCGGAGGTCAAGCAGCGCTGGCCGGACCGCACCGTCATGCTGGGCGGCGGTCTCACGCCCAATCAGGGGCGCGGTGAGACGCTGGAGCGCATGCAGATGTTCGTGGAGAAGTACAAGATCTCCGGCCTCAAGCTCTACACGTTCGACTCGACGCCCAAGCGTGGGTGGTGGTTCGACGACCAGAAGCTGGCCTATCCGATGTGGGAGAAGGCCAGGAAGCTCGGGATCAAGAACATCGGCTGTCACAAGGGCATCCCGTTCGGCCAGTTCATGGCTCGGTACGCGCATGCGGAGGACTTCGACGCGGTCTGCGACGACTTTCCCGACCTCAACTTCATCGCCTACCACTCGGCGTGGCCGTACCATGCGGAGCTGGCCGCGCTGAAGGGGTTCAAGCCGCAGCGGAAGAACATGTTTTGCGAGGTCGGCTCGGCGTTCGCGGCGACGGTGACGAGCCGGCCGCTCGAGTGCGCCCACCTGCTCGGGACGCTGCTGCGCGACCTCGGGCCGGACTACGTGATGTGGGGAACCGACTCGGCGCTCTGGGGCAACCCGCAGTGGCAGATCGACGCCTTCCGAAAGTTCCAGATCCCCGATCAGCTCGTCGAGGGTCACGGCTATCCCAAGCTCACCGACGAGATCAAGGCGAAGGTCTTCGGGGCGAACGCCGCCCGCATCTGGAATCTCAAGAGCACGGCCAGCATCCCGCCCGCCGAGACGCCTCGGGTCGTGGCGGTCTAGCTCGCGTCGTCACGGGTGGCCGGTGGGAGCCGGCCACCCGCGTCGTCGCGCGAGAGGAGGAACGCGATGCCTGTGTATGAATACGAGTGCGCGCGGTGCCTCGTCATCTATGAGACGCGGCACGGGATGAACGACCCGCCCCTCGGGACGTGTCCGAAGTGCAAGGAGCCGGTGAACCGGATCATCTCGGCGCCGAATCTCAACCGGTACAACTTTTCGAGCCCGACCGAGGCGAAGTACGCGAAGGTGACACCCCGGGAGGAGATCGCCAAGGAGCGAGAGCTCCAGAAGGTGTACGAGCGGATCTGGCTTCCGCCGCCGGTGAAGCACGACCCCTGGGAGGACTAGGAAGGGAGGACGCGATGGCGAAGCAAGGGTTCAGGGTCGCCGACTCCGACATGCACGTTCTCGAGCCCGCCGATCTCTGGCTCAACTACATCGAACCGCGGTTCAAGGCCCGAGCGCCCGTTGGGCGGACCGAGGTGCCGCGCGACGTCGCGATCGAGTGGGAAGGCAAGCGCATCCCGAACAACACGCCGCTCTCACGCCAGATGCTCCAGACGGTCCAGACCGGCCAGGCCGACCGGTACGCCCACGCCGAGCGCCGCGGCTACGACGCCGTCGCCCAACTCGAGGCGATGGATCGGGAGGGAATCGACGTCGCGGTGCTCTTTCCGAGCCGCGGGCTCTTCGCCCTCGCGGTGGACGGGATGGATCCCGAGCTCGCGGCCGCGATCGCGCGCGCGTACAACGACTGGCTCGCGCAGTTTTGCGCCGAGGACCCCGGGCGCCTGCTCGGCGCCGGCATGCTCCCGCCGCACGACGTCGGGGCGGCCGTCGCCGAGGCGCGCCGCACCGTGACCGAGTTCGGCTTCAAGGCGATGTTCATGCGCCCGAACCCGATCAACGCCCGCTACTGGCATCACGCGTACTACGACCCGCTGTGGGCCGAGCTCCAGCGCCTGGGCGTGCCGATCTGTTTCCACGAGGGCGGCTCGGGGGAGATGGAGCACATCGAGCAGACCGGCAAGCGGTTCGACAAGGGCATCATGGGCCACGTGGTGAGCCACTCGCTCGAGATGATGCAGGCGTGCGTCAGCATGTGCATGGGCGGCGTTCTCGAGCGCCACCCGCGCCTGCGCGTCGCCTTCCTCGAGGGCAACTGCGGCTGGGCGCCCTGGCTCCTCTGGCGGATGGACGAGCACGTCGAGTGGCGCGGCGCCGTCGAGTCGCCGGACCTCACGCGCCGGCCCAGCGAGTACTTCAGGCGCCAGTGCTGGGTCTCGATCGAGTGCGACGAGGAGCCGGGCATCCACGCGGCCGAGACGCTCGCGGACAACATCGTCTTCTCCACCGACTACCCGCACGGCGACTCCAAGTACCCGCGGGCGACCGAGCAGTTCCTGCGGCTCCCGCTGCCCGAGGCGGCCGCACGCAAGATCCTCTGGGACAACTGGGCGCGGCTCTACGAGTTCTGAGCGCGTCGTGCCGGTCGGAGATCGCGATGCGCGACACGGGCTCTCTGAGCCGAGGATGAGGGCGCCGGTGTGGATCGGGTCGAGAGGGCGCACGGCGCTGGTCGCGGTGTTCGCGGGTACGCTGCTGTTGGCGCCTCGCCCTCCGTCGAGCGCAGAGCGGGCTCCGCGCGTCCTGGTCGTCGGCCCGATCGACGGCTACGGCGCGCTCGTCGGCGGCGTGTCGGAAGGGCTCCAGTCCGCCGGCTTCGCGGACGCGTCCCGGATCCGGATCGACACCCGAAACGCGCGCTCCGGCGACGAGGCCAAGGCCGCGATCGAAACGGCGGTCGGTGCGGGCGTCGACGCGATCCTCACCATCTTCGGGCCCTCGACCCAGGCGGCGCGCGCGGTGACGACGACGATCCCGATCGTCTTCTGCCCGGTGGCCGACCCGGTCGCCGCGAAGTTCGTCGCCTCGAACGAGGCTCCGGCGGGCAACCTGACGGGCGTCGCGAGTGCCGACGCCGAGGCGAGCCGGCGGCGGCTCGCCGCCTTCCGCCGGGTGCTGCCTGAGCTCAAGCGCCTGGCCGTGCTCTTTGACCCGGGTTTCCCGCCTGACCGCGTCCAGATGGCGAATCTGGAGCGGGTCGCTCCCTCGACCGGCGTCACGCTCGTCGCCCGAACGGTCGCCGACGAGAACGGAGCCGTCGCGGCGCTGCGAGGGCTCGGCCGGATCGACGTCGACGCGGTCTTTGTCCTCAAGGAAGCGCTTCTCCGACGCGCCGCAGCCGACGTCGGGGGCGCTGCGCTGGCGCAGAAGCTTCCGATCCTGGTCGGCGACCAGGACCTGGTGACGGCCCCGGGCGTGGTGGCCGCCGCCGGCCCGGATCAGCGGGAGCTCGGAAAGCGTTGCGGCCGGATGATGGCCAGGATCCTCAAGGGCGCCAAGCCAGCCGACCTCTCGGTCGAGCATCCGGTCTTCGAGCTCGGCATCAATCTCAAATCCGCTGCGAGCCTCGGGGTCGCCGTGCCCGAGGGGGCGCTCGAGCAGGCCGTCCGCGTGATCCGTTGATCCTGGGCTCGGGACCCCGCATCCCTTGGGGCCGACAGCTTCGGCGCGTCCTGCGCAGCACCGTGGTGGTCATCGGCGGGCTCTTCGCGCTCCTGATCGTCGCCATGGCGCTCTTCGCCGGCTCTCTCGCACCGAGTCCGCCCGACGAGCCGGACTTCGATCGCATCGAGTCCGCGCCCAGGGCGGCGGCGCTCTTCGGCACCGACCGGTTCGGGCGGGACGTCCTGAGCCGGGTCATCTATGGCTCGCGGATCTCCCTCTACGTCGCCCTGGTCTCGGTCGGGACCGCGATGGTCGCCGGCGGCGTGCTCGGGCTCGCCGGGGGGTACCTCGGCGGTGCCTGGGACAACGTCATCAACCGCGTGATGGACGTCTTCTTCAGCATCCCCGGCCTCCTCCTGGCGGTGGGCATCGCCGCGATGCGCGGCCCCGGCGTGAACAGCGCCGTCATCGCGATCGCGATCGTCTATACGCCGCTCTTCACGCGCGTCATGCGCGCGCCGGTGCTCGCGGAGCGCGAGAAAGACTACGTCCAGGCGGTCCGGGCCCTCGGCGCGACGCGCCTGGCGGTGGCGCTCAAGCACGTCTTGCCCAACGTGATGTCCCCCTTCGTGGTCCAGGGGACGATCGCGTTTTCGCAGGCGATCCTGATCGAGGCGTCGCTGAGCTACCTCGGCCTCTCGGCCCAGCCGCCGACGCCCTCGTGGGGAAACATGCTCAACGAAGGGCGAACGTATCTCGAGACCGCTCCGTGGATCTCCGTGTTCCCTGGCATCGCGATCATGGTGAGCGTGCTCGCGTTCAACCTGATCGGCGACGGCCTGCGCGACATCCTCGATCCGAACGTCCAGTGAACGAGCCATAGGAGGTACGGCGATGACGACCCCCGTGAGCCGCAGAGACCTTCTCCGGACCGGCGGCGCGGCCCTCGCCGCGCTCTCGGTCGGCGCGCCCGCGCACGCGCAGACGCCGAAGCTCGGCGGCACGTTCGTCTCGGCGCAGACGACGGAGGCGACGGGCCTCGACCCGCAGCTCGTCCCGGCGTTCTCGCGGAGCCGCCGCTCGCCCATGCTGTACAACCAGCTCGTCCGCTTCGACGCCGACATGAATCCGGTGCCGGAGCTGGCCGAGTCCTGGCGCGTGAGCCCGGACGGCCTCACGTGGGCGTTCAAGCTCCGCGAGGGCGTGCGCTTCCACGACGGCCAGGAGCTGACGTCCGCCGACGTCAAGTTCACGTTCGACCGGCTCTTCGAGAAGTCGCCCGGGAAGTCCGATTTCATCGCCGTCGACCGGGTCGAGCCGGCGGGCCGCTACGCGGTGAGGTTCGTGACGAAGGAGCCCTTCGCCGGGCTCCTCGCGGCCCTCGGCGGGTTCTGGGGCTTCATCATCAGCGAGGCCGGGATCACGAAGCACGGCGACCTCAACAAGGCCGCGCTCGGCACGGGCCCGTTCGTCTTGCAGGACTGGAAGGTCGAGCAGCAGATGGTGCTCACGCGCCACCCGCAGTACTTCAAGAAGGGGCTGCCCCGCGTCGACGAGGTGATCCTCCGGATCATCCCGGACGAGGCGAACATCGTCGCGGCGCTCCGCACGGGCCAGATCCACCACGCGTTCCTCGAGGACAACAAGAACTTCAACCTCCTGAAGGACGAGAAGACGCTGACCGGCTATCGGAGCTCCCGTCTCGGCTACGACTTCCTCAACATCAACGCGAGCCGCGGGCCGTTGAAGGACGTCCGGGTGCGCCAGGCGATCAGCTGGGCCGTGGACCGGAGCCAGGTGCTGCGCGTCGCCGCCGCCGGGTTCGGCCGGCTCACGGCGCCCGCCACGGCGCCCATGAGGCAGTGGCAGCTCCCCGAGGAGCAGTGGAAGCGCTACTACAAGCCCGACCTCGACCGCGCGCGGAGGCTCATGGCCGACGCGGGCCACGCGAGTGGCTTCACCGTGAAGCTCGGGGTCATCCCGACCTTCCCCACGATGGTCCTGGGCGCCCCCGTCGTCGCCGCCCAGCTCAAGAAGATCGGCGTCACCGCGGAGATCGAGAACGTCGAGTACGCCGTGTGGATCAAACGCTGGCTCGCGAAGGACTTCGACCTGACGATGAACACGACTCCGGGCTACGCCGACCCGGACACGGCCTTCTTCCGCGCGCTCCATTCCACCAAGGGCCAGAACTGGAACAGCTGGAGCGTCCCCGAGCTCGACGGCCTCCTCGAGGAGGGGCGGCGGACGCTCGACCCGAAGAAGCGCAAGGAGATCTACGATCGCGCCCAGATCCTGATCCTCGAGAACGTGCCGCACCTCTGGCTCTTCTCGGCCGACACGATCGACTTCACCCAGGCGTCCGTGAAGGGCTTCCAGCAGCATCCGACGACCCTCCTGTACGGCTTCGAGGGCGTCGCGCTCGACCGAGCCTGAGCGTGGGGCGGTACTTCGTCGTGCGCGCGTACTCCATGGCCCTGACGCTCCTGGGGCTGACGGTCCTGATCTTTCTCATGCTGCGGCTGATCCCGGGGACCGTCGTCGAGCAGATGATCGGCGCCGATGCGGTCGTGAGCCCGGAGATGGTCGCCCAGCTGCGGCACTTCTTCGGCCTCGACCAGCCCTGGTGGGTTCAGTACTCGCGTTGGCTCGGGGGCCTCGTCCAGGGCGATCTGGGGACCTCGTGGCGGACGGGCAAGCCGGTCATCCGGCTGATCCTCGAGCGGTTGCCGGTCACCGTCGAGCTGACGCTGCTCGCGGTGGGGTGGGCACTCGCCCTCGGCATCGCCGCGGGCATCGTCTCCGCGGTCCGGCGCGACCGCGCGGTGGACAACGTCGTACGCGTCGGGGCGCTCCTCGGCCTCTCCGTCCCCGTCTTCTGGCAGGGGACGATGCTGATCCTCTTCTTCTCGATCTATCTCCGCTGGATGCCGCCCGTCGTCTGGGTGGACTTCCTCACCGACCCCCGGCGGAACCTGACGATCATGCTGCTCCCCGTCCTCTGCCTCGGCACCGCGAGCGCCGCCAACATCGCGCGTACGACGCGCGCCTGCATGCTCGACGTCCTGCGCTCGGAGTACATCCGCACGGCCGCGGCCAAGGGCCTGTCGCACCGGGCCGTCGTCCTCGGGCACGCGCTCAAGAACGCGCTCATCCCCATCGTCACGGTCGCCGGGCTCCAGATGGGGATCCTCCTCGGTGGCACCGTCGTCGTCGAGGAGGTCTTCACCCTGCCCGGCGTCGGGCGCCTCGTCCTCTGGTCGATCTATCAGCGTGACTACCCGCTCACCCAGTCCACCATCCTGTTCGTGGCGATCCTGTTCATGGCGATCAACCTCGCCGTCGACGTGCTGTACGGATATCTCGATCCGCGGATCCGCTACGGCGACTGAGGCCATGCCATGCCGCACCGTCGCCCCGTCCAGTCGGAGGGCGGCGGGTTCACGCGGTGCGGTTTTTGAAGTACGAGCTCTTGACCGCGATCTTGCCGTTCTGGAACGTGAAGATGTCGCAGCCGTTGACCTCGACCTTCTTGCCATCGGGGGTCGTGCCGGTGAAGGTCCACTCCGACACGCCGCGGTTGCCCGCGACGAAATGGCGCGCGTCAGCGAACGTTGCGTCCGGGAAAATCTTGAACACTCGGACGAACGCCTCGCGCACACGCTCGCGCCCCGCGTACCGCGTGCCGCAGACTTCTGGGCCCGCGGTGCTCTCGAAGACGCAGTCGTCGGACATGAAGGTCATCAGGACGTCGACGTCGTGACGGTTCCAGCCGGTGCCAAAGAACGTCTCCAGGTCCTTGATCGTCATCATGGTCTCCTCGCGCGTGAGGATCTGCCCGAAGAGGCGCTGAGTCAATTCCCCATACATCCACGAGGCCACCCGGCGCGGCACGATATATAGCGTCGGCTTTACGTCGGTTCGATGACGGAAACTGGTAGCCAGAGCGGTGACCATGGCAGAATGACGCGATGCCAGCGCATCCTCCTGCACCCGTTCCCGACTTCCTCTATGGCACCGCGTGGAAGGAGGACCGGACCCAGGCTCTCACCGAGCTCGCGCTGCGGATGGGCTTCCGGGGCATTGACACGGCGAACCAGCGGCGGCACTACGTCGAGGCCGGAGTGGGTCGGGGGCTCGCCGCCGCCTACCGCGCGGGGGTCGTCACGCGCGCGAATCTCTTCCTCCAGACGAAATTCACCTCCCGGCCCGGCCAGGACCACCGGCTGCCCTACGACCCCGAGGCCGACCTTTCCACGCAGGTCGCGCAGTCGATGGCCAGTTCGCTCGAGCACCTCGGGACCGACTACGTCGACAGCTACGTGCTGCACGGGCCCGCCTCCGGCCACGGCTGGACCGACGACGACGCCGAAGTCTGGGCCGCGATGGTGAAGGAGCGCGACGCTGGTCGCGCGCGGCTCCTCGGGGTGAGCAACGTCTCACTGCTCCACCTCGAGCAGATGGTGGCCGCCGGCGCCGAGACCCCCGCGTTCGTCCAGAACCGCTGCTTCGCCCGCCTCGGCTGGGACCGCGACGTTCGAGCGTTCTGCAGGGATCGAACGATCGTCTACCAGGGCTTCTCGCTCCTCACCGCCAACCCGGAGGTGCTGCGCCACCCGCTGGTCGCGCGCCTTGCCGCGCGGGGCAAGGCCACACCGGCCCAGGTCGTGTTCCGCTTCGCGCAGGCGGTCGGGATGCTGCCGCTGACCGGCACCTCCGACGCCGAGCACATGACGCAGGACCTGGCCAGCCGCGAGCTGGCGTTCTCAGTCGACGAGGTGCGGGCGATCGAGTCGCTGGCCGGTTGACGGAGCCGCTATCGTTCGCGACCGGAGGAAGGCATGAGGTGGCGCCGGAGAAACTCGCGTACCCGCTTCTCCGAATCGTCGTGAGCTCGGGGGTCGTAGGCAATGGTGGCGCCGCGCCCGCGCAGGGCCTGGGTCACGCGAACCGGCCGTCGGATGTGCGCCGCATCAAAACCGTGGTGCGCCCCGGCATAGACCACCGCCGTCACATCGTGTCCTTCCCGCCTCGCAGCCTCGGCGAGGGACCGACATGCCTCGGCGGGCGTCCAGTCGTCTCTCTCTCCGAGAAGCATGAGCAGCGGGGACAACCCTCGATACGACGCGGTGTCGCCGCAGTACGGGTAGAACGCGACAAGCGCTCGCAACCGGACGTCTCGATAGACCGGTTCGTAATTTGCGGCGCGGAGCACCGTCCAGCCCCCGTGCGACCAGCCGATCACGCCGATGCGATCCTGGTCGATGCCGGGTAAGGTCGCCAGATACCGCGCAGCCGCGAACACATCGCTTGACCGGGGCCCGCCGCCGAAGACAGAACCATCCCCGCAGATGCTCGTGAATCCGCGCCCTCCGAAGCTGTCGAGGACGAGGGCCGCATAGCCTTCAGCTTGTAGCCACTGCGCCCACGCCAGGACGTTCCGGCCGATCCCGTTGCATCCGTGCAAGAGGATCAGCGCCGGGAAGGGCGCAGCTCCCTGCGGGACATAGAGATCTGCGGTCAGGGTCGCGGCGCTCGGGGACATGACGGGCACGCGGTGCGATGCGATAGGCCCGGCGCAGCCGGCCGCCAAGGTCGCAGAGAGACTGAGTGCTGCGATCGGTCGGTTCATCGTTCCGTGTGATGGCTGACCGCTAGGCCCGGCTCAATAGTAACGACGCAGCAGAACCCAGCTGACGGTCGCGCCAATCAGCATGCCCACCGTGACCTTCAGAATCAGATAGCTGTACGCCTGGAGGAGAGCGAAGTGCTCCGGCGCCATGCCCAGACGAATGCGATGCCAATCCGCGAGGGAGGGAAAGAGCGCGATGCCGATCACGACGGTGGTAAAGAGGAAGTGTCGGACCGTGAACGGCCGGGCCAGTCGCGTGACCGTTTCTGTCGTCATGATCGCAGCCACGACGCTCAGGAATAACCCCAGCCCGGCCAGGCGGCGTAACGAGGGACTGTCGAACGCGGAGAACACATCGAGCCATCGTGCCGAGCCTATCCCCCATGCCAGCAGGGCCGGCAGCGCGTCGTAGAAGAGAACATGTCCCGCGATGCGCACAGGCACGAGAAGCCTCGCCAACAGCTGGGAGCGCGCACCGTCGCGCGCCTCCTTAGGCTCGTCGCCATAACGCATCTGCGAACTCCTCTTGAGCGCGGCCCAATGCTTCCGGTGGATCCGATCGTAAGCTGGAGGGGCGCCACGTGCTAGGTATTCCGAAGGCCCGGGTGATCGGCTAGTATCAGCGGCCATGGCCCCAGCCCCGATCCGAGGGAGGAGACCTCGATGACACGCCGGACCTGGACGACGACAGCTCTCGCGGCCCTGACCCTCATGAGCGGCGGCGCAGCGGCGCGCATCCCGCCTGCCGTCGCGCAGCCCAAGGCGGTGGTCTGGAACCTGCCGCACGTGGCCGCGCCGAGCCACTACCACGTCCTCAACCTGAACGCGCTCGCCACCAAGGTGAAGGAGCGGTCGCAGGGGCGGATGGAGATCCGGGTCCACCCGGCGTCCTCGCTCTATCCGTCGCCCGAGATCATCCCGGCGGTCATCGAGGGCCGCGTCGAGATCGCCCCCGTGGTCTCGGGCTACCTCACCGACGTCCTCCTCGAGATCGGCCCGCTCGATCTGCCGTTCATGACGAGCAACGTCGACGAGCACAGGAGGGCCGCGAACGAGCTCCGCCCCTTCTTCGCCGAGATGCTGGCCAAGAAAGGCCTCCGCCTGATGGCGATCGAGGCCTGGGCATCGCAGCAGATCTTCGCCCATCAGCCGATGCGCACGGTGGCCGACTGGAAAGGCAAGAAGATCCGCGTGTACGGCGCCGACTCCGCCAACACGGTGCGGCTCCTCGGCGCGGCGCCGGTGAACATCGCCTTCGGTGAGGTCTACCCGGCGCTGGAGAAGAAGGTCGTCGACGGCGCGATCACCTCGGCGACCAACGCCGAGCCCATGAAGTTCTTCGAAGTGACGAAGTACATCAACTACTGGTACCTGGCCGGCGCGGGGTCGGAGTGGCTGGTGGTGAACCAGAAGGCGTGGGACGCGCTCCCGAAGGATCTCCAGCAGGCCGTGCTCGACGCGATGAAGGACATCCGCTACGAGGATAAGGAGTGGGAAGACGCCAAGGCGTGGGAGGAGAAGGCGCGCAAGCGGTTGCCCGAGCTGGGGATGACGATCGTCGATCCTGGGAAGGAGGAGATCGAGAAGGCGCGGTCGCTGGCGCGGGCGGGCTGGGACATCTGGCTCTCGCGCACCGGCGCCGACGGCAAGCGCGGCTTCGAGCTGGCTCGGAAAGCGCTCGGCCGGTGATCGGCTGGACGTCGAGGGCCGCCGCGCTCCTGTCGGGGCTCGGCGTGCTCGGTATGGCGGGGCTGATCACCTTTGACGTCCTCATGCGCTACTTCTTCGGCCGGCCGCAGCTCTTCGTGGACGAGCTGGCGAGCTTCCTCCTGGTCTTCGTAGTCTTCGCCGGGCTCGCCTACACATTTCGCGCGGGCGGGCACGTCCGGGTCGACCTCGTGACGTCAAGCCTGCCGCGACCCGTCCGCGCGTGGCTCCGCGTCGTGACGCTGGCTCTCGGCCTGGTGTTTCTCGGCGCCGTGATCTGGGTCACCGCCCTGTCGAGCGTCGGCAGTTACCGCTACGGGCGCGTGTCGGCCGTGATGCTCTACCCGCTCTGGGTCCCGATGCTCCTCATCCCCGCCGGGCTCCTGCTCATGGCCGTCGCCATGCTCGTCGCCTTCGTGCGCCAGGTCCGCGCGAGCCTCGGGCCACCGGAGGGCCGTGACGAGGTTCCACCGCCGGACACCCGCGCTTGAGCGAACCCGTCCTCGGCGCGCTCCTCATCGCGCTCATGTTCGTCCTGTTCGCGATGGGGCTCGAGATCGCGGTGTCGCTCGGCGTCGTCGGCGTGCTCGGGCTCCTCTGGCTCAAAGGCTTCACGGTCGGGCTCGGCGTCGTCGGGTCGGTCGCGTGGTCGAACGCCACGAGCTTCTCCTTCATCGCGGTGCCGCTCTTCGTCTTCATGAGCGCGATCCTCCTGCACTCGGGCATCGGCCGCGGACTCTTCACGGCGGTCGCGCGCTGGGTCGGCTTCCTGCCAGGCGGGCTCGCCGTCGCCAGCGTCTTCTCCTGCGCGATCTTCGCGGCGGTCTCCGGCTCGAGCGTGGCGACGGCGGCGACCATCGGCATGATCGCGATCCCCGAGATGGAGCGGCGCGGCTACGGCCGCCCCCTCATCTGCGGCTCGCTGGCCGCGGGCGGGACGCTGGGGATCCTGATCCCGCCCTCGATCCCCATGATCATCTACGGCGTGATGACGGAAACCTCGGTCGGTCACCTCTACATGGCGGGTATCGTGCCCGGCGTGATCCTCGCCCTCATGTTCGCCCTCGCGATCGTCCTCTACGCCGTCGCCCGGCCGGAGGCGGCGCCGCGCCTCCGCTCAGACCGCGAGTCGTTCCGCGACAAGCTGCGCTCGGTCCGCGAGGTGGCCCCCGTCGCCGTCCTCATCCTGATCGTGCTCGGCGGCATGTACGTCGGCGTCGTGACCCCGACGGAGGCCGCCGCCCTCGGCTCGACGATGAGTCTCATCCTGGCCGCGCTCGCGCGCGGCCTCACCCGGGCGGCGCTCACCCGCGCCTTCGAGGAGACCGTGCGGACGACGTCGATGGTGGTCCTCATCATCATCTTTGCGTCCATCTTCTCGCACGTCATGGCGCTCGTCGGCGCGCCCCGCGCGCTCTTCTCGACGGTCCTGGGTCTCGGGCTGCCGAGGTGGGCGCTCTTCACGCTGATCTTCGGGTTCCTGCTGATCATCGCCTATGCCCTCGAGGAGCTGTCGGTGATGATCATCATTCTGCCGATCCTCTTTCCCCTGGTGACCGGTCTCGGCTTCGACCCGGTGTGGTTCGGGGTCATCATGATCGTCTGGCTCGAGATCGGCTTCATCACCCCGCCGGTCGGGCTGAATCTCTTCGTGATCCAGGGGCTCATGCCCGGTCTCAGCGGCCGGGAGATCACGCTCGGCACGACGCCGTTCGTGCTCCTGATGATCCTGCTCGTCGTGCTGCTCTTCCTCGTCCCAGACCTGGCGCTCTGGCTGCCGCGGCAGATGCTAGGGAAGTGAGGCCGGCGCGAGACTCGGCACGCGATCATGCGCCGGGCACGACCTCGCCGCGCTCGATCGTTGTGATGCGGTCGGTCAGAAGGCGCACCCGGTTTATGTCCGACTCCGCCACGAGCACGGCGAGGCCGGGCTTTGTCGCCTGGAAGGCGCGCACGACCTCGGCCATGCGCGCGGACAGCGCCGGCGACACGCCTTCCATCGGCTCGTCGAGCAACAGGAGGCTGTGCGCGCAGAAGAGCGCCCGGCCGAGGGCGACCAGCTTCTGCTGGCCTCCGCTGAGCGCGGACGCCAGGCGGCGACCGAGCGGCACCAGCTCGGGCAAGAGGGCCGCCACCGCGTCCCAGCGCTCGTCGGCGTCCTGGCGCCCCTGGCCCCAGGCCGGGACGAGGAGGTTGTCTTTGACGGTGAGCGAGCCGATGAGGCGGCGGTCTTCCGGCATGTAGCCGATTCCGAGGCGTCCGCGCTCGAACGGTGGGAGGCGGACGATGTCCCGGTTGTCGAGGACGACGTTGCCCGACTCCACCGGCACGAGCCCCATGACGCTGCGGAGCGTCGTCGTCTTGCCCGCGCCGTTCCGGCCGACGAGGCCCACGATGGAGCCGGTCGGGATCTCGAGGGAGAGCGCGCGAAGGATCGCGAGCCCGCCGAGCCGGACCCCGAGACCCTGAACGCTCAGCATGCTACGGTCGCCCCAGAAGCGCCCGCCGCACCGCGGGGTCGGCGAGCACGGCGTCGGGCGACCCGCTGGCGACGACCTTGCCCTCGTCGAACGCGAGCACGCGCTCCGCGTAACGCTCGACGACCTCCATGTCGTGCTCGACGAAGATCGTCGTCACGCCCGTCCCCTTGAGCACCGGGACCAGCGTGTCCATCACCTTCGATTTGTCCCTCGCGCTCACGCCGCTCGTCGGCTCGTCCATCAATAAGATCCGAGGGCGTCGGGCGAACGAGAGCGCCACGTCGAGGAGCTTCCGCGCGCCCTCGGGAAGCTGGCCCGCGTCGTGGGAGGCATGCTCCTCCAGGCCGAACTGGACCAGGATGCGGCGCGCGTCGTCCAGCCGGTCGACGCGCACGAGGGGCGTCCAGAACCCGCGCGCCCGTCCCGCCCGAATCGCGAGCGCCAGGACGAGGTTCTCCAGCACGCTGAGAGAGAGGTAGAGCTGGGGCATCTGGAAGGAGCGGGCGATGCCGAGATCCGCGACGGCCCGTGGAAGGAGGCCCGTGATGTCCTTTCCCTGAAAGCGGATCCGCCCCCGGTCGGGCTTCACATACCCCGTGATCATATTGAGGAGGGTGGTCTTGCCGGAGCCGTTCGGGCCGACGATGCCCACGAGCTCGCCCTCCTGGAACCGGAGGCTCAGATCCTCCGCGGCGCGGACCATGCCGAAGAACTTGGTCAGGCCGACCGTCTCGAGGACCGCGCCTACCGGATCCACCGTCTCACCATCCCGGTCAGGCTCCAGAGGCCTCCGGGCAGGAAGAAGATGATGATCAGGAGGACGAGGCCCAGGGTCATCTGCCAGGTGTACGGGGAGTATTTGAAGGCGTAGTTGCGCACGAACTCGAAGACGATGGAGCCGGCGACGGGCGCCAGCACGCTCCCCGTCCCGCCGAGCAGCGCGACGAAGACGAACTCCCCCGACTGGGTCCAGAACGAGACCTCGGGGACGATGTGGCCGACCGAGAAGCCGGCCAGGACACCGCCCACGCTCGCCAGCACTCCGGCGACGATGTACGAGCAATAGATCGCCTGGCGGACCGAGGCGCCCATGTACTCGACGCGCACCTCGTTGTCGCGCACCGCGCGCAGCGTGTAGCCGAGCGGCGAGGCGGTGAAGCGGTAGGCGACGTAGAGGAGGAGCGCGGTGAGGACGACCGTCACGTAGTAGATCGTGAGGCGCAAGTGCGCGGCGGCCGGCTTGACTCCGGCGAGCAGGGGAGTGGGAAGCCTCAACCCGTCGGTGCCGCCGGTGACTGCGTAGAACTTGAGGAGGATGGCGTAGAGGACCATCGAGAAGGCGAGGTTGAGGAGGCCAAAGTGCATGCCTCGATAGCGCGCGAGGAGCAACCCGAGCAGGGCGCTCGCGGCGGCGCCCGTCACCACCGCGAGGACGAGGACCACGAGCCCGTCGTGCACCCCGAGGAATTTCACCGCGAAGCCCGCGGTGTACGCGCCCACCGCGTAGTAGAGGGCGTGGCCGAAGGTGAGGAGCCCGCCGCGCAGGAGCAGCACGATGCCGAGGACGGCGAGCGCCTTTGCCCAGGCGAGCGTCAGGAGAAAGGTGATCCACTCGGGGAGGAAGGGCGGCACCACGAGGAACAGCGCGAGCCCAGCGAGCGCGATCGCCACGAGGGCTCAGATCCTTCGCGCCTCGACCTGACCGAAGAGGCCCTGGGGCCGGAAGAGCAGCACCAGCGCCATGATCAGGTAGATGGCGAAGAGGTCGAGCTCGGGGACGAGGTGCACGGCGGTCGCCCGGGCCAGGCCCACCAGCACGGCTCCGAGGGCCGCGCCGCCGATCGACCCGAGTCCGCCGATGGCGACGACGGCAAACGACACCACGATGACCTCGGCGCCGATCCCGGGTACGAGCGAGAACATCGGCGCGGTGAACGCGCCGCCGAGCGCGGCGAAGACGGCCCCCAGCGTGAAGGCCAGGGTGTAGATCCGCGGCACGTTTACGCCCAGGGCGGCGCTCATCTCGCGGTCCGTGATGACCGAGACCAGCACCTTCCCGAAGCGCGTGCGCGTCACGACGAGCCACAGGAGGAGGCCCGTGACGACGGCGATGCCGGTGAGCAGAAACGGGTAGCCCGCGTAGTCGACGCCCCCCAGCCTCACGACTCCCATGTACGTGTACGGCTTGTCGGCAAAGAGCGGGCTCACGCCCCACGCGAGCTTGATGACGTCCTCGAGGATCAGAAGGATGGAGAAGGTGAGGAGGATCTGGATCTCCTCCGCCTTGCCGTAGACCCGCCGGAGGAAGAGCCGCTCGATGACGGGCCCGGCCGTCACGCCGATGACCACGGCGGCCAAGAAGAGCAAGAGGTAGCTCAGCACGGGCCAGGCATTCGATCCCCAGCCGAGGACGAGCCAGGCGCCCATGTACGCCCCGAGGGCGTAGAGGTTCCCGTGGGCGAGGTTCAGGATGCGGACGACGCCGTACGTGAACGTGAGGCCGGCCGACACGAGGAACAGCCACGACGCGTAGCTGATCCCGTCGAGCGCGATGACGATGAGGAGGTTCAGGCCAGACGTTCGCTGCCCGCCGACCTCACGGGCACTGGGCGCCGCTGAAACCCTGGTCGATCCAGTCCAGGGTCTTCACCCCGTCGGGAGGGTTGACGCACTTGGCCGGGAACACCCGCACGCTGGTGAGCACGTTCTGCTTCCGCTGCGCGTCCAGCTTCACTGTCCCGTAGAGGGAGTCCTCGATGGCCTGGTGACCACCGCCGACCGCCATCGCGATGCGCCCGCTCGGCGAATCGAACTCGAGATACTCGAAGGCGCGCACGACGTCGTCCACGCTCGGCCACCGGCCGGCCGCTTTGATCGCCTTCTCGTAGGCCGCTTTCACGCCCTGGAGCGCCTGCACCATGTGATAGCTCCCGTGGGGCGACCCGCACGGCTCGCCGAACTTCTTCGTGCAGCGCTCGATGAACTCCCTCTGGAGCCGATTCTTGGCCGGGTCGGGTATCTCGGGCCAGTGCGTCCCGCGGAACCCGATCACGAAGCCTTCGGGCAGGTCCCGAAACTCCTTGAAGAGGAACGCCGAGTTGTTGTGGATGACGAGGCTCTGGCGGAAGAGCCCGCGGACCCGGCCTTGGCTGTTCACCGAAGCGAGGTCCGTCCCCCAGAGGCTGTGGAATACCACGTCGGGCTTGGCGGTGAGAAGCTTCGAGATCTCGGCCGACAGATCGCCCTGGAAGAGCTTCGGCCAGAGGGTCTCGACCACCTGGACGTCGGGCTTCAGCTTGCGGAGGGCGCGGATGAAGATCTCCCACGAGTCCCGCCCCCACGCGTAGTCCTGGTTGAGGCCGGCCACCGTCTTCACGTCAGGCTTGGCGGTCAGGAGATAGCGGGCGGCGCCGATCCCGTCGATGCCCGTATGGGCGGCGGTGCGGAACACGTACTTGTACTTGGCCTCCTCGAAGACCCGCGTGGTCCCGCAGTCGAAGAGGACGGTGAGGACCCGGAGCTCCTCGGCCACCGGCGGCACGGCCACGCAGTTGGCGCTCGAGATATAGCCGACGACCAGGTCCACCTTCTCGTCCGCCGCGAGCCGCCGGAACTCGGCGACGACCTTGTCGCCGGGGCCGGCCTCGTCGGTGAGGACCGGCACGAGCTTCGCCCCGCCGACACCGCCCTCGTCGTTGATCTTCTCCACCCAGGCGTCGGCGGCCTTCTTGGCTGGAATGCCGAAGGTGCTGGAGGCGGGCCCTGAGAGCAGCGTCACGATGCCGATCCGGAGCTCCTTCGGCGCGCCGGCGACCTTGGGGGAAGGCGCCTGGGCGGCCGCGAGGGACAACACAACGGCAATCACACCAGTCACGCTCAGCGCGATCACGCCCAGAAGACGCGTCTTCATCAAGCTCTCCCAGTGGTTGGTCGGCTGGAACGCGGGAAGGATAGCCGGGACGCCGGTCGCCGTCAATGAAGAGGACGCGAAGACAAGCCGCTACCGCAGGAGGTCGGCCACCGCGATGCGCGCCGACGGCAGCGCCAGCAGCGCGACCAGGGACGTCGGCGCCAGCGTCTCCATCGATCGGTACCGCCAGCGGTAGGCCGCCGACGGGTCCGGACCCGGATCGCGATACACCTCCAGGACACCATCGATGAGATTAAGGATCCAGTAGTCCCGAACTCCGGCCCGCGCATAGAGACTGCCCTTATGCTCGCGATCGAGGTCGAGACTCGAGTCCGCGACCTCCAGGACGAGTGCCGGACGCGCGGGGTGGGAGGCGCGGTAATCCGCGCGGACTCCAGCCACGACGGCGAGGTCGGGCTCCGGCACCGACTCGTCGTCGAGCGCCACCGGCATCTGAGCCCTCACGATCCAACCGGGCGGGAGAATGGCTCTGAGCGCATCATCGGCAGCGCCGACGGCAGTCGCATGGCGGCTGCCTTGAGGCTCGGCGACGACAAGGTGACCGCCGATGAGTTCGACTGGATCGTGTTGAAACGCACCGAGATCCACCAGTCGCTCGTACTCGACGCGTTTCCACCGCCGCAGAGTGAGTGGCGGTGCCATCATGGGCCCAACCTAGCGGGCCCTGGCACAGGCGTCAACATCAACGTGTCGATGAGTCTTGGGCATCACCCTCACAACCGCGGGTCGAGCGCGTCGCGGATGGCGTCGCCGACGAAGTTCAGTCCCACCACGGTGACGAACAGGGCGGCACCCGGCCCGAAGACGATCCAGGGCGCTTGCTGCAGGTAGCCGCGGCCCGCGTTGATCATGCTGCCCCAGGAGGCGCCCGGCGGCTGGATGCCGAGCCCCAGGAAGGACAGGGACGCCTCGGCGAGGATGGCAAAGGCGACGCTCAGCGAGGCCTGGACGACGATCGGCGGGGCGGCGTTCGGCAGCACGTGGTGCCAGGCGATGCGCCAGCCGGGCGCGCCGAGGGCACGGGCGGCGTCCACGTACTCGCGCGCCGTGATGGCGAGCACCTGGCCGCGCATGAGGCGGGCGAAGGTTGGAGTGTAGACGACGCCGAGCGCGATGAGCACGCCGCCGAGGCCCGCGCCGAGCACGGCGCCGAGGGCCAGCGCCAGGACGAGCGGGGGAAACGAGAGGACGGCGTCCATCGCCCGCATCACGAGCCCGTCGGCGCGTCCGCCCGCGTAGCCCGCCAGTACGCCGAGCAGGCTCCCTGCCACGGCCGCGACCGCGACCGACGCGAAGCCCGCCACGAGCGAGACGCGCGTGCCCCAGATGACGCGCGACATCACGTCGCGCCCGATATTATCGGTGCCGAGCAGGTGCGCGCGCCCCGGCCGCGCGAGCGCCAGGCCGAGGTTCTGCTCGAGCGGGTCGTACGGCGCCAGGAGCGGCGCGCCGAGCGCCACCAGCACGGCCGCCACCAAGACCGCGGCGCCGAACGGCGCCAGCCGCGCGCGCGCGGCGCGGTGCAGCACCACCCACCGCCGCTCCCGCGCGGGTGGTGGAGCCGCCGGGCGCGCGATCGCCGCCGTGCGCTCAGCGATATCGGATCCGGGGATCGATCCAGCCATAAAGAAGATCGACGAGGAGATTGCTCAGGATGAAGCCGAGGGCGATCAGGAGAATCACGCCTTGCACCAACGGGTAGTCGCGCGCGAAGACGGCCTCGACCACGAGGCGGCCGACGCCGGGCAGGGCGAAGACGTATTCGGTGATGACGGCGCCGCCGATCAGCGTCCCGAGCTGCAGCCCGAGCACGGTGACGACGGGGATCAGGGCGTTCTTCAAGACGTGGCCGCGGATGACTCGCCACTCCGACAGTCCCTTGGCCCGGGCGGTGCGCACGTAGTCCTCGCCCAGCGCCTCGAGCATGCTCGAGCGCAGCGTCCGCGTGATGACGGCCGCCAGCGCGAGGCCCAGCGTGACGGCGGGGAGCAGGAGCGACCGCAACCCGTTCAGCGGCTCCTCGACGGGGTCCGTGTAGCCGGAGATCGGCAGCCAGCGCAGCGTCACGCCAAACAAAAAGATGAGCAGGAGCGCCAGGAGAAAGTTCGGCATGCAGATCCCGAAGAGCGCGAACGACGTCCCGGCGCGGTCGACGGCCGTGTTGCGGCGGGCCGCGGAGACGATCCCCACCGGGAAGGCGATCAGCAGCGAAACGGCCATCGCGAGCAGGGCCAGCTCGAGGCTCGGCCGGATTCGGCGGCTCACGTTCTCGATGACGGGCTCGCCGTTGCGGATCGAGCGCCCGAGGTCGCCGCGGAGCAGCCGGCGCATCCAGGCCGCGTACTGCTCGTGGATCGGCCGGTCGAGGCCGAGCTCCTTACGGAGACTTGCCTTCGCCTCGGCGTCCACGGACTCCGCCATCATGGCGTCGATGGGATCGCCGGGCGTCAGATGGAGGAGCGCGAAGACGCCGGCCGTGACGAGGAGAAGGACCGGAACGGTCGCGGCCAGGCGGTGCAGGACGAGGCGACCCATGCGGCGCGCCGCCGGCGGTTAGCCCGGCCTCACCGGAGCCACACGTCCTTGAAGCGCATCATTCCGTCCGGGATCGGCTCGTAGCCCTGCACGCGGGGGCTGAACGCCTTGGGTTCGACCGGGTGGACAATGAACACCATCGGCAGCTCGTCCTGCAGGAGCCTCGTCAGCTCGCCGTAGAGTTTCTTCCGCTCGGCCTGGCTCGACACCTCGCGCGTCCGGTCGAGCAGCGAGTCGATCTGCGGGTTCGAGATGCCGGACCAGTTGAGCGACGTGCCCGGCGTAGTTCTAAAGAATTGGTAGGTGTTGCCGTCCGGGTCCGGCCGGCCGCTCCACTGATAGCTGATCATGTCGAAATTGCGGCTGTTGCCGTCGGAGAGGAGCGTGGCGGCGTCCACCAGCTTGATCTTCATGGTGATGGAGGCCTCGCGGACCTGGGCCTGAATCACCTCGGCCTCCTGGATATTGATTGGAAGGTTGTTGGTCGTCATCGTGAACGTGAAGCCGCCCGATTGGCCGCCCTCGGCCAGCTTGGCCCGGGCCTTCGCCAGGTCACGCTTGATCGGCGCGATGGACTTGTCGTAGGCCCAGCTCGTAGGCGGGATGGGGCCGTTCGCCGGCCGACCGACGTTGAGCCACACGCCCTTGACGATCTGCTCGAGGTCGAGGCTGTGCGCAAGCGCCTGACGCAGCGCCTTGTTGTTGAACGGCGGCCGCGTGTGGTTGAGCTGATAGGCGAAGTCGGCGAGCGACGGCACGTCTACCACGGCGACATTCCTATCCGCTTTCACCGCGGCGACGTCGCGCGGCTGGACGTAGTCGATCACGTCGATCTCGCCCGCCTGGAGGCTCTGGAGCTTCACCGTGTCGTCGGGGATCGGGCGGTAGCGGATGCGATCGAGGTAGGGCCCGCCCTCCTTGTTCCAGTAGCTCTCGTTGCGCTTGATCAGGAGGTGGTCGTCCTTGATCCACTCGACGAACTCGAAGGGCCCGGTGCCAGCGCCCCGGGCATTGCGCCCGAGCTCGGCGCCGCGCTCCTGGACGACCTTGGGTGAGATCATCATGCCCGCGCGATCGGTGAGGGTGGCCAGCAGGGCGGCGTCCGGCCGCTTGAGATTGAGCTTGATCGCATAGGAGTCGAGCACGTCCACCGAGTCGATGCTGGCGACCTCGCCCTTGCGGACCGACTTCGGCTCCGTCTTCATACGGTCGAAATTGAACCTCGCGGCCTCCGCGTTGAAGTCCGTGCCGTCGTGGAATTTGACACCTCGGCGGAGCTTGAACACGAGCGTCTTCGAGTCGGGCTGCCGCCACGACTCGGCCAGGCCAGGCTTGATCCCGAGCTTTACGTCGAGCGTCACGAGCGGCTCGAAGATGTTGTGATAGATCTGGCGGTCCACCTTGCTGCCCGAGAGGTGCGGGTCCATCGTGGCCGCCTCGATGTAGAAGCCGACGCGGAGCGTGCCGCCCTTCTTCGGAGCCTCGGCCGTCGCCCGGCGCACGAGGCCCACGACGCTGACGGCGGAGGCGGCCGCGCACGCTTTCATGAAGTCCCGGCGAGTGAAGTCCCCGGCGGGCTCTGATGCTGTCGCCGCCATTCCGCCTCCTCTGCGCCGTCCGAGCATTGCCGTGATGCGCGCTTCCTCCCGGAGCGTGGTCGTGGTGCGCGGTTGAGTATACGCCGCCGGAACTCTCGGCTGGCTAAATCACCTCGCGAGCCACGAAGTCGGCGGTGAGAAAGCGCGGGTCGTAGGGACGTTGAGCGGAAATTATCGCTCTGCGATCGGTCAGGTCGGAGGTGCTTCGCGTCCACTTCGGCTCCTCACAGGTCGGTCGGCGTCACGCGCGGCCCGGGGTCATCGGCCCGCCTCACGCCAATGCTCCTCGAGATGGAGCCGCGCGATCTCCGCGTTGACGGGGTCAGCCCATCGCACCTGACCCAAGCGTGACCGCGCGGCTCTCAGATGCGCGAGATCGAGCGCGCCCGACTCGTCGTGGTGGGGGAGGTGGCGTACCTTGCGGCCGTCGGGCATGATCTCGACCCCGGCGAACGCGGAATCCGGCAGGTGCCTGATGTAGGCCCGCGACCACTCCTCCCCGGCGGCGGGGGCGCACCAGGTCAGCGCGAGCGCGGCGAGCGTCACCCACCCCCGACGCAGTAGCATTTGTCGCCTCCGTGAACGAGTCTGCTCGCGCCGCCGACAGTGACAATGCCCAAAGAACGATACGGCAGCCTGGCCGTGGTGACATTCCGAGTATCCATTTCGGGTCGGGCTGTCACTTTATGAGCCAGTCACCGCGGGGGTGTGACCGCTAAGTCCTGGACTCAACACTACTTTGCGGTACTGGCACCAGGTGTGCTTCCCAAGCGCAGCATGACCGAGCTGGCGGACACGCCCAATCTCGCCGCCTTTTATTGCCCCGGCTGCTCTCCGGACCGTGATCCGGTCGCGGAGATTCTGACCGTGCGCTGGTGCGATGCCCACCAACCCCGGTACGGAGGCTTCGATGACGAGAGGGCGAAGGTCAGCAAGGACATCCTGACTTCAACGGGCGAGGCGGAAGCCGTGACGAATCGCGCCTGGTGCGAAATCGTGCATCGTACCGCGAAACGGTCGTAAGCGAGAGGGGAGACTCATGGATTCGGGACTGAGACGGCTGATCATCGTGATCGGGCTTATCGCGTTCCTCGGTGCTCTGATGGGGTGCGCCAAGCGCCCGGTGGTGGTGCCCTCGGCGTCGGCGCCGGCCGGTCCGGCGGCCGCGGCACCGGTTCGGGCTCGATAAGCTCGCGCGTCGGCACGCCATAGCACTCTGACCTTCCGCTCTCCCACGCCGTTGTCTCGGCTCACCCAGCCGAGGCCGTCTCTCTGTAGGACCCAGCCACTCGTTCCATCGCGTTGAAGGTCTCGCCGAACTCACAAGAGCGCTCGACCACCGAGTTGAGCGACTATGCTCGGGGAGGTGAGCCCTGTGGACGTGCGGCCCTCGCCGATCGCCGGCCACTGGTATCCGGGCGACGCGCGGACGCTCGGCGCCGAGGTCGACGTCCATCTGGCTGGCGCCGGCGCTGTCAAGGCTGACGGCGCGATTGTCGCGCTGGTGGCGCCTCACGCTGGCCACCGATACTCCGGCGCCGTGGCGGGCCACGCCTTTGCCGTCGCGCGCGGGCTCCGGCCGGAGGTCGTCGCCGTCGTCGGGCCCATGCACTATCCGCTGGAAGGCGCGGTGCTGACCTCGGGCCACGGCGCCTACCAGACGCCGCTCGGTCCGGTGGCGATCGCCCGCGAGGCGTGTCGCGTCCTCGACGACGCCGTGCGCCGGGAGCTCCCCGGCGGGCTCACGCCGGTGAGAAACGACCCGGAGCACTCGATCGAGATCGAGCTGCCGTTTCTGCAGCGGGTGCTCCCGGAGGAGTGGCGGCTCTTGCCCGTGATGGTGCGCGACCAGCGTCGCGAGGTCGCGCGCGCACTCGGGCTGGCGCTCGCCGTCGCGCTGCGTGACCGCGCGGCGCTCCTCGTCGCGAGCACCGACCTCTCGCACTACCATCCCCAGGCGGCGGCGAACCGGCTCGACCGCGAGCTGCTCCGGCGCGTGGAGGCGTTCGACCCCGACGCCGTGCTGCGCGCCGAGCAGGAGGGGGCGGGTGAGGCGTGCGGGATCGGCGCGCTCGCCGCCGTGCTCTGGGCGGCTCGCGAGCTCGGCGCCGACCGGGTGCGGGTACTCGACTACGCGAC
>MNCR01000097.1:0-11785 GCA_001914535.1 Candidatus Rokubacteria bacterium 13_2_20CM_69_15_1
CGGCGGCGCTCGCCTTCGATCTGCGGGCGCTGTCCGACGACTTCGACGAGGACGGCCGCGGCCGTATGACGCGCGCCGCGGTCACGCTCCGACGGTTGCTCGAGCCGCACCCCTGACCCCCGCCGGCGTCGTTGTCGCCTGCCCGTGCGGTGAGGTGTACGAGCTCAAGCCCGAGTACGCGGGCCGGCTTCTCGAGTGCCCCGCCTGCGGGCGACACCTGCGGGCCGGCCCGCCGCCGGGTCTCGCCCGGCTCCACGCAGGCCTCGTCGATCCGGCCTTCGACCGCGACGTGTTCCTCCTGCGGGAGCGCGTCTTCACGATCCGGTCGAAGTACGAGGTGTGGGCCGAGGACGGCACGCCGAGCCTCTACGTCGAGCGCCCGACCTACCCCCTGCGCACGATCGGCGCATACATCGTCGGCGTCATCGCGGGGTTCACGGTGTTTGCCTGGCTTGGGCGCGCCGCCGTCGCCGCCGGCCCGATCGTCGGCCCGCTGCTCGCCCTCCTCGCCGTTCCGATCGCCGCGTTCGCGTTCGTCGTGGTCTCGATGTCGGTGCGCCCCCTCCGGCACGTCACGGTCTACCGCGACGAGTCGCGCGCGGAGGTGTTGCTGAAGGTGGACCAGGATCAGCGCGTGGCCCTCGTCACGCGCACCTATACCGTGCGCGCGAAGGGCGGCGAGCCTATCGCGAAGCTTCGGAAGACCTATATCCACAACGTCGTGCGTAAGCGCTGGTACGTGGAGGCGCCCGACGGCCGGCCCCTGGCGATGGCCATCGAGGACTCGATCGTCCTCTCGCTGCTGCGTCGGGTCCTCGGCACGCTCTTCGGCGTCCTGCGCACGAACTTCCTCCTGGTACGCGGCGAGGACGCGGAGGTCTTCGGCGAGTTCAACCGGAAGTTCACGCTGCTCGACCGCTACGTGCTCGACCTCTCGGCCGACCCCGCGCGGATCTTCGACCGTCGCATCGCGCTGGCCCTCGGGGTCATGCTCGATACCGGCGAGCGCCGCTAGTGGAGACAGCCGAGCAGCCGCTGCGGATCACGCCGGACATGCTGCTCTCCCGGCGGCTCGACTTCGAGCGGCGGATGCGCCGGGTGCCGCCGGTCACCCTGGCGATCATCGGCGTGCTGGTCGTGATCTTCGTTGCGGAGGCGAGCCGGGGGGCGCTCGCCTCGCGCGCCGGGATCGTCGCCGCGGGGGCGCTCGTCCGCGAGCGCGTGGCCGCGGGCGAGTACTGGCGTCTGCTGAGCGCCACGTTCTTGCACGGCGGCGTGGATCACCTCGTCGGCAACGCGATCGCGCTCTACATCCTCGGCATGATCTGCGAGCACGCGCTCGGGCGCGGCCAGTTCGTCCTGCTCTACGTGGCGAGCGCGCTCGCCGGCTCGCTCGTGAGCCTCCTGACGAGCCCGGGGCCCTCGGTGGGCGCGTCGGGGGCGATCTTCGGCCTGCAGGGCGCCGCCGTCGTCCTCTTCCGAACCCATCGTGACCGCCTGCTCCTTCGCGACCGGCGTATCGGTTGGGTGCTCCTGGTCTGGGCGATCTACACGATCGTCGGCGGCCTCATGACGCCGACGATCGACAACGGCGCTCACATCGGCGGCGCGCTCGGCGGCGCGCTGGTGGCCCGCGGGCTCCAGCCCGCGGTTCTGGGCCCGCTGTCTCCCGAGCAGGCGGCGAGCGTGCGGCGCTGGCTCTGGCTCGTGGCCGCGATGCTCGGGTACACGGTCTGGGGGTGGGTGCTCGGATAGCGCCGCATCGCGGCTTCACGCAACCGACGTTCGAGCCCGGGCCTTGCCCGCGAAACCCAATCCTGGGGGTTCGCTCTCTCTAGGGAGCGCTTCCCCCGGTCACTTAGAGGTCGCGGGCGGCCGGAAGGTGCGGGAGCGAGACGGCGGCGCGCGCGCCACGGCAGATCGCGCGCGCGACCGCGTCGGCCGCGGCCAGGCCCAGGCGGCTCGGCTCGGCGGGGAGGTTGCCGACGGAGAGCGCGAAGAGCGTGTCGCCGTCGAAGGCCGTGTGGGGCGGAGAGAGCGCCTTGGCGAAGCCGAGCATCCCGAGCGAGGCCAGCGTGGCGGCTTGGACACGGTCGAGCCGCGCGTTGGTCGCGACGACGCCGATCGTCGTGTGCTCCGGCGCGGCGAAGCCGCCGAGCGCGGCGCCGGCGAGGAGCTCGCGGGCTGAGTCCACGAGGCGCCGGCCCTCGGCGGCGTCGCGGGTGCCAGCGACGAGGGCGCCGGTGTCGGGATCGCGCACATCGCCGACGGCGTTGACCACCACGAGCGCGCCGACGACGACCTCGCCGAGGCGCACGCTCGCGCTGCCGACGCCGCCGCGCATCGCGCGGGCGATCCCGTGGATCTTGCCGACGCTCGCCCCGGCGCCGGCACCCACACTGCCCTCGGCCATGGGGCTCGCGACGGCGCGCGCGGCGGCCTCGTACCCCATCTCGCGCGTGGGTCGTGCGCGGCCGTCGCCGACGCTCAGGTCGAACAGAAACGCGCCCGGCACGTGCGGGACGACGGTCGGGCCTGCGGCGAAGCCGACGCCGCGCTCCTCGAGCCAGCGCATGACGCCGTAGATCGCCTCCTCACCGAACCGGCTGCCGCCGCCCAGGACCGCGCCGTCGACCGTCGTGACGAGGTGACGGGGGTCGAGGTAGTCGAGGCCGGCGACGTCGTTGGCGCCGCCGCGCAGCTCCACGCCGCACGTCGCCGGGCGGTCGCACAGCAGGACGGTGACGCCGGTGAGGCCGACCGGGTCCGTCGCGTGACCGACCCGGATGCCGGGAACGTCGGTGATCACGGTATCGGCACGTCGCTTCTCACTCCACCGAACGAACCTTGCGGCTGACGTCCGCGGCTTTGAGCCGCCCCGCCACGACTTCCGCCGCCAGGTCGAGCGCCCGCTCGGCGAGGGCGCGCGCGAACGGGTGGCGGCGCGGGTCGGTGTCGCGATCGGCGAGGTGGGCCGCGGCGGCGCGGGCAAGCCCGCCAAGCTCGGGGCGCTCGGTCGCGTCGAAGACGAGCGCCATCTCGACGAGCCGCCGCGCCCAGCGACTGCGCGCCTCCGACGTGAACTCGCGCGCGATGACACCGCCGACGATCGTCTCGCGACGCTCGGCCTTGATCGTGTCGGACACGACGAGGCGGCTCTCGCGCGCGGCGAGGAGCTCGACCGCGTCGGCCTGCACGGCCTCTGGATCGAGGAACCAACCGGCCATCTCGGGGAGCTCGGCGAGGGCGGCCGAGCGCTCGACCAACGCGGGCTCGGCGGCCGGGAGGGCCGGCAGCGCGGGCACGGGGGCGCCTTCGAAGCGCCGCCGCCACCGCTCGAAGGCGGCGGGCGGCGTGGTCCCCTGCGCGCGATGAAGGGCGAGCGCCTCGGCGACGAGGCCGAGCGCGCGCGCGGGATCGCACTCGACCCACGGAAGCTTCTGGGCCGAACGGAGTGCGGCCAGCTCGGCCTCGAGCCGCCGCTTGGTGATCTCGCCGCCCGCGACCTCGAGGACGCCGGCCGTGTCGTTGACGATCAGCGAGCAGAGCGTGGTCCCGCCGAAGGCGCCCTCGAAGAGGATCCAGAGGGCGCGCGAGCCGCTGCCGTCGACGCCCGAGACCCACGCGCGCGCGGCGCGCTCGGGGGCGCGCTCGACGACCGGGCGTGGCGACGGCCGAGGCGGCGGCGTCACGCCACGCTGCGCGAGCCGGTAGAGCGCCCGCTTCGCGGCCCGGCGCAGCGCGCGCTCGGATCCGCCCGCGAGCACCGAGAGGGCGGGCAGGGCCTGGGCACCGTGAGCATCGGCGAACGAGCGGAGCGCGTCGTCCAGGGTGCCCTCGGACAGGCCGCGGAGGTGCTCGAGGTCGAGGGCCGGAGCGGTCATCCGAAGCTCCACCCGAAGAACGGGTGCTGCGGATGGTCGCGGAAGTGGACCTTTCGCGCGTACGCGAGCACGTCCACGTACCGCTCGAACCGGTCGGCCAGGCGGCGGTAGAGCGGCGCGCCGGCGCCGCCGGTACGCGAGCTCGCCCGGTCGTGCTCGGAGACGAAGTGATACGCGCGCTTGCCCTGGTCGATGTAGTAGCGCGTGGAGGCGGTTTGCTCGACGCGCTCGGGGAAGATCCCGGTCATGAAGAGCGTAAAGTCGCCGATGTGACGCCGCACGACCACCTCACGCTCGGGCTGAAAGGAGGCGGCGTCCTCCCAGACGGCCTGCGTCTCGAGGAGCATGTCCACGACGGTCTCGAGGCGCGGCGTCGCGAGGGCGCGCGGGTAGAGGTTCTCGGTGCGCGCGAAGCGCGTCAGGAGGTCGGCGAGGTACGCCGAGGCCGGATCGTCGCCCAGGGCCAGGTCGCGGAGGCTCGCGCCGATCGCTCGACCGAAGAACTGCCGGAGCTCCACGACTCGGATGATAGCAAAACTTGTTAGAATCCGAGCCCGTGGCCGATCGGCCGGGCACACGGGTGTCCTGGATGCTCGTCGCGGCGAGTCTGCTGTTCGCCGCCCTCCTTCTCTACGTGCTGTTCGTCGGCTACCTGCCGACGAAGCAGCGGGTCCTGGGCCTCGAGCGCGAGCTGCGGGAGCTCTACGTGCGCGAGGCGGAGCTCCAGACCCGGCTCCAGCAGCAGGCGCTGCGCGAGCGCCAGCTCGCGGCGCTCTCCGCCGAGCGCGACGCGTTGATCAAGCGCCTCGAGGCGCTCGAACGCGAGCTCGCGGCCGCGCGCCGCCGGCGCCCGTAACGTCGCTCTGCGCGCGCGGCCGCGCGGGACTCCCTCACCCCGCCGCCCTCTTGCACCGGGCTCGGATATACGATGACCCGGAGGACGCCGCCGTCGCGGTCGCACTCCCACTACAGCACGCCGAGCAGCTTCTCGTTCGTCTCGCGGAGGCCGACCGAGATCCGGAGATGGCCGGGGAAGCCCACGTCGGCACCGTCTCGCACGAGCAGGCCCGCCCGCAGGAGCTTGTCCCTGAGCGCCACCGCGTCGGGGACCTTCACGAGCAGGAAGTTCGCCTGCGACGGCGGGAACGTGTAGCCACGCTTTCGCAGCCCCTCCGAGAGGAACGCGCGCTCTTCGAGGACGAGCCGCCGGGTCTTGTCCCGGTGCTCGGGATCCTCGAGCGCGGCGAGCGCCGCGACCTGGCCGAGCCGGTTGACGTTGTAAGGCGCGCGCACGCGGTTGAGACGGTCGCACGTGTCCGTGGTCGCTACCGCGTAGCCCACGCGGAGGCCCGCGAGCGCCGCGATCTTCGAGAACGTTCTCAAGATGATCAGGCGTGGGTGGCGACGCAGCAGCGCGACGCCGTCCGGGTACTCGGGGTCGTCCGCGAAGTCGCAGTACGCCTCGTCGAGCACGACGAGCGGCGGATCGGCGCCGAGCGACTCGAGGAACTTGACGAGCGGTGGACGCCGGATGATCGTTCCCGCCGGGTTGTGGGGCGAGCAGAGGATGACCGCCTTCGTCCGGTCGGTGACCTTCCGCCGCACGTCGTCGAGGTCGGTCTCGTACCCGGCGAGCGGGCTCGCGACGACGCGCGCGGCCGCGAGCGTGACCGAGGTCGCGTACGGCTCGAACGACGGCTGGGGCACGACCACCTCGTCGCTCCGCTCGAACGCGGCGAGCGCCAGGAGGCCGAGCAGCTCGTCGGCGCCGTTGCCGGCGATGAGCTGCTCGGGCCCGACGCCGAGGCGGCGGCCGAGCGCCTCGCGGAGCGCTCGGGCGCTGCCGTCGGGATACAGGTGCACGCGCGTCGCCTCGCGGGCGATCGCGGCGACGACGCGGGGTGAGGGCCCGAGCGGATTCTCGTTGGCCGACAGGCGCACGAGGTCGGGGAGGCCGAGCTCGGCCGCGAGGTCGGCCAGGGGCTTCCCGGCCTCGTACGGGGTGACGGCATCGAGGACGGCGCGCCAGACTTTTCTCACCGGCCCATTCTAGTAAGTCTGCGTCGCATTTGACAGTCTTCATTCGGGGTTGCTACGCTCTGGCCGTCATGTCCGTCGAGCTGTATCGCCGGGCCAGGCGTGCCGAGGCCAGAGCCGCGCGCGCGCCCGAGCGGCGGCGCCTCCGCCTTGAGTTTTTCCGTCAGGCTCTCGCCGAGGGATACGACTCGCTGAAGGTGAGGCACGCCGAGGGCGCGTCGGGCCAGGAGTCCGTCCGCACCCACGCCCGGCTGATGGACGACGTGATCCTCTCGCTCACACGCCTGATCGCCGCCGACGCGGTGGCCGGCGGGCTCCCGGCGACGCCGCTCGTCGTCGTGGCGCTCGGCGGCTACGGCCGCGGCGAGCTCCACCCGCTCTCGGACATCGACCTCATGGTCGTCTACGACCGCACGATGTCGCCGTACGTGCAGCGGATGATGCAAGAGCTCCTCTACTCGCTCTGGGACCTCGGGCTCCACGTCGGCCACAGCCTCCGCTCGCTCGACGACTGCGTCGCGATGGCGCGCACGGACTTTCCCAGCCGCACGTCCATGCAGGAGGCGCGCTTCCTCGCGGGCGACCGGCGTCTGTTCGCGCGCTTCCGGCGCGTGCTGCGCGAGAACGTCTTCCGCCGTGACTTCGGTCAGTTCCTCGAGACGACGCTGGCCGAACGCGACCAGCGGTACCGCAAGCACGGCGCGTCACCGTACATCGGCGAGCCGAACGTCAAGGAGTCGGCGGGCGGCCTGCGCGACATGCACACGGCCATGTGGCTCGGCGCCGCGAAGTTCGGCGCCCGCACGCTCCGCGAGCTCGCCGACAAGGGGCTCATCACGCCGCGCGAGCAGGCGGCGACGGATGGCGCGCTGACGTTCCTCTGGCGCGTGCGCAACGAGCTCCACTTCTTCTCGGGCCACAAGAACGACATCCTCACGCGCGACCTCCAGCCGCGGATCGCCAAGAACCTCGGCTACGCGAACGACGAGGCCTCGCTCGGCGTCGAGCGGTTCATGCACGACTACTACCTGCACGCGCGGGTCATCCACCGAGTGTCGAAGCGGTTGATCGCCCGCTGCCAGGAGACCCTCTCGCGTCGCGGCTCCGCCGAGCGGCGCCAGCGCCAGCAGGCGCTCGCGGACGGGCTCGTGTTCTTCGACGGACGGCTCCACCTCACCGACCGTGACCCCTCGCACCTTCGCGGGGACCCCGCGCGGCTCATGAAGGTCTTCTGGCACCTGCACCGATTGGGTTGCGAGCTGTCGCTCGACCTCGAGCGTGCCGTCGAGGACTCGCTTCACCTGGTCGACGACGCGTTCCGGCGGTCGGACGCGGTGCGCGAGCTCTTCCTCGACATCTGCCGGAACTGGGGACGCGCGGCTCAGACGTTTGCCGAGATGCACGAGCTGGAGCTCCTCGGCCGCTATCTGCCGGAGTTCGGCGCGCTCACGTGCCTGGTGCAGTACGATATCTACCATAAGTTCTCCGCGGACCAGCACTCGCTGCTCGCGGTCGAGCACCTCGAGGCGCTGGCGCCCGGTCAGTCCGCGGAGTCGGAGGGCGCCGCGCGCGTCCTCAGCGAGGTCGAGAAGCCCGAGCTTCTGATGCTCGGCATGCTGCTCCACGACATCGGCAAGGCGAGGGGGCACGGCCACGTGGCGAAGGGGATCCCGCTCGTCCGCGAGCTGACGGCGCGCCTGGGACTCCCGGCGGCCGACGGCGAGGCGGTCGAATTTCTCGTGGCGCACCACCTCACGATGTCGCACGTCGCCCAGCGGCGCGACATCGACGACCCGAAGACGGTCACCGACTTCGCCGCCGTCGTCGGCGAGCCGCAGCGACTGCGCATGCTCTACCTCCTCACCTACGCGGACATGCGCGCCGTCGGCCCCGGCGTCCTCACGCCTTGGCAGGCGCGCATCCTCCACGAGCTCTTCACGCGGACCCTTTCCCGCCTGACCGGCGGCCGCGTGGCGAAGCCGAGCCGGAAAGAGCTCGCCGATCGGCTGCACGCCGCGGCCAAGGGCGAGGTGGACCTGCGGGCCGTCAAGGCGCACCTGGCGATGATGGCCGACCGCTACCTCGAATCGGCGAGCGTGCAGCGGATGGCCGACCACCTGCGGATGCTGGGCGAGCTCGGCGAGGCGCCGGTCGTGACCAAGCTCTTCCACCATCCCGACCTCGGCTCCTCCGACCTGGTCGTCGTCACGCGGGATCTGCCCGGCCTCTTTTCGCTGATCGCGGGCTCGCTCGCGGCGTGCGGCGTCAACATCATCTCGGCGCAGATCCACACGCGCGCCGACGGGATCGCGATCGACACGTTCCAGGTCAACGACCCGGCCGGCGACCTGGTCGGCTCGTCCGCGCTCTGGGCGCGCACGCTCGACGCGCTCCGCGCGGTGATCACCGGCGAGCAGAGCGTCCAGGCGCTCCTCGACCGGCGCCGCGCCGGCGGGCGCGAGGCGACGGGCCCCGGTGGCCCACCCCGGATCGCCCTCGACAACCAGCTCTCGGATACCGCGACGGTGATCGAGGTGAAGTGCCCGGACCGGCTCGGCCTGCTCTACCTCATCACGCGCACGTTCGCGGGGCTCGGACTCGACATCGTGAGCGCGCGGATCGCGACGGAGATCGACCAGGCCTTCGACACCTTCTACGTGCAGGATCGCGAGGGGCGGATGATCGAGGACGCGGAGGCCCTCGAGCGTGTCCGGGCGGGGCTCGAGCAGGCGCTCGCGCAGCCTATCTGACGATGCTGGGGCGCTACCGCGAGCGCGTCCGCGCGTGGACCAATCCAGTGGGCCGTGCCCTGTTCCGCCTGCGCCTGCGCCCCAACCACCTGACGGTCATCGGCCTCGGCGTGAGCTTCCTGGCGGCGAGCGCATTTTCCACCGGCCGCACGCGCGCGGCGGGGGTCCTCCTGATCGCGGCCGGACTCTGCGATTTCTTCGACGGTGCGCTCGCCCGCGTCTCGGGCCAGGTGACGCCGTTCGGCGCCTTTCTCGACTCGGTCATCGACCGCTACTCGGACCTCATCGTGCTCCTCGGCATCGTCGTGTTCTTCGCCCGGACGCCGCACCCGCGCGGGGCGATCGTCGCGATGGCGGGCCTGATCGGGTCGATGATGGTGAGCTACACGAAGGCGCGGGCCGAGTCGATCGACGTCGAGTGCACCGTGGGGATGATGGAGCGCCCGGAGCGGATGATCTGCCTCATCGTGGGCGCGCTCTTCCACCTCCTCGAGCCCGCCCTCTGGGTCCTCGCGGTCCTGTCGAACCTGACCGCGCTCCAGCGGATCTTCTTCACGTGGCGAGCGACGCGCGGGATGGACGCGCTGCGCTTGGTCGTCCTCGGCGCGCTGCTCGTGGCGCCCAGCGCGACCGTCGCCGGCCCGCTGCGGACCCATCCGCCGGTCACGCCCGAGACCGAGCGCGCGTGGGCGCGCGCCGTCCTCGCCTACCAGGGGGGTGAGCCGGAGGCGCTCCTCCGCGAGTTCGGGAACGAGGGGGCGCGGGAGGGTCCGATCGGCGACCACGTCCGCTTCCTCCTCGCCCAGGCCCTGGCGCAGGCCGGCGATCTCGATGGAGCACGCGCGACGGCCGTCGGCGTCGCCGAGCGCTTCCGCGAGAGCCGCCTGGCACCGCGCGCGCTGCTGCTCGCCACGACCTTCGCGCTGCGCGCCGGCGACGACGCGCAGGCCCAGGCACTGCTCGGACGGCTCCTCGACCGGTATCCCGACGCGCCCGAGGTGCCCGAGGCGCTCTACCTTCTCGGCATGTCGGCCGAGGCGCTGGGCCAGCGCGAGCTCGCGGCGCGGACCTACCGCGAGCTCCGGGTCCTGGTACCGGCGAGCGACTACGCCGAGGGTGGTGCGGACCGGCTCGCGGCGCTCGAGGCGGCGGGCGTGCGCGTGGCCCCCTTGACGATCGAGGAGCGGATCGATCGCGCCGAGCGGCTGCTGCGCGGCGGCGTGTCCGCGACCTCCAGCGAGGAGGCGGAGCGGATCGTCGCCGAGGCGCGCGAGCCCAAGATCGTCCTGCGGGCGCTCCGCGTCGTCGTCGACAGCGCCAAGAA
This sequence comes from Candidatus Rokubacteria bacterium 13_2_20CM_69_15_1, assembly GCA_001914535.1. Lineage (GTDB taxonomy): Bacteria > Methylomirabilota > Methylomirabilia > Rokubacteriales > CSP1-6 > 20CM-2-70-11. Next base: position 9,996 of record MNCR01000097.1, read on the forward strand.
GGTCGGCCGGTCCGAGGTCGCCGCGCGCGCCCTCCAGCTCGCCATCACGACCGCGCCGGCGGCCGAGCGGGCGGCGCTCGAGCTCGAGCGCGGCAAGCTGCTGGTGCGCGCCGGCCAGAACCAGAAGGCGCTCGTCGCGCTCGATGGAGCGGCCGCGACCGGCGGCGAGACGGAGGCCTCCGAGGCGCTCTACCAGCGCGCGCGGATTCTCGACGATATCGACCGTCGCGCGGAGGCGGCGACCGCCTACCGCCTCGTGGTCACGCGTTACCCGTCGCGCGAGGTCGCCGCCGCCTCGCTCTGGCATCTGGGCTGGCTCGCCTGGCTCGCGGGCGACACACACGGCGCGGCGGAGAACTGGACGCGCCTCACCGAGCCCGGCGTGGACCGCGGGTACCGGGTCCTCGCGCTCTACTGGGCGGCGCGCGCAAGGGCCCAGCAGGGCGACGCCGAGGGCGCCGAGCGGTTCTTCACCCGGGTGCTCGCCGAGACGCCGCGCACCTACTACGGCGTGCTCGCCGCCACCCGGCTGCCCGGGCGGACGCCGACCGGCGCCAAGGCGCCGGTGGCGCTGCCGGTCGAGCCGTCCCGGGCCCTCGCGGCCGATCCGGGCTGGGCACGGTTCGAGCTGCTCCGGCGCATCGGCCTCGTCGAGGAGGCGGTCGCCGAGCTGGAGGACGTCGCCGAGCGCGCGTCGAGCGACCCCGTGCGCCTCTACGCGGTTTCGAGCGCCTACGTGAGGGAGGAGCGCTACCACCTGGCGCTCCGGATCTTCCGCCGCTCCCTCATCCCCCTTGCGGTCACCGGGGATCCCGCGCTGCCACAGGCGTTCTGGGAGACGTTTTACCCGTTCGGCTGGCGCTCGGAGGTGATGGAGGCCGCCGCGCGGTCGGGGCTGGATCCCTACCTCATTGCCGCCGTCGTGCGGGAGGAGTCGAGCTACTATCCGCGCGCCCTCTCACGCGCGGGTGCCCGCGGGCTCATGCAGCTGATGCCGGAGACAGGGCTGCCGATGCTGCCGGGGAAGGGCGCGCGCGAGGAGCATCTGGACGACCCCGTGCAGAATCTCCGGCTGGGCACGCGCTTCCTCGCGGCCCTCCTGCGCGAGTTCCGCGACCCGCGCGTGGCGCTCGCCGCCTACAACGCGGGGCCGAAGCGCGTGCGCCAGTGGTGGAGCGCCAGGCGCACGGACGACGTCGAGGCGTGGGTGGAGCTGATCCCCTACGACGAGACGCGCCACTACGTGAGGCGCGTCATGCTCGCCTGGGACGAGTACCGGCGGATCTACGCGGGACGATGAACAGCGTCGGAGGGGGCCTCTGGCCGACGGGCTCCGCCCTCTGGGGCCCCCTCCGAGCCACCGCCAGAACAGATGGCGCCGGCAAAAGCTGGCGCTCGAATCGCGGCTACGTCTGACCGCCGATGACCGGCCCGGCGCCCGGTAGTGGCTCAGTTCAAGCGCCGACGTCGTCTGAGGGCCCGAGCTATGTAAATCAAGGACGCGACCACAAGCAGAGCATCTCAGCAGATCGCAACGTATGGCAGGTATCAAGCGCTTGAACGGATTCGATCCGTGCACGAGGCGACGAACGCAGTGTGGACGGCAATGACGACGAGGAGAATCACCCCGACGATCGGCATCCGCCTCATTGTTTGGCCTACCCCAGCCTTGTGATTTGTTCAAACCCCCAGACGTGATCGGCCGCGCCAGCCTCCATCGCCGGGGTGACCCGGTGCGTCGTTGTGGAGGCGGACGAAGTTGTCATGCATGCAATGCTGCATCGGCGATG
>MNCR01000097.1:11796-13705 GCA_001914535.1 Candidatus Rokubacteria bacterium 13_2_20CM_69_15_1
CAAGCGTTTTAAGCCTGAATTTCCGGAAGTCACTGGGCTGGAATTTCCGGAGCGCGCGGCGCGACTCCGGTCGCTTGGATGAGCCGTCATCCTAGGCCCGCGAAATTCCGCCGGTGTGGGTTTCCGGAATTCTTGATTTTCCGGAAGCAGCGGGGATTTTCGATGCGGTGGTTCCGTGTTTCCTCGGATTTCCCTCGCAGCCGTGTGCTCGTACGGTTCCTGACGGCGCACACCACAGCGCTCTAGGCGGCTTATCTGACGTCGGCTGGTGCCGTACCAGGCGGCGCGGACTTCAGCTGAAGCCTAGGCCAGAAGGGGGGTGACAGCCGGAAGGAAACGATCGAACCTGGAGATCCCACGACGGACAGAGGGCGGCAACGAAGTGCGGACGTCAAGTATGAGAAAGGGGCCAGCGATGCGAAAAAGCCTTCTCTTGCGCCCGATGTTGTCGACGATCCTTCTTCTGGGACTGGCGACCGTAGCGAACGCGGACCAGAGTGACTTCGCGCTATTCGACGGATCAAACCCGGCGAACCAGCCGAACTCCGGGGCGGTGTGTTCCGCTAACAGTGCATTCACGTACCACGTAACGGTGGCGAACTGGGGCCCGAACGGCGAGGTGCGAATCACGTACAAGGACGGCGACATCGTTCGATTCCCGATCGCCGCGGGCGCGTCCTTCTCGTTCACCCAGGCAGCGCGCGGTAGGGGGGGTGCCAGCGCGGCCGTCCGTGTCTCGAACGGCGGGAGTGCGGCGCAGCTCGCCGGCTCCATGAGCGCGATCGGTCAAGGCGCACCGATCTGCATCAGCTGCGACGCTGACAGCAGCGGAGACGCGGGGTGCGACGCCGTCGTTCCCAACTAGGCTGACTGGAGCGCGGCGGGAACCGGAAGGGCCAGACCGCGCCGTCTGGCCCTTCTTTCATCTTTAGTCAAGAGGCGCAGCAGCCGTTTCGGATAAAGAAATAGGGTGCCAGGGCCGAACCCGAGACACGACCCGGCGCCCGGCGGACTGGACGAAACGGCCGGCACGCGGTACTGATTGAGGCCATGACATTCAAGCCGCTCGGGCTCGATCACGTGGTGCTGCGGGTGCGTGACCAGGCGCGCTCCCGGCGATTCTACGAGGAGGTCCTCGGCTGCACCCTCGACCGCGTGAACCCGAAGCTCTCGCTCGTGCAGCTCCGCTTCGGCGACCATCTCATCGACCTGCTGCCCGCCGACGCGGACGCGTCGCCCGGGGGGCTCGATCACTTCTGCCTCTCGATCGACTGCGACGATCTCGAGGCGGTGGCGCGCGCGCTCGCCCAAAGCGGTGTCGCGCTGGAGGGAGGCGTCGTCCACCGCTACGGCGCCTACGGCGACGGGCCCTCCCTCTACCTGCACGATCCCGACGGGTACAAGATCGAGCTCAAACCGCGGGCTTGACGCTCAGGCTCAGGGCACCTGGCGCCGCTCGGCCCGTTTCCGGACCGCCGCCCGACGAGATACGCCGACCCCCACGTAAATATCCCGCCCGCGCCCGGCGTCCAACCGTCCAGAAGCGGATAACGGAGGAGCCATGGGTGCGGTCGTGAAATTCGCGCTGGTGCTGTACCTGGTGACCCACGGTGTGCCGGTTTCGGGCGACGTGGATCCGAGGAGCCTCACAGCCATCTTCATCCACGGCCTGCTCGCTCAGTTCCGGCTCCTCCGGTAGCGTTTCACACCCGCCTCCCCGCGGGGTCACAGGAGCGGAGGTGGATCATGGCAAAGCGGATCCTGGTTCCCCTGAGCGGACGTGAGGGCGCGGAGGCCGTGCTGGCCCTGGTCGCCGATGCGGGACGGAACGGGGGCGCCACGGTGCGCTTGCTGCGCGTCGCGGCCTATCCCCGGATGCGAACCGGCCCCGACGGTCGCGTCATCGCTT
>MNCR01000051.1:0-5390 GCA_001914535.1 Candidatus Rokubacteria bacterium 13_2_20CM_69_15_1
TTTCAACGACGCGAATCCGGGCGCCCGGACGGATTACTGGATCGTCCGGTGCAAGCCGTCGGGCGCCAAGACGTGCGCCAGGGCGGCCGACTGGACGGACGAGAGCCGGCTCACCCTCGCGTCGTTCGACATCGAGCATGCACCGGCGGCGCGCGGTCCCTTCGGGTTCTTCGTCGGTGACTACGAGGGGCTGACGAACGTCGGAAACGATCTGGTGCCGGTCTTCGTCCAGGTGAACAACGGGAACACGGCCAATCGCACGGACGTGATCGAGACGACCGTCGGGCCGTAGGCCAACTAGCGTAGGCGTGGCGGGCTGGAGACTTCCCGAGGGAACCTCCGGCCCGCCGCGCGCCCAGCGGCGCCACGCACGGTCACGGTAGGCTGATGCCCCCGACATGAAGGTCTATCTCTCTGTGGCATCGACGGCTGTCGCGCCGGATGGGTGATCGCCTCCAGCGATCCCTCGCTCAGCGCGCTCGAATTTCGGATCGTGCCGGCCCTGCGTGGCGCCGTCCGCGAGGCCGCCGCCGGACGCGCCGTGCTCGCCGTGGACATCCCCATCGGCCTGGCCGCGCCGGGGCCCCGCGCCGCGGACCTGGAGGCGCGGCGGTTCCTCGGTGTCCCGCGCGCCTCGAGCGTCTTTCCGGCGCCGTCCCGCGCGGCCCTCGGCGCCGCCTCGTACCCCGAGGCGTGCGCGCGCAATCTGCGCGCCGCTGGCCGGCGCATCTCCCTCGAGCTCTGGAATATCCTGCCGAAGATCGCCGAGGCCGACCGGCTCGTGACCCCGGCCCTCCAGGCCCGCGTCCGTGAGGCCCACCCCGAGGTCATCTTCGCGGTCCTGGCCGGGCGCGGGCGAGGGCTCGAGCACTCGAAGAAGACGCTCGCCGGCGAGGCGGAGCGTCTCGCCGTCCTCCGGCGGTTCGTCCCGCGGTTCGATCCCGGGCGCGTGCGCCGCGCGCTCGGCGCCCGGGCGGTCGCGCGCGACGACATCGTGGACGCGGTGGCGCTTCTCGTCACCGCGGGACGGATCCACGCGGGCACGGCGCGCGTCCTGCCGCCGGCGCCCGAGCGGGACCGGCGCGGCCTCCGAATGGAGATCGTCGCCTGAGGCCTGCGGGGTATACTTTGGGTTCCCGATGAAAGTCCACCTCACGACGCTCGGGTGTCCCAAGAACCAGGTCGACTCCGAGCTGATGCTCGGCATGCTGACCGAGGCCGGCTTCCCGCTCGTCGACCGGCCGGAGGAGGCCGAGTGCCTCATCGTCAACACGTGCGCGTTCATCGACCGCGCGCGCGAGGAGTCGGTCGCGACCATCCTCGAGGCGGCCCGATTGAAAGCGCGCGGGCGCTGCCGCGCGCTCATCGTCACCGGGTGTCTCACGCAGCGCTACGGCGGCGAGATCCTGCGGGAGATGCCCGAGGTGGACGGAATCCTCGGCACCTCGAACCTCTCGCGCATCGTGGACCTCGTCCGTCAGGCGGCGAACCGCCACGACTGGGCGACGTCGGCGCCGCCGGGCTACCTCTATGACGCGGCCACGCCGCGCCTCCTCGCGGCGAAGGTGCCGTACGCCTACGTGAAGATCGCCGAGGGGTGCGACATGGGCTGCACCTTCTGCGCGATCCCCCAGTTCCGCGGCCGCCACCGGAGCCGTCCCCGCGCGGACATCGTGCGGGAGGTCGAGGCGCTCGCGGCGCGAGGCATCCAGGAGGCGATCCTCGTCTCGCAAGATACCCTGGCCTACGGCCGCGACCTCCCGGGCGGCGGCGACATCGGCGACTTGCTGCTGGCGCTCGGCGAGACGCGCATGCCGTGGATCCGTCCCATGTACCTTCACCCCGCGCACGTCAGCGACCGGCTCATCGCGAAGTGGCAGCGCGCCCGGATCGTCCCCTACCTCGACATGCCCGTGCAGCACGGGGACGACGGCGTCCTCTCCGCGATGCGCCGCGCGGTCACCGCCCGGCGCATGCGGGAGATCGTCGGCGCGTTCCGCGAAGCGATCCCGGCCCTCGCCGTCCGCACGACGGTGCTGGTCGGCTTCCCGGGCGAGTCGGAGGCCGCGTTCCAGAACCTGCTCCAGTTCCTCGACGACGTGCGCTTCGACCGCCTCGGCGTCTTCACGTACTCGCCCGAAGAGGGGACGCCGTCGCCCGCGTTCCCCGACCAGGTCGCCGCCGAGCTGGCCGCCGAGCGCGCGGCGATCGTGCAGGACCTTCAAGACGGGATCGCATGGGAGCGCAACCGGAAGCTCGTGGGGACGGTCACGGACGTCCTCGTGGACGGCCGGAGCGAGGATCCGGCGTTCGCCTTCGAGGGGCGCACCGCCGGCCAGGCGCCCGAGATCGACGGTGTGGTCTATCTCCGCGGCCGCTTCGAGCCCGGCCGGTTCGCGCGCGTGTCCATCGTCGAGGTCGAAGGGTACGAGCTGGTCGGCGAGCGCGCCTAGCCGCGCCGCCGCGGCGGACCGTGTCGCGCTGATCATCGCCACGGCCGGCGGCGCGGGGTGGGTCCCCGTCGCTCCCGGCACCGTCGGCAGCGTCCTCACCGTGCTCGTCCTCTGGCTGGTACCCTGGTCGCGCGCCGGCCTGGTCGTCTTCTTCGTGAGCGTCGTGCTCGCCGGCACGTGGGCAGCGCAACAGGCCGAGCGCGTCCTGGGCGTCAAGGACCCGGGCGCGATCGTCATCGACGAGGTGGCGGGGATGACGCTCACGGTGCTCGTCTTCCCGCTCACGCTCCCCACCCTCGCCGCCGGCCTCGTCCTGTTCCGGCTCTTCGACGTCACCAAGCCGTTCCCCGCCCGCGCGAGCCAGCGTGCGCGGGGAGGTTTCGGCGTCATGGTCGACGATCTGATCGCGGGCGTCTACGCGGCTACCGTCCTGGCGCTCCTCCGCGCGGTGACGCACTGGCCGTGACCGCCGCCGCCCACGTCGTCACGGTCGGCGCCCTGCCTGGAGCGGCGCTCGCCGACCCGGAGGGCGCCGTCGTGGCGGCGGCGCTCATGGAGGCGGGCGTGCCTGTGGCGAGCCGCGTCGTCCTCGACGAGGATGAGGCGGCGCTCGAGCGGGCGCTCACCCCGGACGACGGCCTTACGGTCGTGATCGCCGGCGGCGGGTCGGCGGGCGACGTCGCGCGTCGCGTCGTCGCGCGCGCCGTCGGCGCGCGGCTCGTCCTGAACGAGCGGTTTCTCGCCGCGCTCGAGGAGCGCTACCGACGGCTCGACCGGCCCCTGCCGCGGCGGGCCGAGCGCCTGGCCCTCGTGCCGCAGGGCGCGACCACCTGGCCCGTCGACGACGGCGAGCCGGGATGGATGCTCGAGAGCGGCGCGCGGGCCCTCGTCGTGCTCGCGCGCGACGGTCTCCCGGCGGCGCTCGCCGCACACCTCGTGCCCTTCGCCCGCGCCCGATTTGCCGGGCGGGGCGTCGTCCTCGTGCGGACGCTCCGCGCGGCCGGCGTGACGCTCGCCGAGGTTGAGGAGCGGCTCGCGGAATGGCTCGGCGCCGCCGAGCGCAAGGGCGCCGACGTCGCCGTGGTCCCGGGCGACGGCGAGGTCTGGGTGAGGCTTCGCGCGCGTGGCGCGACGCTCGCCGAGGTGTCGAAGATCCTCGACCGCGTGGAGGCGCCCCTCCGCGCCGCGCTGGGCGACGACTGCTACGGCCGCGACGCGGAGTCGCTCGAGGTCGTCGTTGGCCGGCTCCTGCGCGAGCGCCGGCTGACCCTCGCCCTGGCCGAGTCGTGCACGGGCGGACTCCTCGGCCACCGGCTCACGAACGTCCCCGGCTCGTCCGCGTACTTCGAGCGCGGTGTGCTCGTGTACTCGAACCGCGCGAAGGAAGAGCTGCTCGGCGTGCCGGCGGAGATCCTGCGCACCCACGGCGCGGTGAGCGCGCCCTGCGCCGAGGCGATGGTGCGCTCCGTCTGCGAGCGTGCCGGCGCGCCTTGCGGCCTCGCGATCACCGGGGTCGCGGGGCCCGACGGCGGCACGGCCGCAAAGCCGGTCGGCACCGTGTTCGTCGGGCTCGCGGTCGCGGGAGCGGTGACGAGCCGCCACTTCCGCTTCCTCGGCGGCCGGGCCTCGGTGAAGTGGCAGTCGACGCAGGCCGCATTTGATATGCTGCGGCGTGCGCTGAAAGGACGGACGTGAAGGCTCTGATCGCTGCCATGGCGCTCGTCGCGCTCGCGGCGTGCGCGTCGCCGACCGCGTTCGACCGCGGGCTCACGCACCTGCGCGGGGGCCGCTACGCGCAGGCGCAGGCCGATTTCGACGAGACGCTCGGGACCTCGGCCGCGGCGCTCGCGAACCGCGGCGTCGCGCGCGCGCGCCAGGGCGACCTCGACGGCGCGATCGAGGACTACACGCGCGCGCTCGAGCTCGCCCCGGAGGACGCGGAGATCCTGTTCAACCGCGGCAACGCCTGGGTCGCGAAGGGCGAGTACCAGCGGGCGGTCGCCGACTTCATGCGCGCCGTCGAGGCGGATCCGGGCCACGCCCAGGCGCTCTTCAGGCACGCGGCCGTCGAGCTCGGGTACCAGCCGAAAGCGGCGGCGGTGGGGCGCCCGCGCGCCGGCCTCGAGGGCGCCGCGCCGCCCCTGCCGGCTCTGACCCCGCCCGCGGCCACGCCGTCCGCAACCTCGCCGCCCTCGCCGCTCCCGGCGGCGCCCGTCGTGCTGGCGCCGCCTCCGGAGCCGGCCGTGCCGGCCCTCGACTCCCAGGCGCTCGGGAGCCGCGCGCTCACGCGCGAGCTCCAGGGCGACCACGCCGGCGCGCTCGAAGACTTGCGCGCGGCGATCGCACAGGAGACCGATCCGACGCGTGTGGTCGGCCTCGAGAACCTGCTGCTGCTGCTGGAGAGTTCCCGCGATCGACGAGATTCGGACGTTCGTGGCGATCCGCCTCGATGAGAGCGTCCGTGCGGCGCTCGGCTCCGCCATCGAGGGGCTTCGCCGCGTGGCGCCCGCCGTCGCCTGGGTCTCCCCCGAGAACGTTCACCTCACGCTGAAGTTCCTTGGTCAGGTCCGCGAGGCGAGGGCGGCGGAACTCGTCGCCGCCCTCGCCGGCGCGACGTCCGGATTCGCCCCCTTCGAGGCGAGCGTGGAGGGTCTCGGCGCGTTTCCGACGCCGCTGCGCGCGCGCGTGATCTGGGCGGGGGTGGGCCGCGGAGCGGAGGCGCTCGTCGAGCTGGCGGGCCGCGTGGACGCCGCGCTCGCTGCGCTCGGGTTCGAGCGTGAGGCGCGCCCGTTCGCGCCGCACGTCACCCTTGGCCGCGTGCGCGCCCCGCGACGCGATCGCGCGCTGAGCGACGCGCTCTTGGCGGGGGCGGGGAACCAGTTCGGGCGGCTCTCCGTCGAGCGCGTGGCCCTCATGCGGAGCGATCTCTCGCCTCGC
>MNCR01000051.1:5445-21178 GCA_001914535.1 Candidatus Rokubacteria bacterium 13_2_20CM_69_15_1
CCACGCCACGACTCCTAGAATGCTCACAACGTCACTGTGCTCATAACGTCACTGAATAACGTCACTGAATGGGGAGACGCGCATGGCGGACGTGAAGAGTGACCGGCGCCAGGCCCTGGAGCTGGCGATCGCGCAGATCGAGCGGCAGTTCGGCAAGGGCTCCATCATGCGCCTGGGCGCCGGGGGCCCGCTGGAGGAGATCGCCGTCATCCCGACGGGGGCCCTGTCGCTCGACCTGGCACTCGGCGTCGGCGGCCTGCCGCGCGGCCGCGTCACCGAGATCTACGGGCCGGAGTCCTCGGGCAAGACGACGCTCGCGCTCCACGTCATCGCCGAGGCTCAGCGGCTGGGCGGGACCGCCGCGTTCATCGACGCCGAGCACGCGCTCGACCCCATCTACGCGAAGAAGCTCGGCGTGAACACCGACGAGCTCCTGATCTCGCAGCCGGACACGGGCGAGCAGGCGCTCGAGATCACCGAGACGCTCGTGCGCTCCAACTCGGTGGACGTCATCGTCGTCGACTCCGTCGCCGCCCTCGTGCCGCGCGCCGAGCTCGACGGCGACATGGGCGACTCGCTGCCGGGCCTGCAGGCGCGTCTCATGTCGCAGGCGCTTCGGAAGCTCACCGCGGCCATCTCGCGCTCGGGGGCCGTTCTCGTCTTCATCAACCAGATCCGCGAGAAGATCGGCGTCATGTTTGGATCGCCCGAAACGCAGCCGGGCGGGCGCGCGCTCAAGTTCTACGCGTCGATCCGCATGGACATCCGCCGCCAGGATGCGATCAAGCAGGGGACCGAATCGCTCGGCGTTCGGACCAAGGTGAAGGTCGTCAAGAACAAGCTCGCGCCGCCCCACCGCGAGGCCGAGTTCGACATGATCTACGGCGAGGGGATCTCGAAGGCCGGGACGGTGCTCGACGCGGGCGTGGAGCAGAGCATCATCGAAAAGTCCGGCACCTGGTACACTTATAAGAACGAGCGCATCGGACAGGGCCGCGAGAACGCGAAGAAGTGGCTCCAGGAGAACCCGGCGACACTCGCCGATCTAGAAGCCAAGATTCGGGAGGCCATCGGGCTACGCCCGGCCGGACCGATCAAGTAGGAGTCAGCGATGGCGATCGACTTCGACAGGCTCCTGGCGGCCGGCGTCGAGCGCGGCGCGTCGGACCTCCACCTCAAGGCGGGCGCGCCGCCGATCCTCCGCATCCACGGGCGCCTGATGCCCCAAGGCGATTTCGGAGTCATCACGGCCGAGGACATGGATCGCCTCGCCCGGAAGATGCTCGCCGAGCGCTGGTACAACCAGCTTCGCGACGGCAAGGAGATCGACACCGCGTACGCCGTCCAGAACTACGGGCGCTTCCGCGTCAACATGTTCCTGGCGCTCGGCACGGTCCGGGCGGTGCTCCGGTCGATCCCGTCGAAGAAGCCGCGGTTCGACGAGCTCGCCCTGCCGCCCGTCCTCGAGCAGCTCGCCATGGAGCGCCGCGGGCTGGTCCTCGTCACGGGCATCACCGGCTCGGGCAAGTCGACGACGCTCGCGGCGATCATCGACTTCATCAACCGCAACCGGAACGACCACATCATCACGATCGAGGACCCGATCGAGTTCACACACGACGACATCAACTGCGTCGTCAGCCAGCGCGAGATCGGTCACGACTCGACGAGCTTCGCCATCGCGCTCCGCGCCGCGCTCCGCGAAGACCCCGACGTCATCCTCGTGGGTGAGATGCGCGACCCGGAGACGATGTCCGTGGCGCTGCACGCCGCGGAGACCGGCCACCTGGTCTTCTCGACCCTCCACACGCTGAACGCGGCGGAGACGGTCAACCGGATCATCGGCACGTTTCCGCCCCACCAGGAGCAGCAGATCCGTGACCAGCTCGCGGCCGTCGTCCAGGGGGTCGTCTCGCAGCGCCTGATTCCGCGGATCGGCGGCGAGGGCCGCATCCCCGCCGTCGAGGTGATGATCAGCACCGGACAGATCCGGGACTGCATCCGGGAAGCCAAGCGGACACCCGAGATCCCGGCGGCCATCGCGCAAGGGCAGGTCCAGTACGGGATGCAGACCTTCGACCAGTGCCTGCTCCATCTCTACCGCGAAGGCCTCATCTCCTACGAGACGGCGCGGGAGGCGGCGTCGAGCCCGGACGACTTCGACCTCAAGGTCCGCGGCATTTTCTCTACGGGCGAGCAGTCGTTCGAGCAAAAGAAGGAAGAGAAGCCGCCCGATATGATGCCCCGCAGCAGCGCCGCCAGCGCCTTCTTCAAGCGATCGTAGCGGCCAAGCGTCGCCTCGACGCCGCCGCCGCGCGCCGCGCGGCGGCCGACCTCCTCTCGCGGCGGGCGTGGACCCGCCGCGAGCTCACCCGGCGCCTCGAGCGTCGCGGTGCGCCTCGCGACGTGGCCGCCGCCGTGGTCGTCGACCTCGCCGCGCGCGGCTACGTGGACGACCGTGCCTTCGCGCGCCAGTGGGTCGAAGCCCGCTCGGCCCGCGGCTACGGTCCGGCGCGTCTCTCCGCCGAGCTTCGCGCACGCGGCGTCGCCCCGTCGCTCATCGACGCGGCGCTGTCGGCCGTCCTCCCGGAGGCGCAGCTCACGCGGGCGCGGGCGGCGGCCGGCCGGCGCCTGCCGGCGCTGCGCCGGGCCGATCCTGCCCGCGTGGCCGCGCGCCTGCGCGGCTTCCTCCTGCGCCGTGGGTACCCCGGGTCGGTCGTCGCGCAGATCCTCCGCGAGACCGCCGGGCTCTCCGCCGAGGACTGACCGGGGTACAATGAGGCTTCCGATGACCGGCAGCGCGATCCGCGAGAAATTCCTGGCCTATTTCGAGCGTAACGGTCACACGCGCGTGCGGTCGTCGCCGCTCGTGCCCGGAGCGGACCCGACGCTCCTCTTCACCAACGCGGGCATGGTGCAATTCAAGGCGATCTTCCTCGGCGAGGAGCGACGCGACGACGTGCGCGCCACCACCTGCCAGAAGTGCGTCCGCGCGGGCGGCAAGCACAACGATCTCGAGAACGTCGGCCGGACCGCGCGCCACCACACCTTCTTCGAGATGCTCGGGAACTTCTCCTTCGGCGACTACTTCAAGGCGGAGGCGATCGCCTTCGCCTGGGAGTTCCTGACGCGCGACCTCGGGCTCGACTCGCGGCGCCTCGCGGCGACGGTCTTCACCGACGACGACGACGCGTTCGGACTCTGGAAGAAGGTCGCCGGCTTCGCAGACGACCGCATATTGAGGTTGGGGGAGGAGGACAACTTCTGGGCCATGGGTGACCACGGCCCATGTGGGCCGTGCTCCGAGATCCACTTCCACCAGGGCGACCACATCCCCTGCGCGGAGGTTACCGCCGGCCGCGCCTGTCTCGGGCCCGCGTGCGAGTGCGATCGCTGGCTCGAGATCTGGAACCTCGTCTTCATGCAATTCGACCGGAACGCGGAGGGGCGCCTCGTCCCGCTGCCCCGGCCCTCGATCGACACCGGGATGGGGCTCGAGCGGATCACCGCCGTCATGCAGGGCAAGGCGTCGAGCTTCGACACGGATCTGCTCGCTCCCCTCATCGAGTGGATCGCCGCCCTCACGGGCAAGCCCTATCGCGCGCGCGAGGAGGACGACGTCTCGATGCGGGTCATCGCCGACCACGCGCGCGCGGCCACGTTCCTGATCGCCGACGGCGTGACGCCGTCGAACGAGTGGCGCGGCTACGTGCTCCGCCGCATCATGCGCCGGGCCATGCGGCACGGCCGCCTGCTCGGGCTCAGCGAGCCCTTCCTCTGGCGGACCGTAGACTGGGTGGTCCGCCTGATGCGCGACGCCTACCCGGAGCTCCTGACCGAGGCGCCGCGGGTCGAAGAGACGGTCAAGACCGAGGAGGAGCGCTTCGCCGAAACGCTCGACACGGGCATGCGGCTGATCGAGGAGTACGACGAGGCGCAGCGCCGCCGCGGGTCTCGCGGCCTCACGAGCCCGCGCGTTCTTGACGGGCGCTTCCTCTTCAGGCTGTACGACACGCACGGGTTCCCCCGGGACCTCGCCGAGGAAATCTTCAGGGACAAGGGATGGGTCGTTACCGACGAGACCGAGGCCGCCTACGAGGCCGAGATGGAAGCGCAGCGCGAGCGCGCGCGGGCGGGCGGAGCGTTCGCGACGGGCGAAGACGCGGAGGCGGCGGCGATCTACACGCGTCTCTCCACCGAGATCCCGCGCGTGGAGTTCGTCGGCCACGACACGCTCGCGGCGCCCGCGCGAATCCTGGCGATCATCGACACGGCCGGGGGCACGCTCTCGCGCGTGCGGGAGGCGACCGAGGGCGCCGAGGTCGAGATGATCCTCGACCGCACGCCCGCCTACGCGGAGTCGGGCGGCCAGGTCGGCGACACAGGCACGATCGCCGGCCGTGGCGGCCGCGGCCAGCTCCTCGACACGTACTATCGCGGCTCGAAGCTCATCGTCCACCGCGTGCGCGTCGTGCAGGGCGGCTTCCACGAGAACGAGGAGGTCGCGGTGAGTGTCGAGACGCCGCGGCGCCAGGGGCTGCGCCAGCACCACACGGGCACGCACCTCCTGCACTCAGCGCTCCGCCGGATCCTCGGCCCCCATGTGGCGCAGGCGGGCTCGCTGGTCGCCCCCGATCATCTGCGCTTCGACTTCTCCCACGGCGCCCAGGTGAAGGACCGCGAGATCGAGCAGATCGAGGAGCTGGTGAACGAGCAGGTCCAGGCCAACGTGCGGGTGGCCCGGATGGAAATGGACCTCGACGCGGCGCTCCGGACGGGTGCCTTGGCCCTCTTCGGTGAGAAGTACGGCGACCGCGTGAGCGTCGTGAAGATCGGCGACTTCTCCACGGAGCTGTGCGGCGGCACGCACCTGGACCAGACGGGCGAGCTCGGCCTGGTGAAGGTGACGACCGAGGGCGCCGTCGCCTCCGGTGTGCGCCGCATCGAGGCCGTTGCGGGGAGCGCCGCGCTCGAGACGGTCGCCCGGAAGGAAGCCGCGCTCCGTGAGGCGGCGGAGCTCCTGAAGATCGCGCCGCTGGAGGTGCCAAAGCGACTCGCCAAGCTTCTCGAGGAGCAGCGGTTGCTCGAGAAGCAGCTTGCCGAGCTCGAGGCCAGGCTCGCGCGCTCCCGCGCGGAGGACCTGGTCGCGGCGGCGCGGCAGATCAACGGCGTCGCGGTGGTCGCAGGGCGGATCGACGGCCTCGACGCCGACGGCCTCCGCTCGGTTGCCGACACGCTGCGCGACCGTCTCGGCTCGGGCGTCGTCTGCGTGGGGAGCGTCGTCGACGGCAAGGTGAACCTCGTCGCCGCCGTCACCCGCGACCTCACCAAGCGCTTTCAGGCGGGTCGGATCATGGAGGAGGTCGCCCGCGCCGTTGGCGGCCGGGGTGGCGGCCGGCCCGACCTCGCCCAGGGCGGCGGTCCCGACCCGAGCAAGCTGGACCCCGCGCTCAAGCTCGTCTACGACGTCGTCGCGCGTGGCGCCGGCTGAGCTGACTCGGAGGGGGGCTTCGCCCCCCTTCCGAACCCTCCCCCCAGGATCGATTGCGCCGGCAAAGCCGGCGCTCGAACAGCCCGCGCTCGACGCCGGCGGAGCCGGCGCTCGGAAGCCCGCGCTCGAACCGTCGTGAGTCCCACATTAGTTCCACACCCAGCGAGAGGGTAAAATGAGAGGCGATGAGCCTCTCGCTCGGCCGCATCCTGGTTGTGGATGACGAGGCCCCGGTGCGCGAGGTGCTGAGCGAGTACTTCACCTCGCAGGGCTACACCGTGCACGAGGCCTCGGGCGGCAAGGACGCGCTGGCCGCGATCCGACGCGACCGCCCCGACCTGGTCCTGCTCGACGTGCGCATGCCGGGCATCGACGGCGTCGAGGTGCTCCGGCGGATCCGCGAGCTCGACGACGCCCTCGCGGTCATCATGGTCACCGCCAACGAGGACGCCGCTCTGGCGCGCGAAACGCTCCAGCTCGGCGCCTTCGACTACGTGGGGAAGCCCTTCGATTACGTCTACCTCGACCGGGCGGTCTCCGCCGCGCTCCTCCGGTCGAGCGTGGAATCCGCGGCCGAGAAGCCCGACGAGGCGGACCCGTGGCAGCGGCTCGCGCATGCCGTGTTCCGCGCCGTGCGCGCCATGGAGACGACCGCGCGCGCGTCGACGGGCGCGCGCATGGAGGCGGCGGCGCTCGCCGCCGCGCGGGAGATCGCCGCCGGTCGGGCGGCAGTCGCGTGTCAACACCTCGAGGAGGTCGTGCTCCTCCTGTCCATCGCCGGCGCGCTGGGCGACCTGCCCGGATCAGACCGGACGCTCGTCGAGACCGCGCTTGAAGCCGCGCGCCGCTCGCTCGCTGGCGCGCACTGACGGGCGGCGCCGGCGGGCCGCCCCGACGGCCGTCGAGCCGCATCTACAGATCCTGCACACCGTCGCCGAGAAGGTGAGCCGCACCCTCGACGTGGGCGACGTGCTGCGCACCGCAGTCGAGGCGCTGACGCGTGTCACGGGCCACGAGATCGCGAGCCTCCACCTCCTCTCCGAGGACGGCAAGACGCTGCACCTTCGAGGCGAGCGGGGGATGTCGCCGGGCCTGCGCCTCGTGAACGAGACCCTGCCGGTCGGCGCGGGCCTGATCGGCCGTGTCGCCGCCACCGGCCGGACGGTCCAGATCGAGACAAACTACGTGGACCCCGACCTGCTCCCGGCGGCCCGGGACGCGGTCCAGCGTGAGCAGATCCGCGGCTTCGTGTGCGTGCCGATCCACAGCCGCGGCAGGATCCTCGGCACGCTCTCGCTCGGGCGCAAGACCCTCGACCGCTTCGAGGCGACCGAGGTCGCGCTTCTCGAGGCGACCGCCGACCAGATCGGGCTCGCGCTCGACAACGCCCGCCTCTACTCCGAGACGCGCCGCCAGCTCGAGGAGCTCCAGCGCGCCCAGACGCAGCTCATCCACGCCGAGAAGCTGTCTGCCGTGGGCAAGCTCGCCTCGGGCGTCGCGCACGAGATCAACAACCCGCTCACGACGATCCTCGGCCAGACGCACCTCATGCTCGCGGACCCCCAGGCGCCGGAGCCCGTGCGCGAGCGGCTCAAGATCGTCACGGACGAGGCCGCGCGCGCCGCCCGCATCGTTCAGAACCTCCTGCTCTTCGCCCGGCAGTACCCGCCGGAGCGCCGGCCGTGCACGCTGTCCGACCAGGCGCGCCGGGTGCTCGAGCTGAAGAGCTACCAGCTCCAGCAGGACAACGTGAAAGTCGTCACCGAATTCGCCCCGAGCCCCTGGGTGCTGGGGGACGAGAACCAGCTCCAGCAGGTGATCCTGAACCTCGTCCAGAACGCGCACCAGGCGATGGCCCGGCGTGCCGGGGCGCGGGTGCTGACCGTGCGCTGCTGGCCCGACGGCGCGCGCGTCCGCCTGGAAGTGCGCGACACCGGGCCGGGGATCCCGATCGAGGTGATGCCGCGGATCTTCGATCCGTTCTTCACGACGAAGGGGCCGGGCGAGGGAAGCGGGCTCGGCCTCTCGGTCTCCTACGGTATCGTCACGGAGCTCGGTGGCCGGCTCTGGGCCGAGAACCGTCCGGAGGGCGGGGCGTCGTTCCTTCTCGAGCTGCCGGTCGGAGAAGACAAGCGCTGATCCGGCCTCGTGTAGCCCTCCTCCTTCTCGCCCTCGGCCTGAGTTCCTGCCACGGTATCGGCGAGCCCGTTCCGGGCGCGCCCCCCCATCACCGGGAACGGGGGTTCACCAACGTCGATGCCGTGGCCGCGTCCGCGTCCGCCTGGGTGCGCTGGAGCTTCTTCGTCTCGCGCGTCTGGGCGGCGACCTTCCATCCGCGGACCGCGAACCTTCCCGTCGTCGGGGGCGACCTCGAGGCGATCCGGAGGAATCCCGCCACCGACACGGTGACCTGGGTCGGCCACGCGACGCTGCTGATCCAGCTGGACGGGGTGAACGTTCTGACCGATCCGCAGTGGTCGGATCGCGCGAGCCCCGTCGGGTTCGCCGGTCCCAAGCGCGTGACCCCGCCCGGCCTCGCGTTCGAGGACTTGCCGCCGATCCACGTCGTCCTCATCTCGCACGACCACTACGACCATCTCGACGTGGCGACCGTCAAGCGGCTCGCCCAGACCCATCGGCCGCGCTTCCTGGTCCCGCTCGGGCTCCGCGCGTGGTTCGCCGAGCTCGGCATCACCGAGGTCGGGGAGCTGGACTGGTGGCAGAGCCGCACCGTCTCCGGGCTCACGCTGACCTGCGTCCCGGCCCACCATTTCTCGGGCCGCACCCTGTGGGATCGGAACCGCCGGCTCTGGAGCGGCTGGGCCGTCGCCGGCCGCGCCAAGCGCTTCTACTTCGCGGGGGACTCGGCCTACTTTGGCGGGTTCGCGGAGATCGGCGCGCGGCTCGGCCCCTTCGACGTGGCCGCGATTCCCATCGGCGCCTACCTGCCGCCCGTGATCATGAAGGCGGGCCACACCACGCCCGAGGAGGCGTTGGGCGCGCTGGCCGACGTCCGGGGCCGGCGTCTTGTGCCGATCCACTGGGGCACGTTCGATCTGGCCGAGGAGCCGATCGAGGAGCCTCCGGTACGCCTGCTCGCCGAGGCGCGCCGGCTCGAGCTCGACGCGGGGCGCGTCTGGCTCTTGAAACACGGCGAGACCCGACGCTGGTGACGCGCCCGATCGGAGGGCCCCGCGTCACATGGCTTCGAGCAGCAGCCCCTTGAGGTAGCGCGTTTCCGGAATCGTGAGGACCTCGGGATGATCGCTCGCCTGGGTGAGCGAGGCGACCACCCGGAGCCGCACTGACGCGTCGGCCGCCGCGTCGCGGCAGAGCTCCTCGAAGCGCGTCTGCGACACGTGGTGGGAGCACGAGAACGTGAGGAGACTCCCCCCGCGCTCGAGCAGGCGCATCGCGCGGAGGTTGATTTCCTTGTAGCCGCGCACGGCGCCGTCGAGCTGGGTCCGGTTCCGCGCGAACGGTGGCGGATCGAGGATGACCACGCCGAAGCGCGCGCCGGCACGCTCGAGCCGGCGGAGCTCGTCGAACGCGTTCGTGGCGACGAGCTGCGCTCGCTCGGCGACTCCGTTGAGCGCCAGGTTCTGACGTGCGCCCACGAGCGCCTCCGGCGAGGACTCGATCAGGACGGCGCGCCGGGCGCCGCCACGGAGCGCGTGGCACGCGAAGCCCCCCGTGTAGGAGAACGCGTCGAGGACCTCGCGGTCGGCGGCGAGCCCGCCGACCCGGCGGCGGTTCTCGCCCTGGTCGAGATAGAGGCCCGTCTTGTGGCCGGCGCCGACCGTCACGGCAAACCTGACGCCGTCTTCGCCCACCTCGACGGTCGCCGGCCCCACGCGGCCGGCCCAGCCGTGAGCCGGCTCGAATCCCTCGAGCCGTGCCGGCCCGTCCTCGTCCTTGTTGAAGGCGGGGAGCTCGCCCAGCACGCGCCCGAGCGCCCCCTCGATCTCTCGCCGCCGCCGCGCCATCCCGAGCGTCCCGCACTGGACGACGAGCACGGGGCCGTAGCGGTCCACGACGAGCCCCGGCAGGCCGTCCGCCTCGCTCCAGACGAGCCGGCCGAGGGTGGGCGCGCCGGCCGCCTCGCCGGTGGCGCGGCGGGCGACGGCTTCGGCCAGACGCCGCTCGAGGAAGGCCGCGTCGAGCGACTCGTCGGCCCAGGTCAGGATGCGGCAGCAGAGCCCAGGCCGCGGATTGTAGTCGCCGCGCCCGACGAAGCGGCCGGCCGCATCGACGACCGTGACGACCGTGCCGGGCTCGACGTCGGTCACGTCGGCCACGTCGCCTTTGAAGATCCAGGGGTGGGAAGGCACCCGCGGGTGCCCCCGCTTGAGCCGCAGCACCGGGCCGCGCTTCGCGCGGCGGCCGGCCTCGCGGGCGCCCGCCGGCGTCATGGCGGCGCGCCCGCTCAGGTCTTGCGCAGGACGACAACCATCATGAGGGGGTGCCTGGAGCGCTCCAAGACCTGGTGGCGCTTGAACCCGAAGAACCACTGGACGAACTCGAAGCCGCCGACCAGCTCGACGAGCGCCCTGAGCTCTTGCGGGAAGACCATCCGCGAGAGATGCGACTGGCGGTACAGCCGCCGCGTGCCGTTTTCGATCGCCTCCAGCGTCATTCGCTCGCGGAAGATCTGGCTCACCGGGTCCACGTCGTTGAGCGCCGAGAACGAAGCGCGCACGATGAGCCGCCCGCGGCGCTTGGACCACGACCAGCTCCGGGCCGGGTTCGTCCAGGAGGAGGCCATGTAGCGGTCGAAGACGTAGAGGCCACCTCGCTTGACGGCGCGCGCGACCGCCCGGAGGTGGGCGAGGAGCCGCGCGTTGGTCAGCATGTGACCCTGCGAGTCCTGCATACAGATGGCCGCGTCCACCGGCCGCTCGAGCCGGAAGTCGCTCATGTCGCCGACGATCAGCTCGCCCCGGTGCCCCTTGGCGGCGAGCCGCTGCTTGACGAATGCGATGTTCTCGGCCGAGAGGTCGAGCCCCGACATCTGGTACCCGCGGTCGGCGAGGCGGATCAGGTGCGGCCCGGTCCCGCATGCGATGTCGAGCACGCGGCTCACCGGGATCGTGGCGTGGCGCTTGAAGCAGTGGACGAGGAAGTCGACCTCCAGCTTGCGGTTCGTGTCGAACGCGATCTCGTAGAGATGCGGGGCGGCGTACTGGCGGTAGCGGCTCGTCACCGAAGATCGCCCCACCACGTCAGCATGGCTTCCCGGATGACCCAGGCGGCGGCGATTCCGGTGCGACCGGTCGGGTCCCACGCGTGGGCCACCTCGACGAGGTCGCCGCCGATGACGCGGCACTCGCCGAGCATCCGGACGATCTCGATGAGCTCCGGCACGCGGAGGCCACCGGGTTCGGGCGAGCCGGTGCCCGGCGCTTCGGACGGATCCAGAACATCCACGTCGATCGTGACGTAGAGCGGATGGCTGCGGAGCTCGGGGAGCAGCCGTCGGACGACCTCGCCGGGAGGTCCCGCGAGGACCGGGTAGAAGTTCGGCCGCCGGCGCTCGTACTCCTCGCGGGACCCCGTGCGCATGCCGACCTGGTAGACGCGCTCCGCCGGCACGACGTCCATCACCCGCGCCATGGCCGAAGCATAGTTGTAGCGCTCGCCCAGGAACTCCTCGCGCGTGTCGGGATGGGCGTCGAGCTGGAGGACGCGGAGACCGGGAAACGTGGGCGCGATTGCCTCCATGACCGGCACCGTCGCCGTGTGATCGCCACCGAGCATGAAGGGAATGAGCCCTGGCCGCCACCACGCGGCGATCTCGCCGCGGGCCGCGTCGAGCTGCTCGCGGGGCGGTGCGCCGTCGGGCAGCTCGCAGTCGCCGATGTCCGCGAGCGGCAGGTGCTCCAGGTCGCGACCGAGCGCAGGCGAATAGGTCTCGATCGAGTCGGAGGCGAGCCGAAGGTCCCGCGGGCCGCTGTCGGCACCTTTCCGGAGGTTGACGCGGCCCTCGAACGGGATGCCGTAGACGACGATGCGGGCGCGCTCGAGGTCACTCGGACATGCAATGAAGCGCGGCGAGACGGCTCTCATTCGCTCGATTCGTCACTCTACCGACGACTCGCGTGAACGCAAGTAGAAAGTGCTCGACGTGGCGTGCGCGGGCTCGTCGGCGGTGTCGTGAAGGCGCGTCGGCGGCGTCGCGGAGGCTCGCGGCGGCGTCGTGGAGGCTCGAGAGCCCGCTCGGCGACCCGCAGCGGAGGCTCCAGGAGGTCGCCGCCAGGGCCTCCAAATGGTGTTTTTTTCTTGCAATCGAAAAAATCGGGCCATACAGTGAAACAAGTTTTGGATGTAAAAGAGAAATTTTTTCGTCAAGCAGCGACGTTGGCAGCGCGTCGCAGGAGAGGTGCGGTAGATGGTCGGATCCGAGAAAGGAGGGCCACTGGATTGAACGCCCTGGGACGACACCTGCTCGTCGAGTTGTTCGATTGCGACCCCGACGTCATCAACAGCCTCGAGGCCGTGAAGGGGGCCCTGATCGAAGCGGCGAAGCGGGCCCAAGCCACCATCGTCGACGTCGTCTTCCATGAGTTCAACCCCTTCGGCATCAGCGGAGTCGTCGTCATCGCCGAGTCCCATCTCTCCATTCACACCTGGCCCGAGTACCGGTACGCGGCCGTCGACATCTTCTCCTGCGGGGACGTGCTGCAGCCGGAGGTCGCGGCGAGCTACCTGGTCGAGCAGTTCGCGTCCGAGCGCACCTCCATTGTCGAGATGCAGCGCGGAATGTTCTTGAACTCCCGGTTGCCCATCGTCAACAAGGCGGCGGTCGCCCTCAGTTGACCAGCCCGCAGGCCTACAAGTGGTTCTTCGAGACCACCACGCCCGTCGAAGGGCACATGCACGCCATCAAGCGGACGATCGTGGAGGCGCAGACCAAGTTCCAGCACGTCGAGATCATGGAGACCGCCTCGTACGGCAAGCTCCTGGTGCTCGACGGGCGAATCCAGTCCAGCCAGGCTGACGAGTTCATCTACCACGAGGCCCTGGTCCATCCGGGGATGCTCGCGACCGATCGCCCGCCCCAGAGCGCGCTGGTGATCGGGGGCGGGGAAGGCGCGACCCTCCGGGAGGTGCTGAAGTACCGCTCCCTCACGCGGGCCGTCATGGTCGACATCGACGGCGAGGTGGTGGAGCTTTGCAAGAAGCACCTGGCCGAGATGCATCGGGGGGCCTTCGACGACAAGCGCACGGAGGTCCGGAGCGAGGACGCCCGGGCCTACCTCGAGAAGACCGCGGAACGCTTCGACTTCATCTCGGTCGACCTCGTCGAGCCCCTGGAAGAGGGGCCGGCGTGCATGCTCTTCACCAAGGAGTTCTACGCCCTCGTTCGCGACCGGCTCACGCCCGGCGGCACGATGACCGTGCAGGCCGGAATGACCAAGATCAACGAGATGAGCTTCTACACCGCGATCCAGCGGACCCTCCGGGACGTCTTCCCGGTCGTGGCCGGCTACCAGACCTTCGTCTCGTGCTTCGGGACGCCCTGGGGCTTCATCGTGGGGAGCAAGAAGGTCGACCCGCGACGCCAGGACCCTCAGACGATCGACAAGCTGATCGCCGAGCGCATCGGCGGCGTGCTCGAGTACTGGGACGGCCTCACGCACCAGCATGCGTTCGGCCTGCCCAAGTTCCTCCGCAAGGCGATCGACGCCGAGACGCGAGTCTCCACGGACGCGAACCCCCTGATCTTCTCCTGACCGCGCGGCCCCATGGCGGCCCCGCGCAGTGTCGGGCTCATCCTCGTGGTGGTGGTCGCCGGCCTCGTCGTCGGGTCCCTTCTGGGCGAGTTGCTCGGCAGCTTGCTTCCCGCCGGACGCGTCCAGGACCTGATCGCCCGCGGTCCGACGATCGGGCTGACGCCGCCCGCGACGCTCGATCTGCGCTTCCTCGCCTTGACCCTCGGCCTGAGCCTCAAGATCAACCTGGTCGGGGTGATCGGGATCGTCATCGCGGCCCTCACCCTTCGGCGTCTGTAGCGCGGTCGGGGCCGGGTGGGGTGCGCCAGGGGTCGCGGGACCACGCAGCACGCGTCCACTGCCCGGTTGTGGCTTCACTCCACCTGAGCGCGCGGGGTCCGTTGCCCGTCGGCGGGAACGGGTCCCTTCGACCCCCGCCGCACCCCGACCGGCCTCGACCGCTCCTTCGTCACCGAGCGTGAGGCTCGTTCTGGCGTCCGCATCGCCCCGCCGGCGGGAGCTGCTCAGGAGCATCGCTCCTCAGTTCGAAGTCGTGCCGAGCGAAATCGAGGAGACGCTGGAGGATGCGCCGGCGCCCGTGGCGGTGGCCCGCCTCGCTCTCAGGAAGGCCCGCGCCGTCGCCGCCAGGGTCCGTGAGGCGGTGGTCCTCGCCGCCGACACGGTCGTGATCCTCGACGGCGCCGCCCTCGGCAAGCCAGCCGACGCCCGAGAGGCGCGGGCGATGCTCCGGCGCCTGCGCGGGCGGGAGCACGAGGTCATCACGGGCGTCGCGGTCCTGGACAGCCGGACGGGCCGGGAGGCCTCGACCTCGGTCGTGAGCCGGGTGCGCATGGCGGCCTACTCCGACGCGACACTCGAGGCCTACGTGGCGACGGGCGCGCCGCTGGACAAGGCGGGAGCCTACGCGATCCAGGACCTCGGCGGGGCGCTCGTGGAGCGGCTGGCCGGCTCCTACACCAATGTCGTGGGGCTGCCGGTCGAGGAGACGCGCTGGCTCCTCGCCGAGTTCGGCGTGCCGGTCAGCGCGCCTGCCGAGCCTTGATGGTCGCCTGCAGGGGCTCGAGGTGAAGCAGGCCCTCGGGGCGCGGGATCCTGAGCACCGCGGGCAGCGGCGTGTGCGCCCGAATGATCCCGATCGTCTGCTGGACTTCCTCGGCCGAGACCAGCCCGTCGGGGAGCTGGCAGGCGCGCGCGGCCTCCAGCCGACGCGCGAAGTCCTCCTGGGCGCCCGTGGCGCGGCCTGGGAGGCGGGCCGCGAGTTCTTCGGCGCTGGCCGCGCGGATCCGCTCCTGGGCGTCGAGAAGGGCCCGGGCGAAGGCCGCGAGGTGGACGTCGGCAGGCCGACGGTCGGCGCGCACGAAGACGCCGGCGCTCACGGTCTGGATACCGAGGGCTTTGGCGACCCCCGCGGGTGTGCGGAAGTCGGCCAGCAGCGTCGCGCGGCCCTCGACGAGGAGGCGAGTGGCCATCGGCTCCTGGACCAGCGCGGCATGGATCTCGCCGGAGTCGATCGCGCGCACGAGACCGCGTTCGCCCAGGCTCATGAGGTGGAGCTGGGCGACGCTGACGCCGGTGCGGGCGAGGAGCCAGCCGAACCAGACGAGCTCGGGCGCACCCGGCGTCGTCACGGCGACGCGCAGCCCCTCGAGGTCCTCGACCGAGCGCACACCGCCCGCATGCGCCGCGGCGACGAGCACCGCGAACGGCGGGGCCGCCGTGAGCCCGAACACCAGGCGGGGCGTCTGGTCGGGGGCGCGCGGGCCGAAGCGCAGCAGCGACTCGAGCGTCGTCGCGGTGAGATCCACCTGGCCCTGGGCCAGCGCCTCGGCGGCGCCGGACTCGGCGCGCGTCGTCCGGACCGTGACGTCAAGGCCCTCGCGGACGAAGTAGCCCTCGGCCTCGGCCACCCGAATCGCCAGATACTCCGGTGACGTGGCCGGACCGCTCACGGCCAGCGTCAGCGTCTGAAGTAGGGCGATGAGTCCCAGCATGGCCTCAGCGGCGCGCCCGCGCCGGCGCGGAACCCGGGGACCGCGGCGCGACCCGGTCAAGGCACGGCTCCTGCGACTCTACGTGGCCCTCGAGCGGCGATTCGGGCCCCAGCGCTGGTGGCCCGGCCGGACGGCATACGAGGTCGCCGTGGGGGCCGTCCTCACCCAGCACACCGCCTGGACGAACGCCGCGCGCGCCGTCGCCACGCTTCGCGCGCGGCGCCTGCTGAGGCCGCGGCGCCTGGCGGCACTCGGCGAGACGGTGATCGCGGGGGCCATCCGCGCGGCCGGCACGCCGCGCGTCAAAGCGCGGCGCCTCGGAGCGCTCACCCGGTGGCTGCTCGACCGCTTCGGCGGCGCCTTCGGTCCGATGCGGCGGCTTCCGCTGGCCCCGCTCCGTCGCGAGCTCCTCGCCGTATCGGGGCTCGGGCCCGAGACGGCCGACGCGATCCTGCTCTACGCGGCGGAGCGCCCGGTCTTCGTGGCCGACGCCTACGCGCGCCGCGTGCTCGTGCGCC
>MNCR01000051.1:21338-25110 GCA_001914535.1 Candidatus Rokubacteria bacterium 13_2_20CM_69_15_1
CGGCGCGGCGTCGCGGGTTGCCGCCAGTCATCGCCACATCTGGGTGAGCAGGCTGACCAGGCGCGTGTCGGCGTCGGGAACCGCGAGCGTCGTGGCGCGCGCGCCCATTTCTTTGAGCCGGCGCGGGTCGCCGAGAAGGGCGCCGATCTTGGTCACGAGGCGCGCGGGCGTGAGCTCGGTCTGCGGCAGCACGACGGCGCCGCCGGCGCGCTCGACAAGCCGCGCGTTCACGGTCTGCTCGTCGCCGCGCGTACGCGGGAGTGGGATGTAGAGCGCCGGGAGGCCGAGCTGGCAGCACTCGTTCAGGGTGCCGGCGCCCGCGCGGGCCACGACGAGCGCGGCGATCGCGTAGATCTCCGCCAGCTCCGCGCCCACGTACGGCACGATCGCGTAGCGGGCCCGGAGCGGCTCCGGGAGCGCGGCGCGCCGGGCCTCGAGCCAGTCGCGGTCGCCGGTCGCCGGGTTGTCGCCGCACTGGTGGATGATCTGCGCGCGCGCGAGCAGTGAGGGAAGCGCGTCGCCGACGGCCCGGTTGATCCGCTGCGCTCCCTGGGCGCCGCCCGTCACGTAGACGAGCGGCAACGACGCGTCCAGGCCCAAGCGCGCCACGGCAGCGTCGGGCGAGCCGCCGCGGAGCTCGGGCCTGAGGGGGTTGCCCGTCACGACGACCTTGGCGGCGGGGAAGTGGCCGCCGCCGTCGGGGAATGTGACGGCGATGCGGCGGGCGAAGCGGGCGCCGATCCGGTTCGCCAGACCGGGCACCGCGGTCTGCTCGTGGATGACGATCGGCACGCGCAGGGCCGCGGCGGCCAGCACGACGGGGAGCGCGACGAATCCCCCCGTGGCGAACACGACGCGTGGCCGGAGCCGGTGGAGCAGGCGCGCGGCGCTCGCGACGCCGACGGGGACGCTCACGGTGAGATCGAACACGTTCTGCCACGCCCAGTAGCGGCGGAGCTTCCCCGTCGGGATCGCGAAATAGGGGATGGAGCGCTCGGGGACGCGGCGGGCCTCGACGCCCTTCCGCGAGCCGATCCAGGCGCACGCGATGGACTGCTCGCGCAGGACGGCGGCGACGGCGAGGCCGGGACTCGTGTGACCGCCGGTGCCGCCCCCCGCGATGACGACGTCGACCGGCGCGGGTCGTTCGCGCGCCGCGGCCGAGCCGCCGGCGCCCGGGGCTCCGGCACTCAACCCGTCGGCCCCTTGTCTCTGTGGCGCTCGAGCGCGAGCTCGATCAGGCGCTCGAGCAGCTCGCCGTAGCCGAGCCCGGAGGCTTCCCACATGCGGGCGTACCCGCTCGTGGCCGTGAACCCGGGGATCGTGTTGATCTCGTTGACCAGGATGTGGTCGCCTTCCAGGAAGAAGTCCACGCGCGCCATGCCGGCGCAGTCGATGGCGCGGAAGGCCGCGATCGCCAGCTCGCGGATCCGCCGGCTCGTCTCGGGCGGGATCGGCGCGGGCGCCGTGAGCCGCGCCTGGCCCTCGGCGTACTTGGTCGCGTAGTCGTAGAATTCACCGGCGTAGGTGATCTCGCCGGGCACCGACGCGACGGGCTCGTTGTTGCCGAGGACGCTCACCTCGATCTCGCGGCCGCGGACGGCACGCTCGACGAGGATCTTCCGGTCGTGGCGCGCCGCCTCGTCGAGCGCCCGCGGGAGCGCGCTCGCGTCGGCGACCTTGCTGATCCCGACCGACGAGCCGAGGTTCGACGGCTTGACGAAACAGGGAAAGCCGAGCGCCTCCGCGACCCGGCGCGCGACACGCTCGGGCGCCGCGCGCCATTCGTGGCGGGTGACCACGAGATGCTCGACGATGGGCAGGCCGTGGGCCTGAAACACCGCCTTCATCGTCGCCTTGTCCATCCCGACGGCGGAGGCGAGCACGCCTGCGCCGACGTACGGCAGGTCGGCGAGCTCGAAGAGGCCCTGGATCGTGCCGTCCTCGCCGTACGGGCCGTGCAGCATGATGACGACGACGTCGAGGCGGCGCAGCTCGGCGGGGAGGCCGCCCGCGGGCTCGGTGCGGGCGAGGCTCGTCGCGGTCCCGCTGTCCACGGCCTCCGCCCGGTCGGCCAGCGCCTTCTTGACCTCCCCCGTGGCGTCGTCGGACGGCAGCGCCACGCGCGCCTCGGCGGCGAGCGCGCGCAGCGGGTCGCCGCCCACGACCCAGCGCCCGTCGCGCGCGATGCCGATCGGCACCACCGAGTGACCACGCCGCTCGAGCGCCGCGACCACCGAGGCCGCGGATGCGAGGGAGACCTCGTGCTCGCCGGAGCGGCCGCCGAAGACGACGCCCACGCGCAGGCGCGGCACGGGCCTTACCGCGTCGCCGCGACCATCGCCCGCGCGACGAGGCTGGCGAACCCCCGGACCTGGGGAAACCAGATGGAGCGCGTGTAGAACCCGACGACCGCCAGGGCAAGGTACACGCACCCCGTGAAGAACCAGTCGGGCATGCCCGGCCGGTGAAACATCGACTCGAGGAACCCCGCCAGCGCGGCGCCGATGAACGCGACGACGCCGGCCGCCGCGACCAGCGCGAGCGGCGTCAGGAAGAGCACCGTGAAGACCATGAAGATCGCGTCGGCGCGGTCGATCTTGGCGTGGAAGACTGGGGCACCGCTCGGCTTCTCGGCGAGCGCCTCGAGCGCGTCACCGACCTTTGCCCACGACAGGAAGCCGAAGTAGCTCACGAGGAAGACGACGATCATTCCGAGAATGAACCAGTGCGACGCGCGCGTCCGGTCGAAGAACCACACGGCTACGCCTGCGCTCGCCGCCGCTCGGCGCGCCAGCGCCGCCACTCGGCGAGCCGCCGGCCCAGCTCGGCCTCGAGCCCGCGGTCGGTCGGCCGGTAATACTGGCGGTCGCGGAGCGCCTCGGGGAGGTCGTCCTGATCGACACGCGCATCCGGCGCGTCGTGCGCGTATTGGTAGCCCGCGCCGTAGCCCAGGTCCTTCATGAGAGGCGTGGGAGCGTTGCGAATGTGCAGCGGGACGGGCTCCGCCGGCCGGTCCCGCACGTCCGCCTTGGCTGCGTCGTAGGCGACGTACACCGCGTTCGACTTGGGGGCGAGCGCCAGGTAGAGCGTCGCCTGCGCCAGAGCGAGCTCACCTTCCGGATCACCGAGAAAATGATACGCCTCCTTCGCGGCGAGCGTGAGCAAAAGCGCCTGCGGGTCGGCGTTGCCGACGTCCTCGGAGGCGAATCGCACCAACCGTCGGGCGAGGTAGAGCCGATCCTCGCCGGCCTCGAGCATTCGCGTGAGCCAGTAGAGCGCCGCGTCCGGATCGGAGTCGCGCAGGGACTTGTGGAGCGCCGAGATGAGGTTGTAATGCTCCTCGCCCGACTTGTCGTAGAGGAGGGTCTTCTTCTGCGCCGCCTCGCGGACCGACGCCTCGGTCACCCGGCGGCGGCCGCCGGCCGCCGGCCCGAGCTGCACGGCCAGCTCGAGCACGTTCAGCGCCGCGCGCGCGTCACCGTCGGCGAGCCGCGCGATGAGGCGGAGCGCGTCGTCGTCGACCTGGGGCGAGAGGCCGGCGAGGCCCCGCGCCGCGTCGCCGAGGGCGCGCCGCATGAGCGCGACGAGGTCGTCCTCGGCGAGGGCGCGCAGCACGTAGACGCGGCAGCGTGAGAGGAGCGCGCCGTTCACCTCGAACGAGGGGTTCTCGGTCGTGGCGCCGACGAGGACGATCGTCCCCTTCTCGACGTGGGGGAGGAAGGCGTCCTGCTGGGCGCGGTTGAATCGATGGATCTCGTCGACGAAGAGG
>MNCR01000002.1 GCA_001914535.1 Candidatus Rokubacteria bacterium 13_2_20CM_69_15_1
CGGTGGTCTCTCCCGGGCAGCCGAGCTTGACGAGCTGGAGCTTTCGGTCCCTGGCCTTGAGGAGTTGATGGAGCTGGTCGGCGTACCCCTCGTTGGTGGGCGCGTCGTTCCCCGCTCTATCCGGTTCGACGCCGGCCGCAAGCGAGGTGCCGAGCGAGAGGTAGAACCGATCCGACGCGGCCAGCGCCGGTGACGCCAGGAAGACCAGGAGCCCCAAGACCAAGCTCCACCGCACGACCGCACGTCTCTGTTTCATGTGTTGTCCTCTCCTCATGGGAGCGAGTTCAATCGCGGCTCTTCCACTGCCGGTGGGCCCGCGCAATTGAGGGGCCAGACTCGAATCTCGGGAATTCGCTCTCTTACGGCCCAAAGGCCGTTGCCTGGGTGGCGAAAGGCGACAGACATTGGCCACTTTGGCCGCGTCGACCTCGCCGAATGAGTCGCGTGCTTCTCGGGCTGTGATTGGGACCTAAACGCACCACGAGCGCCGAGGAATGCTCGACGCTCGTGGGCGTGAGAGTTGACAGGGTTCCTATGGCGCCGGCGGGGGCGTCGGGCTCGGGAGGCAGACGACAAACGCCTGAAAATCTAAGGGCTCTGGTACTGGATTGAACACGATCGTTCGCCATCCACGAGGGCCGGCGTTGTCGAGCGTGGGTTCACCGGAAGCGTCAGAGATGGGAAAGGAGTCGGACACGTGCATTTTCTCAGGACTCACCGAACTGTCGGCGCTCACGAGGCCACCGCTGATAGCAAAATCGGACCCGTTACATAAGACCTGCGCGGTACCAGTCGTTTCTGTCGCTACGGTGACCGCCGCAGATCGTAAGACATAGATCCCCGATCCCTGTGCTTGGGCGCGCCCTGCCATGAGCACGAACATCGCTGATGACAGCGCAAACACCAGTAACGCTCGGTCTCTTCGCATCGCGGTCCCTCCTTGGTCGACACACGCGGAGCCACGGCCGCTCCGTGCCAGCGTCTTGTCATATGCCGATGGGCTCTTGCTGATGGTTGCTCCCTCCAGCCGTGTCTTCGTCGAAAGGATAGACCGTGAGGCGAAGCGAGCAATCGAGTGAACCACTGCAACCGCCATCGGGAAATCCACCGAATTGGTGTGGAGCGGTCGGGTCGGTGACGCCGCCACAAGAGCGTCGGAGGCGGTCGCGCTTCTAACCGCTCCCTTTATCGCCGATCAGCTATCGCCGATCAGCGCGTACAGGACGCGCCAGAGCGCGAGGAGGTCACGCGGCGCCCACGCGCCGGCGGCGTCGCGGCCTTCCACGTGCTCGATGACGCCGACGAGGACGACCGTGGTGCGCGCGGGCCGCGCGGCGTGAAGCCTGAGGCTTTCCGTGTAGGGCACCGCCCGGTCGCCGCGGCCGTGGATCAGGACCAGGCGCGCGCTGATGTCGCGGGCGACGCGGAGAGGGGAAAGCGTATCGAGGTAACGCTCGAGCTCTGGCGGGAGCGCGGCCAGGAACCGCGCCGCGCGCTCGGGGTCCGCGGCCATGAGCTCTTCCCGGGTCGCGGGGTCGAGCAGGTCGGCGTTGGCCCCGACGAACGCCCTTACCAGCTCGGGCTCGTGAGTGACGCGCCCCGTGACGCTCCCGTACGCGTAGGTGCCCGTCAGCCAGAAGCGGAGCACCTCGCGCGCCGACGCGTAGCCGCCGAGGCTCACGACGACGCGAACGCGGTCGCGGACTCTTGGATCGGCCGCCGCGAGCAGTGCGGGCCCGGCGCCGACGCTCACGCCGAGGACCACGGTGGGCTCCGCGCGCGCGGCGAGCGCCGCCACGACAGGCGCCAGGTCGTCGGACCGCAAGCGACCGCGAGTGAGCCCGGGGATCGTCGGCACCGACACGTCGAAGCCCGCGCGCGCCAGGAGCTCCGCGGCGCCGCGCACGCGGGGGTCGTCCTTCCCCTCGGGTGCCAGGCCGTGGACGAGGACCAGCGGCACGCCACCGTCGTGGCCGGCGGGGACGTAGCGGTCCACGATGGCGCCCGGGACGGCGAGCGGCGCGCGCGTCGGGGCGGATGTCAGCGCCGAAAGCGGTGCCAGTCGGCCCTGGCCGAGCAGCTCGACGAGGAACGCGCCGGCCCACAGCGCGGAGCGACCGGCGTGCGCGACGGGAACGAGAAGGGCGAGTGCGAGGAGGAGGCCGGCGAGCCGGGCTACGTCGGGTTGACGCACTTCACGAGGCGCCACCCGTTGAACATGTTCGTCTTCGCGACGAACTCGGGCTCGAGCCCGACCTCGGCCAGCAGCGGTCTCAGCGGGAGATTCGACTTCCAGCCGAGCCGCGTGCAGAGTGGCGCGACCAGGTCCTCGAGCCACCCCATGACCCGGCGCTCGCTGCGAAAATGATTCAGGAGGACGATGACGCCGCCAGGCTTGACCACGCGCCGCATCTCCCGGAGCACCGCGACGGGATCGGGGACCGCGGAGATCGTGTACGTTGCGACGGCTTTGTCGAACTCACCGGCGTCGAAGTCCATGGACGTGGCGTCCATGACCTTGAGCGTCACGTTCGGCATCGTCAGCGTCTGCACCCGTTCGACGGCCTTGTCGAGCATCTCCGCGGAGAGGTCGATGCCGGTCAGCCGGCAGGCGGGCGGGTAGAGGGGCAGGTTCAGGCCCGTGCCGATTCCCACCTCGAGCACGGAATCGCCCCGCTGGAGGTCGAGGTGCTTGACGGCCGCGACGCGGCCCGGGGCGAAGATCCAGTCGAAGATGAAGTCGTAGACGGGGGCGTACAACTCGTAGGCGCGCTCGACCTGCCTCTTCTCCAATGCCGCGTCCACTCAAGGCCCTCCAAGAGTTTGGGTTTTGGATTTGAGGCCGGCGAACGGCGGATCGACTTGCTAGCGGTATTCTACCCGTTGACCCGAGCCGTTGCCAAGAGCCTTGTTGCGTCAGAGCAGGAACTTTATCAACAGGGTGGCCAGGCCGAGGAACGAAAAGAATCCACACACATCCGTGAAGGTCGTGATGATCACGCTGGACGCGATCGCGGGGTCGATCCGGAAGGCCTTGAGCGCGATCGGGATGAGCGTGCCCACGACCGCGGCGACCAGCATGTTGAAGACGAGGGCGAGACCCAGGATCAGCGCGAGCAGGGCCTGCCCCTTCCAGGCGTACGCGATTACCGCGATGACGAGGCCATTGGCGGCACCGGTCGTGAGTCCGAGCCAGAGCTCCTTCGACAGCACACGCCGGAGGACGCTCCCGGTCATGTCGCCGAGCGCGATGCCCCGCACGACGACCGTCGCGGTTTGGGTGGTGCCGATCCCTCCCATCGACGCGACGATCGGCATGAACACCGCGAGCGTCGCCAGCGTCTGGATAGACTTCTCGAAGAGCCCGATGACCGACGCGGCCAGGACGGCCGTGCCGAGGTTGATGAGCCGCCAGACGAGGCGCTTGGCGAACACGGCCTGCGGCGGATCGAGGACGTTCTCGTCGCCACCGACGCCACCGAGCCGCTGGATGTCCTCGGTCGCCTCTTCGCGCATCACGTCGATCACGTCGTCCACGCCGATCGCGCCGAGGAGCCGGCGGTTCACGTCCACCACGGGGACCTGGATCAGGTTGTACCGTTGGACGAGGCGCGCGACCTCCTCCTGATCGGTGTCCACCGTGACGCTCTCCACGCCCTCGGTGCGGATCGCCCTGATCGGCGTCGCGGGATCGGCGGCGATGAGACGGTGGAGCGGAACGAAGCCGACGAGATGATCGTGGTCGTCCACGACGTAGAGGTAGAAGGCGCCCTCGCCGGTCTTCGCCCGGCGGATGTGCTCGATCGCCTTCGCCACGGTCGCCTGCTCGTTGACGGCGACGAAGTCGGGCGACATGAGGCGCCCCGCGGTGCCCTCGCGATACTCGAGGAGCTCCTGGACCTCCTCCGCCTTCTCCTCCGCCATGAGGTCGAGGAGTCCCTCGGCCCGTTCCTTCGGGAGCTCCTCGACGACGTCCGCGACTTCCTCGGGCGGCATGCTGTCGAGGGCGCGGGAAACCTCCGCCTCGTCGAGCGAGCCGACCAGCTCGCGCAGGACCGGGTCGTCGAGCTCGGCGAGCACCTCGCCCGCGTGCTGGGGGGAGAGGACCCGGAACACGCGCACCTGGTCCTCGACCGGGAGCTCGCGGATCGCGTGCGAGACGTCGGCCGGATGCGCCTCGGCCAGGAGGTCGGCGAGGCGCTCCTCGCGGCCGCCGTCGAGCAGCTCTTTGATCGCGTCGGTGAACCGCGCCGTCTCTTCCATGCTCAGCTCTCGAGCGCCTGGAGGAAGCGCGCGACGATCGCCGTCTGCAGCGCCTCCCCCGCCGGATCACCGACGCGGGCCTGCCAATCGCGCAGGCGGACCACGGCCTTCGCCATCGCGCGGTGTCCCCCCGCGCGCCCGACCTCGCCGAACGCGCGGCGCACCACGTCGCCCGCGGCGCGGACGTAGCCGACGTTGCGGACGCTGATGTGGAGCTCGCCGTTCACGGTGCCGGACACGACCGACCACTCCGCGCCCTCGATCTGCAGGAAGAACTCGGCGAACTGGGCGACCAGCTCCGGGTAGGCGACGGGGCCGAGGTGCGAGAAGACGACCCCGTGCGTGAGCTGGCGGCGCGCGATGCCGAGGGCCAGCACGTCGAGGGCCTCGTTGGGCAGCTCGGGGCGCTCGATGCGCCGGAGCGCCGAGTGGTTCGCGCGCGGGTGCAGGTACGCGAACGCTTCGAGGTCTGCCCTGGTGGCGCCGCGCTCGAGGTGGAGCGTGTCGGTCTGGATGCCGTAGAGGAGCGCCGTCGCCAGGCGCTGGGTGATCTTCACGTCCGCGGCCCTCAAGTACTCGGTCATGATCGTCGAGGTCGCGCCCCACGAGGGCCGGATGTCCCGCAGGCGCGCCCGCGCGGGCGTCTCCTCGGGGTGGTGGTCGATGACGAGGTCCACCTCGCCGAACGGTTCCTCGAAGAAGCTCGGCTGGGCGTCCACCATCGCGACCATGTCATACTCGTCGATCGCCTGCGCCTTGATCTCTTCGACGTCGATCTCGAGGATGCGGGTCATCGCCCGGTTCTCGGGCCGCGTGATCGTCCCGAATGTGGCGATGGGCGCCGCTGCCTTGGAGCGCCCCAGGAGCGTCCGGAGCGCCAACGCCGAGGCGATCGCGTCGGGGTCCGGGTCGTCCTGCATCATGATGAGTACCCGATCGGCGGGCGCGAAGTGGCTGCGGAGCCGGTCCACCCGGTTCCGTGCCGAGGCGCGCAAGGACGTCCGCTCACGCATGCTCACTCAGAAGTATGCTCCGCCCGCGGCGGGGGACAAGCAGATTTATCCGAGGAATTTTGCCCGGAAATCCCGTAGGGCGCGGCTCGCTTGGACCCGACGGCGGAGGCCAGGGTCGGTCGCGCGCGGCCCGGTGAGCGCCCGCGGCGCGAGGAGCCGGGTCAGCGCGCGGGGCTCGATCAACCCGTGCGCGAGGACGACGTCACGGATCGCGACGGACCGCGCCTGCGCCTGCTTGACGACCTCCGCGGTCGCGTCGTAGCCGAGGTAGGGGGAGAGCGCCGTGGCCTCGGCGTGGCTCCGCGCGAGCAGTCCCTTCACCCGGGCGCGATTCACCCGGAGCCCGGCGATGCACCGCGTCCTCAGTAGCCGCGTCGCCCGGGTGAGGAGCTCGAGGCTCTCGGCGAGGTTCGTGGCGACGAGCGGCGTCATGACGTTCAGCTCCAGCTCGCCCGCAGCGGCGGCGAGCGCGATCGCGTGATCGTTGCCCGACACCTGCAAGCACGCCATCTGGACCGCCTCGGCCACGGAGGGGTTGACCTTGCCCGGCATGATCGACGAGCCCGGCTCGACCTCGGGGAGCGAGAGCTCGCCCAGGCCCGCCGCGGGTCCGGAGGCGAGGAGTCTCAGGTCGAAGCAGATCTTGCCGAGGTCCACGGCGATCCCGCGCAGCGCGCCTGAGCACGCCAGAAACGGTCGCAAGCTCCAGGTCGTGGTGACCGTGCTCGGCGCCGGACGCAACCGCCGGCCGACGATCCGCGAGAGCTCGCGGACGACGAGGACGCGGAAGCGTGGATGCGCGGTCAACCCGGTGCCAACCGCCGTGCCGCCGAGGCCGACGACCGAGAGCTCCGCCTCGGTCGCCCGCAGGGCGGCGTCTGCGGCGCGGATCGCCTGGGCCCAGCCCTCGAAGACCTGACCGTAGGTGATCGGGACCGCGTCTTGGAGATGCGTGCGTCCTACCTTCACGACCGTGTGCTCGCGGCGAGCGAGGCGGGCGAGCGCGCCGGCGAGCGCGGCCAGCTCGCCGTGGAGCGGCGGGAGCAGCTCGAGCGCCATGAGCCGGATCGCGGTCGGCGTGACGTCGTTCGACGACTGGGCGAGATTGACCTCGTTGTTGGGGTGGATCGGCGTGTAGCGCCCGCGGCGGCCGCCCAGGCGCTCGTTGGCGAGGTTCGCGATGACCTCGTTCACGTTCATGTGGGTGGGCGTGCCGGCGCCCGCCTGGAAGGCGTCGAGCGCCATCGCGTCTGGGACCGTCCCCGCGGCGACGCGGTCGGCCGCCCAGACGATGGCGCGCGCCCACCGGCGCGGCAGGAGGCCGAGCCGCGCGTTGGCCCGCGCCGCCGCCTGCTTGACGTGCGCGTAGGCGCGGATCAAGGCGGGATGGGGCGCGCGCCCGGAGATCTCCCAAGTCTCCCGCGCCCGCTGGGTGAAGATGCCGAAGAGCGCCCGCGCCGGAACGTCCCTGGCGCCGAGGCTGTCGCGCTCCCGGCGGGTCCGCGCTACGCGCCGAATTTGGTCAGCCGGAGCGCGTTGGCCATCACGAGCGGCATCAGATGGTGCGACGGGAGGACGCCGAGGCTGCCGGCCGCGCACGCGCGCTCGGTGAAGGCGGTCACCGGATCGGCGCCGCAGTAACGGCTCCAGAGGAGCGCGGGCACCGGCTGCCAGCCGTGCGCGGCGAGCACCGACGGCGTCGCGTGGTCGCCCGTGACCGCGAGGACGTCCGGCTTGAGCGCGCGAATGTCGGGGACGAACGCGTCGAGGCGCTCGAGGGCCGCGACCTTCGCGTCGAAGTCGCCGTCTTCGCCCGCCTTGTCCGTGTCCTTGTAATGCACGAAGAAGAAATCGTACGCGTCCCAGTGCTCACGGAGCGTCGCGAGCTCCTCGCGGAACACGCCCCCCGTCTTGAGCACCTCCATGCCGACGAGCTTGGCGAGACCGCGGTACATCGGGTACGCGGCGATCGCCGCGGCCCGGAGGCCGAAGATCTCGGGGAAGCGCGGGAGCCTGGGGAGCCGGTCGAAGCCGCGCAGCAGGACCATGTTGGCTGGCGCAGCGTCGGCGAGCCGGCGGCGCGCCTCGGCGACGAACGTGTTCACCCGCTGCGCCGTGGCCTTCGCCTTCGGCTCGAGCGCCTTGACAGGAAGCGGGGCCTTGCCGAGCACCTGCGGGTCGGTCTCGGAGAGCCGCCCCGAAAGCGCGCCCCGCTGGCCCTTCGTTCGGAGGACCAGGACGAAGCGGTGCTCCTTCACGGGCTCGACGAACAGCTCAACGCCCGGCAGTCGGATCCCGCGCAACCGCTCCGTCAGGCGCACGCATACCTCGGTGGGAATGCGCCCGGCGCGCCGGTCGGTGATGCGGCCGTTTCGGTCCACGGTGCAGAAGTTGCCGCGCGCGGCCACGTCGCCCGGGCGAAGGTCGAACTCGATCCCGAGCGACTCGAGAACACCGCGCCCGACCTGATAGCGCACCGGGTCGTAGCCGAAGAGTCCGAGGTGGCCGGGGCCGCTGCCGGGGGTGATCCCCGGCGCCACGTGACGGATGAGGCCGCACGCCGACTCGGCGGCGAGCGCCGAGAGGTTGGGCAGCCGCGCGGTCTCGAGCTCGGAGCGCCCGGTCTCGGGCCGCGGCAGGCCGCCGAGGCCGTCGAGCGAGAGGATGACGATCTTCGTGGTGTTCTGGACGACGAGCGGTGCGATCAGCTCCAGCATGCGCCGCGCGCTCACGCCTCCTTCACGGGATTCTCGAGCCGCCCGAGGCCGGTGATCTCCATCGTGACGACGTCGCCGGGCTCCAGGAACACGGGCGGCTTCTTGCCGAGCCCGACGCCGGGCGGCGTGCCGGTGGCGATGAGATCGCCGGGCGCCAGGGTCATGAGGCGGGACAGATAGCTCACCAGGTAGCGGACGTCGAAGATGAACGTCTTGGTGTTGCCGCTCTGCATCTGCTTGCCGTTCACCCAGGTCCGGAGCTCGAGGGCGTGCGGGTCGGGGGTCTCCTTGCGATCGGCGATGTACGGGCCGACGGGCGCCGCGGTCTCGAAGATCTTCCCGGCCATCCACTGGCTCGTGATGAACTGGAAGTCCCGCGCGCTCGCGTCGTTGATGATCGTGTAGCCCCACACGGCGTCGAGCGCCTGCTCCTTCGGAACGAAGCGCGCCGTACGGCCGATGACGACGCCCAGCTCGACCTCCCAGTCGAGTTGGTGGGAGCCGCGCGGGCGGAGGATGGGCTCGCCCGGGTCGAGGATCGCGTTCGACCACTTGGCGAAGATCGGTGGCTCCTTGGGGATCGGGTTGCCCGTCTCCTCGGCGTGGTCTCGGTAGTTGAGGCCGATGCAGATGAACTTCCCTGGATCGGCGATGGGCGCGTGAAGCCGGGCGCTCCCGGCCGGCACGGTGACCCATTCCGTGATGGAGGCGACGGCGTCCTCGGCGGCGGGGCCGCCCTCGAGGAACTCGCGCGTGCTCGGCGGCACCAGGGTCGCGGCGATCTCCTGAGCTCGCACGACCCCGCGCCGGGCGAGGGTGAGCGCGAGGCTCGCCTGGAGGTCGGCGATGCGATCGCCCTGGAGCGAGCCGAGGCGGGGAGACTGACCATTGGTGGAGAAGCGGACGAGCTTCATGAGTGACGCCTCCCGACAGAAGTAGTGGCCAATTATAGCCGTTCGCTAATTTTCGCGTCGGAGAGCGTTTGAGATATGCTGGGCTTCACCCGAGGATTGGCTGACGGGACCAGGAGGCAGACGATGAGGCTGATGGCTCGATCGATCGCGCTCGCGGTCGTGGTGTCGCTGTTCATCTCGGGGCCCCTCGGGACATTCGCCCGCGCGCAGCAGCCTGCGGAGCAGCCCGCGCAGCCACCGGCCGAGCAACCCGCGCCGCAGCCGGCCGAGCAACCGGCGCCGCAACCCGCCGAGCAACCTGCGCCGCCGCCCGCCGAACCCACGCAGGCCATTCAGCCGACCCCGCCGCCCGCGGAGCAGCCCATGCAGGCCGCCCCGCAACCGGCGCCGCCTGCTCCGCAGCCCGCGCAGATGCCGGCGCCGCCGCCCGCACCGATGCCAGAGCCGCAGCCCGCGCAGCAGACCGCTCAGCAGCCACAGCCGAGGCAGGAGCTCCCCAAGCGGGAGGACTACGAGTCGTCGGCGCCGTACATCATGGGCGCCACCATTGCGAACTTCGTCTTCGTCCCCGGAAAAGCGGTGACGTGCGTCCTGGGCCTGGCGGTCGGCAGCGGCTTGTTCCTCGTCACTCTCGGCGCTGGCTACAAGGGCTCCGTGGCGTTCGCCAAGGAAGGGTGCGGTGGCAAGTGGATCCTGACGGGCCGCGACCTCATGGGGACCGACTGGATCCTCGGCACCGGCGACCGCGCCGATCGGAATTAATCGGCGCCTTTGGCTCGCGCTCCTGTTCGTCGCGCTGCTGGCGGCGTTCGCCGCCGGCATCTGGGGCACCATCCTCCGGCCCGCGGCGTACGAGGTGCGGGGCACCATCGTGGTCCGCCCCGCGCCGGATCTCGTCGTCGTCAGCCACGACGCCGTCCAGGCGCTCGGGATGCGCGCGATGGAGTTGATGGCGATCAGCGGCGAGGCGGCGCTGCTCGACGCCGTGGACCCGAGGCCCGGCGACCGCGTCAGACTCGCCGTCCGGCCGACCGATGGTCAGGTCGTCCTGCTCCGCATCGAGCGCATCCCCTGAGTCAGCGCGCGCGGCTGAGACTGCGCACGTAGGCGACGAGCTCGCGGAGCTCGTCATCCGACAACGCGGCGCCGAAGGCGGGCATGCCTGGCCGCCCGATGGGTGCGCCGCCGTGCTTGATGATCTCGAAGAGGTATTGGTCCGAGCGCGCCCCGAGGCGGGCGCCGTCGGCGAGGTTCCCGGGACGGATCAGGAAGAGCGCGGCGCGCCAGGAGCCGCGACCATCCGTGCCGTGGCACGTGACGCAGAGCCCGTAGAAGAGCCGCTCGCCGCGCGAGGCGCCGCGCGGCGGCCCGGGCGTGTCGAGCAGGGTCGCGAGGCCCGCGGCGAAGACACCGATCGCCGCGATCGCGAGAACGAGGACCAGCAGGGCGCGGCGCATGGCGTCGAGGATAAAGGGGAAATACCGCTTGACAAGCCAGCGCCCAAACGGATAAAAAAGCTAACCTTTCTGGGGTTGGGGATCGGCAGCTCGCCGCTCCCAACGAAGGAGACCGACGATGAGCGATCAGAGAGTGCTTCAGGCCGACCCTCCCACCGTGACCCGCCGGAGCTTCCTCAAGCTGAGCAGCGCCGGTGTCACAGGGGGGTCGCTCCTGGCAATGCTCGACGCGCGGCAGGCGCCGGCGCAGCTCAAGGGGACGGCGCTCCGTGTGATCCTCTGGAGCCACTTCGTCCCCGCCTACGACGCCTGGATCGATGACTTCGCCAAGAAGTGGGGCGAGCAGAGCGGCGTCACGGTGCGCATCGACCACATTCCACACCTCGAGCTCCCGACGCGGTACGCCGCGGAGTTCGCGGCGGGCACGGGCCACGATCTCATCTACTTCGCCGGCCAGATTCTGACGGGCCAGTACTACCGGCACCTCGTGGACCTCTCCGATCTCGCGAACGACCTCGGAACGCGGTACGGCCCGTGGATGCCGAGCGCAAAGAGCGCGGGCCAGGTCGCCGGCGTCTGGTACGCCGTGCCGGACTACTTCATCTCGATCCCGCTGCTCTGGCGCAAGGACCTCTTCGAGTCGGTGGGGCGCCCGGCCCCGAGGACGTGGGACGACCTGCGTGTGGCGGCGCGGCTGCTCCGGCCGAAGGGGCATCCGACGGGCATGCAGTTCTCCCACTGCAACGACGCGAACCACAATTGGCGCGCGCTGCTGTATTGCTTCGGCGCGAAGGAGACCGATCCGTCTGGGCAGAACGTCGAGCTGGACTCTAAGGAGACGCACGAGGCGCTCCGCTTTG
>MNCR01000005.1 GCA_001914535.1 Candidatus Rokubacteria bacterium 13_2_20CM_69_15_1
CCGATCACGAAGTCAATGCCTGATCTCGGATACACGCTACGCACGGCGCCACCAGACCTCGCCCGCCCGGAGCGTCAAGAGCGGCGTGAAGCGTTGGCGGCCGGTCATGCGCTCACCGTGCGCGTCCTCGAAGTCGAACTCGCCGGGCTCGAGCGTGAACACCGCGACGTCGGCCACCGCGCCGCGCTTGAGCGTGCCCAGCTGGCCCGCTCGGCCGATCGCCTTCGCCGGGTTGGCCGTCACGGAGCGCACGACGTCGGCGAGCGGCATGCCGAGGTTCAGGAATTTCGCCATCGTCGTCGGCAGGTCCTTCACGCATCCCGCGGCGCCGCCCGACGTCAGGTCCGACGAGATCGTGTCGGGGTAGAAGCCCTGCGCGATCGCGGCGCGGGCGATCGGGAACTTCACGTGCATCCGGCCGTGGGCGACGTCGAAGACGACGCCGCGCTCGCGGGCCTGCCGGACCTCGCGCCTGACTTGACCCCGGTCGTCGAGGATGCCGTGGCCGCGACCGTGGAGGAAGTGGCTCACGATGTCGCCCGGGCGCAGGAGCGCCAGGATCTCGTCGAGCGGCACGGGCGGATTGGTGCAGTGGACCATGACGCGGCCGCCGAGCGCGTCGGCCGCGCGCACGGCCCGCCGAAGCGGCTCGAGCCCGGCGTCGCCCACGACCTCGAGCTGGCTCCGCACCTTGATGCCGAGGATCAGATCGCGGTGATCCCTGCCGGCGCCGATCGCGGCATCCACGTCGGCGTAGGCGAGGTGGTTCAGCTCACCGATCTTGAGGAACATGAGGCCGATCGCCGAGATGTTGAGGAAGGCGAGCATCCGCACGCGCGACCGGGAGAGCACCCACTCGCGCATGCCTTCGAAGGTGCCGGCGCCGGTGGAGCCCCCGTCCACCCAGGTCGTGACGCCGGTGGACCGGGCGATGTCGTCGGTGCGGGGCCCGAAGTCCGAAGAGCCGACGAAGCAGTGCGCGTGCAGATCGATCAGCCCCGGAAGCACGAGCTTCCCGGCGACGTCCAGGACTGCGTCGCCGTCCGCGCGAAGCCCCGGGCCCACCTCGGCCACGAGCCCGTCCCGCACGCGCACGTCCAGGCTGCCACCGAGGCCGGCGCCGGGGTCGAGGACGTCTCCGCCCTTGAGGAGCAGACCCGTGGTCAGCCCGCGTTCAGGCGCACCGCTTCGACGAGGAGCTCGGCGGTGGTGACGATGTCCTTGACGTCGACCCACTCGTTCACGGTGTGGATCTCGCGCATCCCGCACGCCAGGTTTGCGATCTCGAGGCCGCGCCCCCCGAAGACGTTGGCGTCGGAGCCGCCGCCGGTGGCGCGCGTGGCGAAGGGCTTCCCGAGATTGGCGGCCGCTCGTGTCATGAGTCTCACGATCGGCGCCTCGTCCCGGACCTCGAGGCGCTCGTAATCACGCGTGATCCGCGCCTCCACGCGCGCCGTGTGCTCGCGGCCCGCGACGGTCGCGCGGTGGCGCGCGGCGGCGTGCTCGAAGCATTCGCGCATGTGCTGGCTCTGCGCCTCGAGCTTCTCGAGGCTCAGGCTCCGCGTCTCGCCGCGGACCCGGACGCGGTTCGGCACGATGTTGGTCGCCAGACCGCCCTCGATCAGGCCGAGGTTCGCCGTCGTCTCCGCGTCGAGCCGACCCAGGCGCATCGCGGCGATCGCCTCCGAGGCGACCTTGATGGCGCTGATCCCCTGCTCGGGGCACACCCCCGCGTGGGCTTCGAGACCGTGGACGACCACGTCGAGCTTGTTCGCCGCCGGGCCCCGGGTGACCAGCTCCGAGACACCGTCCACGTCGAGCACGAGGCCCGACCGCGCTCGGAGCCGACCCACGTCGAAGTGCTTGGCGCCGAGGAGGCCGTACTCCTCGCAGATGGTGAAGAGCACATCGATCGGCCCGTGCGGGATCGCGTCGTCTCTGAGGACCCGGAGCGCCTCGAGGATCGCGGCGATCCCCGCCTTGTCGTCACCCCCGAGCACCGTGGTGCCGTCGGTCTTGACGACGTCGCCGCTCATGCGCGGCGTGACGGTCTCGCAGGGCACGACAGTGTCCATGTGGGCGCAGAGGAGCAGGGGCGGCGCGCCGGGGACCGTGCCCGGGAACCTGGCGAGGAGGTTGCCCGTTTCGCCCCCGACCTTCCGGCCGGCGTCGTCCTCCTCGACGCTCACGCCCATTTCTTCGAGGGTGGCGGCGAGGCGCTTGGCCATCCGCCCCTCGCGCTTGGAGGGGCTCGAGATCCGGACCATCTCGAGAAACTCGGCGACGAGCCGCGCGCGGTTGATCACGCCCAGACCAGGTCGAAGAGCCGGCAGGCGTTCGTCGAGAGATGATGCACCACGTCCTCGGCCGGCATCTGCTTGAGCTTCGCGATCTCCTCGCCGACGCGGCTCGTGAACCAGGGCCCGGAGGGCAGCCCGTCGAACTCGCCGCCGTACTTCCACGGTCCGTCGCTCTCGACCAGCAGCGAGTCGAGCGGCACCCACGCCACCATCTCACGGTCGCGGTCGCGATAGACCACCTCCGGCGTCACCGACACGTAATAGCCCGCCTCGACGATGGCCCGCGTCACGTCGGCCGGCGCCTTGTGCCAGTGGAAGACCGCGCGCTCGATCCCGCGCGCCTTGAGCGCCGCGAGCGCGCCGACGGCGGCGCCGTGAGGCGCGTGGAGCGCCACGGGGAGATCCCAGCGGCACGCGAGCTGGAGCAACCGGTCGAGGCGGGCGCGACCACGCGTCATGAGCGCCGCGGCGTCGCCCCTGCCCTCGAGCGAGTACCACGGCAGGCCCACCTCGCCGAGCCCGACGATCCGCCCATGGTGCGCCTCGAGCTGCGTCGTCACCAGGTCGAGGTCCTCGTCGGTGAGCTGCGGCCACTCGGGGTGGAACCCGAGACACGCCCACACCGACTTGGGCGCCGCGGCGGCGGCCGCGAGCGTGCGCGCGTTGGTCGACGCGTCGCAGCCCACGGCGACCACGCCCCAGACGTCGTGCGCGAGCGCGGTGCGCAGCGTCTCGCGCAGGTCGGTGAACGCGAGGTCGTGAAGGTGACAGTGGCTGTCGATGATCATCCGCCGGAGCCTCCCGTTGCTCCTAGTTCACTCGGAGGGGGGCTTCGCCCCCCTTCCGAAACCTCCCC
This sequence comes from Candidatus Rokubacteria bacterium 13_2_20CM_69_15_1, assembly GCA_001914535.1. GTDB lineage: Bacteria > Methylomirabilota > Methylomirabilia > Rokubacteriales > CSP1-6 > 20CM-2-70-11. Next base: position 3,157 of record MNCR01000005.1, read on the forward strand.
CCAGGATCGATTGCGCCGGCAAAGCCGGCGCTCGAAGAGGGCTTTCTCCGACGCGCTCGCAGTCGCCCGCCAGGCGTACGCGGGGCGGGCACGTAATCTCGCCCACGGTCAACATGCCTTGGGCATGTTGAGGACCGGCGCCGCCCGAGAACGAAGCATGGCGAAGTCAGTTGGCCCGGCACTAGTCCCCCGCCACCACCATGCGGCCGATCCTGAGCGTCGGCGCCGCGGTCCGGTCGCGCAGGACTAGGTCGGCGCCGACCCCGTCGATCGCCTGGAACATCTCGAGGAGGTTGCCGGCCACGGTGACCTCCTCGACCGGATAGGTGAGCTCGCCGTTCTCGATCCACAGCCCCACCGCGCCGCGCGAGTAGTCGCCCGTGACGTTGTTGACGCCGAACCCGATCAGCTCGGTGACGTAGAGCCCGCGCTCGACGGACCCGATCAGCTCCGACGGCGTCGACCGGCCCGGCAGGAGCATCAGATTCGACGTGGACACCGAGACGCCACTGCCGTCGCGGGCGGCGTGGTGGGTCGACCGGAGCCCGAGCTTGCGGGCGCAATACGTGTCGAGCAGGTACGACTCGAGCACGCCCTCGCGCACCAGCGCCGTGCGCCGGGTCGGGAGCCCCTCGCCGTCGAAGGGGCGCGAGCCGAGTCCGCCGGTGATGCGCGCGTCGTCCACGATCGTCACCGCCGGCGACGCGATCTTCGTTCCGAGACGATCGAGCAGGAAGGAGGCGCGCCGGTAGAGGCTCGGGCCACTCGCCGCCCCCGCGATCGCACGCAGGAGGCTCGCCGCCGTCTCGGGATCGAAGACGACGGGCACCTCGACGGTCTTGACCTTGCGGGCGCCGAGCCGCCTCACGGCGCGCGCCGCGGCCGTGCGGCCGACCGTCGCCGGGTCGTCGAGCCCGGCGCGCTTGCGCGCGGAGGAGTACCAGTAGTCACGCTGCATCTCGCCGTTCCGGGCGGCCACGGGCGAGACGCTGATCCCGAAGCGCGTCGTGGCGTAGCCCTGCGCGAAGCCGTGTGACGTGGCGTAGACGTACCGGGCGCGGCTGTCGTGATACTCGGCGCCCTCGGAGTTGGTGATCCGCGAGTCGCTCTCGAGGGCGGCGGCCTCACACTGCCGCGCGAGCTCGATCTTCGCCTCGGGGGAAAGCGAAGGGCTCGCGTCCTCGAGGTCGAGGTCCGGCACGCCGCCGATCAGCTCGTCGGGAGCCGGGAGCCCGGCGTGCGGATCCTCGGCCGTGACCTTCGCGAGCGAGGTCGCCTCGTCGACGACGCGCTCGAGGGAGGCGCGCGAGAGGTCCGACGTCGAGGCCGCCGCCGACGCCCGGCCGGCGAAGACCCGGAGGGACAGCCGTGCGTCGCGCGAGTGGGTGACCGTCTCGATCTCACCGAGTCGGACGGAGGCGCTGAAGGCGCGCTCCTCGATGAGATACCCGTCTGCCGCCGTCGCGCCCTTCGCGACCGCCCGTTGGAGGACGCCGACCAGGACTTCGGTGTTCATACGGCGGTACCGCCCACGGTCAACTCGTCGATACGGATCGTCGGGAGCCCCACACCCACCGGGACCGACTGGCCCTCCTTGCCGCACGTGCCGACGCCCTCGTCGAGCTTGAGATCGCGTCCCACGCGCGAGACGCGCGTCAGCGCCTCGGGACCGTTGCCGATCAGGCTCGCGCCCTTGACCGGCGCGGTCACGCGCCCGTCCTCGATCAGGTAGGCCTCGCTCGCCGAGAAGACGAACTTCCCGTTGGTGATGTCCACCTGACCGCCGCCGAAGGTGACCGCGTAGAGCCCGCGCCTGACCGACCCGATGATCTCCTCCGGAGCCTCCTCACCCGCCACCATGAAGGTGTTGGTCATCCGGGGCATCGGCGGGTGCGCGTAGGACTCGCGCCGTCCGTTGCCGGTCGGCTCCATGCCCATGAGGCGAGCGTTCAGGCGGTCCTGCATGTAGCCGACCAGGATCCCCTTCTCGATCAGCACCGTCCGGCCCGTTGCCGTGCCCTCGTCGTCGACGTTCAGCGAACCGCGGCGGTTCGGGATCGTCCCGTCGTCGATCACGGTCACCAGCTCGGAGGCGACCTTCCGGCCCATCCGCCCCGCGAACGCGGAAGTCCCCTTGCGGTTGAAATCGCCCTCGAGCCCGTGGCCGACGGCCTCGTGGAGCAGGATGCCGGGCCAGCCTGGCCCGAGCACGACGGTCATCGTGCCGGCCGGGGCATCCACGGCGCGGAGCTTGAGGACGGCCTGGCGCGCCGCCTCCCGCGCGAACCCGCGCCAGCGTTCCTCTTCCAGATAGAAATCGAGGGCGACGCGCCCGCCCCCGCCCCAGCCTCCGATCTCGCGCCGGCCGTTCTCCTCGGCGATCGCGGTCACGTTGAGGCGCGTGAGGGGCCGCACGTCGCCGACGGTCCAGCCGGAGGCCGTAGCCACGAGCGTCACGACCTCCTCGCTCGACAAAGACGCGATGACGTGCGTGACGCGCGGATCGGCGGCGCGCGCGGCGTCGTCCACCTTTCGCAACAGGTCGAGCTTCCTCGCGAGGTCCGTGACTACCGGCGGCTCGGTGAGCGTGTAGAGGTCGTGAGGCCGGCCGCGTGAGGGCACGGCCACCGCACCAGAGGCTCCCGCGCGGTCGGCGATCGCCCGCGCCTGGGAGGCCGCCTCCTCCAGATTCGGAAGCGAGATGTCGTCCGTGTGGGCGTAGCCGGTGCGGGTTCCGGAAAGGGCCCGAACCCCGGCCCCTTGGCTCACATGACGGGAGGCCTTTTTGACTGTTCCTTCCTCGAGTTGCAGCTCTTCATTTACACGATACTCGAGGTAGATGTCCGCATCGTCGACGCGCCCGAGGAGACTTCCGCCGAGGACACGCTCGAGCAGGCTGCTGCTGACGTTGAACCGGTCGGCGAAGAAGCTCTCGGGGCGTATGCGAGCAAGCTCAGTCATTCGTCACTCGGCTCCATCGGCGGGTACGGAGGGCTCCAATCCTATCGCGGGCCCACGGCTACCCCAAACTTTTCTACGGTCTCGATTGTACCCGGCGAGTCGAGCCTAGCGGCGGGCTTGAAACCCCTGAATTATCTCGTGGATGCGCCTGAGACCCAGCATCAGCGACGGCCCCGGCGACAGGATGTCGGCGCCCTCGACCTCGTGGATCTCACCCGCCTTCACCGCCGAGATCCGATCCCAGCCCGCACGGCCTGCGATCGACGCCGTCTCGACGGGCTTGCCGCACCACGACGCGAGGATGATCTGCGGATCCCGCTCGATCAGCGCCGCCGGCGGCACGATCCGGCCCTGCGCCTGCTGCGCGTCGCGCAGCTCGGCGAAGACGTCGCGGCCGCCGGCGATCTCGATCAGCTCGGAGACCCAGCGGATCCCTGCGATGAGCGGATCGGGCCACTCCTCGAAGTAGACGCGCGGCCGGTCGGGCCACACCGACGAGTACTCGCGGATCTGTCGCATCTCGTCCTTCATGTCCTGAACGAGCCCGTGGGCAGCCTCCACGTGCCCGAGAGCCCCGCCGATGAGGAGGATGGCGCGCAGCACGTCGTCCAGGGCGCGCTGGTTCGTGCAGAGCACCGTGACCCCGTTTCCGATCAGGTCGCGGACGACGTCCTTCTGGAGGTCGGAGAACGCGAGCACGAGGTCGGGCTCGAGCGCCAGGATCTTGTCGAGCCTGAACGTGGTGAACCCCCCGACGCGGGCCTTCTCGCGGGCCGCCTCGGGCCGCCGCGCGGTGCCGGGGACCCCGACGACCCGGTCGCCGGCGCCGAGGAGGTAGGCGATCTCGGCGGTCTCCGCGGTCTAGCCCTCGTAGACCTCGCGCTTCGCGAGGCCCCGCTGAAAGGCGAGGTACTGCTCGCGCGTCATCGGCGGCTTGGCACGGGCCAGGACCTCGCGCGCGCCAGCCGCGCCGTCCCAGAGGAGGTCGACCACCATCGCGGCGAGCGCCTTCGCGGGGACGAGGTACGCCAGCGGCTTGTCGACGATCGCGTAGTCCGCCCCGTGTCCGGTGCCGCGTGCGCCCCCGACGTAGGGATGGAGGACCGGCATCACGATGGAGAGGTCGCCGATGTCGGTCGAGCCCGTCCGGTGCCCGATCTGGCGGTAGTGCTCCTCGCCCACGAGCGCCACCGCGTCCGCCTTGAACCACTGCGCCATCGTCCCATCGCACGTCATGGGCATGTAGCCGGGCAGCGTCTCGATCTCGACCTTGGCGCCGAGCGCCAGCGCGCCGGCGCGGAGCGCGCGGTCCACTTTCGTGTTGGCGCCCAGGATCGCCTCGACCGACCGGCCGCGCACGTACGTCTCGATCCGGACCTCGCCCGGGATCACGTTCACCTGTGAGCCCCCGTGGGTGATGATCGGGTGCACGCGGATCGTGTCCTCGTCCCGGAAGGTCTCGCGGATCGCGTTGATCGCCATGAGACCGATCTGGGCCGCGTACAGCGCGTTGATCCCCATATGCGGTGCCCCGCCGGCATGCGCGGCGCGGCCGATGTAGCGCACGGTCTTCACGATGCAGCCGTTGTTGGAGCCGGGCACGCCCGCCTTGCCGTCCTCCGGCCGCGAAGTCCCGTGGATCATCATCGCGAGGTCGACGTCGTCGAAGTGACCGAGCCTCAGGAGCTCGGGTTTGCCGCCGAGGAACTCGAGCTTACCCGCGCGCGCCTGGTCGACCCGCCACTCGATATCGCCGTACTCCTCGGCCGGGACGGCAAAGAAGGCCACGCGCCCGGCGAGCTGGTCGAGCGCCTTCGCGTCGAGTAACGCCATCGCCGCTCCCAGCATCCCCGCGATCTGGGCGTTGTGGCCGCACGCGTGCGCGGCGCCCGTCTGGGGATCGCCCTCGGGATGCCCCGCCACGACCAGCGCGTCCAGCTCGCCGAGCACCGCGAACGTCGGACCGGCGCCGAGCCGCCCCTCTGCATCGGCGCGGACGCCCGTCAGCGCGAGCCCCGCGCGCGGCGCCAGGCCAAGCTTCCGGAACGTCTCCTCGACCAGCCGCGCCGTCCTGACTTCCTTGAAGCCGAGCTCGGGGTGTCGCCGGATCTCTTCACCGAGCCCGATGATCTCGTCGCCCCGCCGGTCGACCGCGTCCCAGACGCGCCGCTTGAGCTCGTCCTTCGTCATGGGCGTCCTCTCGTCCTCGCGTATTCGTCGTCGCGTTTTTCGGAGCCGCCCGACATTCTACTGCCGCCCGGCGGCCGCCGCTGCATACTGTGGCTATGGATTACCACCACGTGCTCGAGGCCGCCGGCGTCGTGGTGTTCGGCCTGGTCTTCTACTCGTACACCTTTCGATGGTTCGCCCCAAGAGGACGGCTCGACCCGCGATGGCGGCCCGTCATCACCGGCCTGGCCTTCGGCGTCCTGGCCGTCGTGCTCATGATCTCGCGGATCCGCGTGCACGAGAGCCTGTTCATCGACGCGCGGGCCGTGCCCATCGCGCTCGTCACGCTCATCGAGGGCTGGCAGGCCGGACTCCTCGCCGCGACCCTGGCCGCCGTCTACCGGGGCTGGCAGGGTGGCGCGGGCGCGCCCGCCGGGGTCGCCGGGATCCTGGTCACGGTGGCGGTGGCCGCGCTGGCGCGAGCGTGGGCTCGCCGCGCCGGCCGCCTCCGCGCCCACCACGCGCTCGCTCTGGCCGGCGCCGTGTTCGTCGTCACCTTCCTCTCGTTCCTGCTCCTGGGATCGCGCGGGCTCGCGCTCTTCGCACCCCTCGCGCTGCCGTTCCTGGTGATGAGCGTCATCGGGATCGTCTTCGGGGCGTTCCTGCTCCGCGATTCGCGCGGGCTCGCGCTCTTCGCACCCCTCGCGCTGCCGTTCCTGGTGATGAGCGTCATCGGGATCGTCTTCGGGGCGTTCCTGCTCCGCGATATCGTCGAGAGCCAGGCGGCGGAGAGCGCCCGCCGCGACGCCGCCGAGCTGCGCGCCGTCGCCTCGCTCGCGCGTGGGGCAGCGCACGAGATCAACAACCCGCTCATGATCGTCGCGGGCGGGCTCGCCATCCTCGCCAAGCGCCTGACGGCCGGCAGCGAGGAGGCCCAATGGGCGGAGCGCGCGAAAGAGGGCGCCGAGCGCATCCGGGAGATCGTGGCGCGCATGAACGAGATCACCGAGGTACGGCAAGCGCCGGAGCAGGGTCAGCTCCCGCCGATGCTGGACATCCGGAAGTCGAGCGAGCCGCGCTGACTAGTCGGAGGGGGCCTCTGACCGACGGGCTCCGCCCTTTGGGGCCCCCTCCGAAGCCGGGGGAAGCGCTCCCGAGAGGGAGCGAACCCCCAGGATTCGATTGCGGCGGCAAAGCCGCCGCTCGAGCCGCGCTGACGCGTGCCGCGCGGCCGGGCCTCAGTCCGGCCCGATCACGTGGAAGCCCTCACGCTCGGCCGCCGCCGCCTGGGCCAGGTCGAACGTGACGAACTCCAGGCTGTCGGGATTGTCTTCGGCCGCCACGACCGCTCCGCCAATCCGAAGCGCGGCGGCCGCTCGCAGCGGGTGGGTCTCGACGATGCGCTCCGCGCGACGGCGGACGAGATCCACCCGTCGCGCCGCCCCGGGCTCTGCGCGATGTCGACGCGCGAGCGCGGAGAGCAGCTCGACTCGCGTGAGCGTCCAGACGACAACGTCCGGATCGTCGTTGAGCCGGCGCGCCACAGCCCGGGACTGCCGTTCAGCGACGAACAGGGGAACGAGTGCCGACGTGTCCCAAAACCTCACCAGCCGCCCGCTCGCTCTTGCAGCAGGTCGCGCAGGACACTGCCCCGAAGCCGCGCGGGCCGGTGTCGGGCCAGCCACTCGGGCTTGCCCCCGCTGCCGCGGCGGACAAGGCCGCGTCGCTCGAGGCGCGCGAGACGCTCACGCCCTTCGCCGGTCCCGGAGGCGGTGTGCGTGAGCGGCACGAGCTGGGCAACAGGACGATCTCGGTCCAGCACGAGCACCGAGCTCCCGCTCCGAACGTGCTCGAGGTAGCGGGAGAGGTTGTTTTTCAGCTCGGCAATCCTGGCCTTTTTCATATGGCTATGTTAGCCATCTTGACTCTTCCCGTCAGCACGGGCCCTCAGCGCGCGTTCACGAACCGGTCGGGTCGGAAGTCGCGCACGTCCATGCCAGGCTTGCCGGTCATGATCCACGTCGTCATGAGCTGGGCGGTGATCGGCGCCAGCAGGATGCCGTTTCTGAAGTGGGCGGTCGCGACCCAGAGCCCGTCGACGCCGGGCCACGGCCCGAGCACCGGCAGGCTATCGGGCGCCCACGGGCGGAAGCCGTACCAGGTGCGGCTGATGGCGAGGTCGCCGAGCGCGGGCACGAGCTCGATCGCCGCCGCGAGGAGCCCGGCGATCGCCCTGGCCGTGACCGCGCCCTGGAAGCCGACGCGTTCGACCGTCGCGCCGACGAGGAGCTCGCCCGAGGGGCGCGGGACCAGGTAGACCTCCTCCGCGTGCACGCAGTGGCGCAGGACGGGCGGCACGTGGGCAAGCGAGAGCATCTGGCCGCGCTTGGGCTCGATGGGCAGCCGCCCGCCGAACGACGCCACGAGCTGGCCCGTCCACGCCCCCGTCGCGAGCAGCACGACGTCGCCGTCCACCCGCTCGCCGTCGGCGACCACGCCCCGCGCGCGGCCGCTCTCGACGACGACGCGCGAAACCGACAGGCCGGCGCGGAGCGTCACGCCGGCCGCGACCGCGGCCTGGGCGTAGGCGATGACGAGGCGCTGGTTGTTGACCCAGTGATCGCCGCGCACGAACATCGCGCCGCGCACGTTCGGGGCGAGCGCCGGCTCGTGGTCGCGCACCTCGGCCGTGTCCCACGCCTCGATCCCGAACTCCTTTCCCAGGTGGCGCGCGGCGCGAGTCTCGGCGAGGCGGACGTCTTCGATCGTGAAGAGCGGGTAGACGGTGCCGCGGGTGACGTGCTCGACGTCGATCCCGGTCTGCTCGCGGAGCTCCGCCGCGACCTTCGGGTAGAGGCGCCAGCTCGCGATCGCCAGCTCCTCGAAGGGCGACGGCGCAGAGTCGCCCAAGGGCGCGAGCATTCCCGCCGCGGCGCCCGAGGCCTCGGCCCCCGGCGTGGCCCGCTCGATGAGCGTGACGGCGCAGCCGGCCCGGGCCAGCTCGTACGCCGTCGCGCAGCCGATGATCCCGCCGCCCACGACGACGATCTTCACGCGGCCGCGAGCGCCTCGAGGAACCGCCGGGTCGCGTCGGCCGGAGAGTCCGCGGCGAGAATGGACGAGACGACGGCGACGCCGCGCGCCCCGGCCCGCCGCACCTCACGAACGCGCTCCGGCGTGAGGCCACCGATCGCGACGACCGGGATGCGGACGGCCGCCGCGACTCGCGCGAGCTTGTCGAGCCCCTGGGGCGGGCCATACATCCGCTTCGACGGGGTGTCGTAGACCGGGC
>MNCR01000125.1 GCA_001914535.1 Candidatus Rokubacteria bacterium 13_2_20CM_69_15_1
GGAGGAGGTCGGCGCGCGCGAACGCGAGCGCGACGTAATGGACGACGAGGTACCCCGCCATGATCGCGATCGCGAGACCGATGCCGAAGAGCCGGCCGGCGCGCGGCGACTGGAGCGCGAACGGGATCGCGACGAGAACCATGACGAGGTTCACGAGCGGGAGCGACATCTTCGAGTACAGCTCGACGAGATACTTCCGAACCTGGAAGCCCGCCGCCTCGAGCCGGGTCACGTAGTCCTTGAGCTCGCGATAGCTCATCGACGTCACCGGCTTCTGGATCCGGATGAAGTCTTCCATCTCCTCCTTGATATCGAGCGCGGTCCACACGAACGGCACCGTCTGCACCCGTCCGTCGGGGCCGATCTCGCGGAACGCGCCCTCGCTGAGCTCCCAGCCCGTGGTCGTCCAGTGGGCGCGCCGCGCGTCGAGGCGGTTGACGAGGCGGAACTCGCGGTCCACCTCGAGAATCGAGACGCCGTACATGTCGTTCGTCCCCGGGTGCAGGAGCGCCACCCGATAGAAGCGGCTGTCCGAGCTGCGCATCCACAGGCGCAGCCGAGACTGCAGATGCCGGGGCGCCTGGCCACGGATCTTCACGCGGTCCACCTCTTCGCCGCGCTCGTTGAGTCCGGGCAGGACCAGCTCCTGGAAGAGCCCCGCGCCGATCGCCACGGCGATCCCGAGGCCCACGATCGGGAGGCTCACGCGATAGAGACTCACACCCGCCGCCTTCAGGGCGGTCAGCTCGTGGTTCCGGACGAGGGTCAGGTAGAGGAAGATCGTCGCGACGAGCACGATCACGGGGAGCCCGTCGTGGAGCGCCGCGGGCAGGCGGTAGGCGAAGTGCTCGACGATGTAGAGGAGCGGCGGCTTGAGCCTCAGATACCGGTCCAGCGTCTGCAGGAGGTCGATGACCATGAAGAGGGCGGCCGCCACGGCGAGGCCGACTCCCATGAAGGTCAGATATTCGCGGACGAGGTAGCGGTCGATGATGTGCGTCGAGTCGTGCGTCGGATGCGACGGATGGAGCTGGCCGCGGCGGGCCTGGCGGCTCGGCGTCAGGGCGGCGAGCGTGTCGATCCCCCGCCAGAGGAGCGGCAGCGGGGGCAGCCGCCACTCGCGCGTCGTCGCCACGAGAAGGACCATCCCGACGATCGTGAAGAGCACGTTCGGCGTCCAGATGGCGATTCCCGCGGGGATCTGCAGCCGGAGGGCGGCGCCCTCGAGCGAGGTCATGACGAAGTAGTAGGTGAGAAGGATCGCGAGGCTTCCCCCCAGGGCGATGGATCGGCCGCCGCGATGCGAACGGATAGCGAGCGGAAAGCCGACGAGCGCGAACGCCAGCGCCGCGAGCGGGAGCGCGAAGCGCTTGTGGAGCTCGATCGCGTAGGGCGCTCCCCCGTGGAGGTCGCCCCTGAGCTCGGCCATCCGCGCCGTGAGCTCGCCGAGCGTGAGGTCCTTCTCCGGCTTCTCGACGCGCGGGGCGCCTTTGAGCGGCGAGTCGACCGAGAGGCTCAGGTCGTAGATACCGAAGAGGGTGTAGCGGTACCGGGCCGCGCTCGCCGCGCCCCCCGAGGCCGGGTCGGGCGACAGGCCCTGGGGCGGGTCCGCCGGCATCACGTCGGCCTCGCTCACGGCGCCGTTCAGCAGGCGCAGCGTGAGCCGCCGGTTGACCTCGTCGGCCAAGAGCCGTCCTTCGCGCGCGGTGATGATGCGAGAAAGCTTCGGATCGCGCTCGTCGGAGACGAGGAGCCCGCGCAGGGCGACCTGCGAAGCGCTCACATCCTCGACGTAGATGATGACGTCCCCGAAGGTGCTGTTGAAGACGCGCTCGGCCAGACCGCTCGCCGCGCTGGCTTCCAGGATTCTGAACAGCTGGCGCTGGAACTCGCGATTGGCGAGCGGGTTCGCGACGAGCGTGAACACCGCCGTGACGGCGGTGATCGCCAGAGCGACCGTCAGCACGGGCCGAAAGAGACGGAGCGCGCTCACACCCGCCGCCTTGAGCGCGATGACCTCGAGGTCGCCGGCCAGGCGGCCGCCCGCAAGGAGGATCGCGACCAGCAGCGCCATGGGCAGAGTGTGGGCGAGGAAGGAGGGAAGCATGTAGACGAGGAGCTGAACGACGAGGTAGAACGGCACACCCTTCGTGACGACCAGGTCGGTCAGGTGATAGATCCGGTCGATGAGGAGGAAGAACGTGAAGAGCGCGCCACCGAGCACGAACGGTGGGATGAGCTCGCGCACGATGTACCGATCCAGGACGAGCAACCTCACGGCTCTGTTGTACCATAGCGGCGTGTACCGGCCCTCGGAACACCTCCTGATGGCCGTGCGGATTCTGCTGCTGCTCGCCGGCGTCGGCGACGCGGCGCTCGGCGCGTCGGGCGTGCCCGACCGACTCGACCGGTTCCGCGAGCTCGCGCTCACCCGGCAGTCCCGCGCCGAGACGGGCGCCGAGCCGACGGCCGACGCCTATCGCGAGATGTATGCGCTGCTCGACGAGGAGATCGTGGAGAGCCTCGCGAGCGGTGGGCCGTTCGCGTCGCCGGGGTTTCTGCAGGATCGCCTCGACGCGTTCGGCGACGCGTGGGGCGGCGCCATGCTCGGCGTCGTGGGCGTCGATCGTCTGGTCGTGGGCGCCTTCCAGCTTGCCGACGCGCCGGGCGTGAGCACGGTCCGCGTGTACGGGCGCCTGCGCGGTGAGGCCGCGCTGCTCGCGACGATTCACCGCGAGGGCCAACCCGTCGTCTATCCCGCGACCCCCGCACCGGGTGGCGCGCCGCAGTTCGTCACGGCGTGGGAGGGCGCGCCGACCGGGCGGGGCGCGCGCGCGCTCCGCCTGGAACTCGCCCGCCAGGTGGGCGACTCGGTCAGCGTCGTGTGGTCCACGGCGGAGCTCTTTCCCGACGGGCTCTCCGCACGGTCCTACTCGGTCCGCCCGACGGAGATCCGCGTGCGCTATGAGCTGCGCTACCCGGGGTGGACGCCCGGGTGCGAAGTGCAGACGGAGGCCGAAGACCTCTTCCGGCTGGTTCCCGAGACGGGCGTCTTCACGCGCGCGGGCCGAACGTACCATCGGGCCTGGCACCGTGAGCTGCGCGCCACCGTCGCGCGCCTCCTCGAGGCACTCGGCAACGGCGATGCGGCGACGCTGGCGGCGCTCGTGCCCGACCCGGGGCTCAGGCGCCGCCTGCCCGCAACGCTCCGCGCGGAGCCGGCGTGCGACGCCCCGGCGGACGGCCCGATCCCGCGCACGGTGTCCGTCGCGGCGTCGGAGGAGCGCACGCCGTGGGAGCTCGTGTTCCGCCGCGCGGCCGACGGCTGGCGCTTGAGCCGCGCGATGCAGGTAGAGCCGTGAGCCAGCCCGACGCGCCCATCCCCGACCGCTACGAGCCAGCCGACGCCGAGAAACGCTGGTACCCCCTCTGGGAGGAGCGCGGCTACTTCCGCGGCGATCCGGCCGCAGGCGGCAAGACGTTCTCCGTCGTCATCCCGCCGCCCAACGTGACGGCAGCGCTGCACTGGGGCCACGCCCTGAACAACACCCTGCAGGACGTGCTCGTCCGGATGAAGCGGATGGACGGGTTCAACACGCTGTGGCTGCCGGGGACGGACCACGCGTCGATCGCCGTCCACGTCATCCTCGATCGCCAGCTCGCCGCCGAGGGAAAGACACGGCAGGACATCGGCCGTGAGGCGTTCCTCGAACGCGCCTGGCGCTGGAAGGAGGAGACGGGCGGCACGATCATCCGCCAGCTCAAGCGCCTCGGTGCCTCGTGCGACTGGTCGCGCGAACGCTTCACGATGGACTCGGGCCTGTCACGGGCCGTGCGCGAGGCGTTCGTCCGCCTGTGGGAGGAGGGCCTGATCTACCGCGACGACTACATCGTCAACTGGTGCCCGCGGTGCCAGACCGTGCTCTCCGACCTGGAGGTGGAGCGGGAGGAGCGCGACGCCGAGTTCGTCTATATCAAGTACGGGCCGTTGACGCTCGGCACGGTGCGCCCGGAGACGAAGCTCGGCGACACGGGTCTGGCCGTGCATCCCAAGGACAGGCGGTACGCCCAGTACGTCGGCAAGACGCTCGAGGTGCCGTCGGTCGACGGGACGGTCTCGGTGCGGGTCGTCGCCGACGAGGCCGTCGATCCGAAGTTCGGCACCGGAGTCATCAAGGTCACCCCCGGCCACGATCCCGTCGACTTCGAGATCGGAAAGCGCCACGGCCTGCCGATCCGCACGGTCATCGGGTTCGACGGCAGGATGACAGCGGCCGCCGGCCGGTATGCCGGGCTCGATCGCTTCGAGTGTCGGAAACGCATCGTCGAGGACCTGAAAGCGCTGGGGCTGATCGAGCGGATCGAGCCCTATCGTCACACCGTGGGCGTCTGCTACCGGTGCAAGACCGTCGTCGAGCCGCTGGTGTCCAAGCAGTGGTGGGTCCGCACGAAGCCGCTGGCTGGGCCCGGGATCAAGGTGGTGCGCGAGGGCCGGATCAAGATCGTGCCGAGGAACTGGACGAAGACCTACTACTACTGGATGGAGAACATCCGCCCCTGGTGCATCTCGCGCCAGCTCTGGTGGGGCCACCGGATCCCCGCCTGGTACTGCGACCGCTGCGAGGCCGTCCACGTCTCGCGGACGGACCTCGCGACGTGCCCGAGCTGCGGGGGCCCCGTGCGCCAGGATCCCGACGTGCTCGACACGTGGTTCTCGTCGGGCCTCTGGCCGTTCTCGACCCTGGGATGGCCGGACGCCACGCCGGAGCTGCGCGCGTATTACCCGACCTCGGTGCTCGTCACGGGCTTCGACATCCTCTTTTTCTGGGTCGCCCGGATGGTGATGCTCGGCATCCATTTCATGCGGGCGGTACCCTTCCACGATGTCTATATCCACGCCCTCGTCCGCGACGCCGAAGGCCAGAAGATGTCGAAGTCGAAGGGCAACGTCGCCGACCCGCTCGAGGTGATGGAGAAGTATGGCACCGACGCCTTCCGGTTCACGCTGGTGGCGCTCGCGGGGCTCGGCCGTGACATCCGGATCAGCGACGAGCGGATCGAGGGGTATAGGAACTTCGCCAACAAGCTCTGGAACGCGGCGCGCCTGGTGCTGTCGAACCTCGACGGTTACGACGCGGCGAAGGCCCGGAAGCTCGAGCCGGCGCTCGCCGACCGCTGGATCCAGAGCCGGCTCGCCGCCACGATCGGCGCGGTGCGCACGGCCCTCCGGCGTTACCGGTTCAACGATGGAGCGTCGGCCGTGTACCGCTTCGTGTGGCACGAATACTGCGACTGGTATCTCGAGATCGCAAAGCTCTCGCTCTATCGCGCCGCCGAGCCCGCCGAGCGCCTGCAGACTCAGCGGACCCTCGCCGAGACGCTCGAGGCGACCCTGCGCCTGCTGCACCCGTTTATGCCGTTCATCACGGAGGAGATCTGGCAGCGGCTGCCCCACAAGGGCGAATCGATCATGGTCGCGCCGTATCCGAAGGCCGGGCGGAAGCAGCACGACCCCACCGCGGAGCGCGAGATGAGCGCCGTCATGGACGTCGTGACCGCGGTCCGCAACATCCGCGGCGAGATGCGGATCGGCCCCGGCACGACCCTCACGGTCACGCTGCGTCCGGCGCGAGGCACCGAGGCGCTCTTCGCCGCGACCGCTCCGCTGATCGACACCCTGGCTCGCGTCAGGCTCCGGATCGATCCGCGCGCAAGCCGGCCGCGGGCCTCGGCGCTCGCCGTCGTGGCGGGGTCGGAGGTCTACGTCGAGCTCGCCGGCGTCGTGGATTTCGCCGCGGAGCGCGCGCGGCTCCAGAAGGAGATCACGCGGGTCACGGAGAGCGTCGAGTTCCTCAAGGCGAAGCTCGCGCGGCCGGAGTTTGTCGAGCGCGCCCCGGCCCAGATCGTCGAGCGCGAGCGCGAGCGGCTCGCCGCGGAGGAGGCACGCCTGGCAAAGCTGACCGCGAGCCTGGGCTGGGTCGATGACCGCTAGGCCGGCGCCGATCGTCCGTTTCGCCGTCGTCGAGTCGACGCAGACCACCGCCTTCGATCTGGCCGCCGAGGGTGCCGTGGACGGAACGGTCGTCGTCGCGGACCATCAGTCGGCGGGGCGGGGCCGGCGGGGCCGGACGTGGACCGACGCCCCGGGAACGAGCCTGCTGGCCTCGATCCTGGTCCGGCCGCGGGTGCCGCCCTCACTCCTGGGTACGTTCTCGATCGCGACGGGCGTGGCGGTCGCCGAGGCGCTCCGCCGTGCGACCGGCATCGAGGCGCGGTTGAAGTGGCCCAACGACGTCCTCGCGCATGGCCGCAAGCTCGCGGGGATCCTGGTGGAGTCGCGAATCGGCGCCGACGGTCGTGCGGGCGTGTCGGAGCCACACCGTGATCTTGCCGCCGACGGTGGTGCGGGCGTGTCGGAGCCACGTCGTGCCTCTCTCAGGCCACCTGCGGTCGACGCCGGCCTCGCGGCACCCGTTACACTAATCGTCGGCGTGGGATTGAACCTCACCCAGCGGACCTTCCCGGCGGATCTCGCCGACCTCGCCACGTCCGTCGTGATCGAGACGGGGCGGGCGCCCGACCGCGACGCGATGCTCGAGGCCTTGCTCCAGGAGTTCGACGCGTGGCGCTGGCGGCTCGAGTCGCAGGGATTCGGGCAGGTGCGGGAGCGCTGGCTCGCGCGGAGCGACACGATCGGACGCCGCGTCACGGTCGATGCGGTCACCGGGGCGACCCATGCTCCTCGTCGCTGACGTCGGCAACACCAATACGAAGATCGGCGTGTTCGACCGCGATCGACTCCTCGTCTCCTGGGTCCTCACGAGCCGTCGCGAGCAGAGCGCCGACGAGTACGGCGTGTTCATCGAGACGCTCCTGCGGGCGCGCGCGATCTCCGCCGCAGATATCCACGGCGTCGCGATCTCGAACGTCGTGCCGCCTGTTCAGCAGACGCTCGAGTGGATGTGCGAAAAGTACTTCGGCCAGGTCCCGTTCGTCGTCGAGCCGGGCGTGAACACGCGGATGCCGCTCAGCGTGGACGCGCCGCGCGAGGTCGGCGCCGACCGCTACGTGGACGCCTTCGCCGCGACGGTTCTGTATGGTCCGCCGCTGATCGTGGTCAACTTCGGCACGGCCACGACGTTCAACTGCGTGAACGCACGGGGCGAGTTCATCGGCGGCGCGATCGCGCCGGGCCTCGGAACCGCGGTGGACGCGCTCGTGAACCGCGCGGCCCGCCTGTCCCGGGTCGAGCTCGTCCGGCCCAAGGAGGCGATCGGCCGCGACACGACGACCAACATCCAGTCGGGCGCGATCTACGGCTTCGCCGGGCTCGTCGACGGCCTCGTTGATCGAATGCGGGCGGAGATGGGCGGCAGCGCGCAGGTGATCGGCACCGGCGGGCTCGCCTCGCTCATCGCGGGCGTCGCGCGCTCGGTCGAGCGCGTGGACGACGACCTCCGGCTCGTCGGGCTGCGGATTCTCTACGAAGAGGCGCACCCGGCGGAGTCCGAGCGTTGACACGCGCCGACCCCGGCGGGTATACTCACACGAAATATAGTGTGACGGGGTGGCGCCGATCCCTATATACAGGGATCGGGTCCAGGGAACCGGTGGCGGGCTGAGGGGGAGGAGAGCCGATGGGGATGTGGGTCGGGCGCGGGCGGAAGGCGAGGGTCGCGTACGGGTTCGATGACATCGCACTCGTTCCGGGCACCGTGACGCTCAACCCGAACGAAGTGGACATCTCATGGGAGCTCTGCGGCCACCGTTTCGAGCTACCGATCATCGCGGCCGCGATGGACGGTGTCGTCGGCCCCACCCTCGCGATCGAGATGGGTCGACTCGGCGGGCTCGCCGTGCTCAACCTCGAAGGCATCTTCTCGCGGTACGCGAACCCCGAGGACGTCCTCGACCGCATCGTGTCGGCGAGCCAGGAAGAGGCGACCAAGATCATCCAGTCGATCTACGGCGAGCCCATCAAGGAGGAGCTGATTCACCGCCGGATCCGGGAGATCAAGAAGGGCGGCGGGCCCGCCGTCGTGTCGTCGATCCCCCAGCGCGCCGAGCGCTTCGCCCAGATCGCGCAGGAGGCGGGCGCGGACATCTTCGTCGTCCAGTCCACCGTCACGACGGCTCGCCACATCGCCACCGAGTACACCCCGGTCGATTTCCGCAAGCTGAAGAAGCAGCTCGCGATCCCGCTTATCATCGGGAACGTCGTCACCTACGAAGCGTGCCTCGAGCTGATCGACTGCGGCGCCGATGCGCTCCTGATCGGCGTGGGCCCGGGCGCTGCGTGTACGAGTCGCGAAGTCCTCGGGCTCGGCGTGCCGCAGGTGACCGCGACGGCCGACGCCGCCGCGGCGCGCGACTACCACTACAAGCAGAAGGGACGGTACGTCCCGATCGTCACCGACGGCGGCATGACGACGGGCGGCGACGTATGCAAGGCGCTCGCCGCCGGGGCCGATGCGGTCATGATCGGCTCGGCGTTCGCTCGCGCCACCGAGGCGCCGGGCCGCGGGTACCATTGGGGCATGGCGACACCGCACGCCAACCTGCCGCGCGGGACGCGGATCCGGGTGGGCGTGGCGGGCGCCCTCGAGCAGATCCTCTTCGGACCGGCGTTCACCGAGGACGGCACGCTCAACCTGGTCGGCGCGATCAGGACCTGTATGGGCTCGGTTGGCGCAGGGACGATCCGTGAGCTCCAGCAGACCGAGCTGATCATCGCGCCGACGATCAAGACCGAAGGCAAGGTTTTCCAGCAGGCTCAGAAGCTGGGGCGCCCGCGGTAGCGGGGCGCCCGCCGTGATCTCCGCCGACAAGATCGCGGTCCTGGACTTCGGCGGTCAGTACACCCAGCTGATCGCGCGGCGGGTCCGCGAGATGTCGGTCTACTCGGAGATCTTCTCCTGTACCCACCCGATCGAATCGATCCTGGCAGGCGGCTACAAGGGCATCATCCTCTCCGGCGGGCCGTCGAGCGTCTACGAGGATGGCGCGCCCCTGCCGCCGAAGGCGCTCTTCGACGCCGGCATCCCACTCCTCGGGATCTGCTACGGCATGCAGGCGATGGGGTATCTGCTGGGCGGCCACGTCGTGCCTGCGGAGCGCCGCGAATACGGCAAGGCAGACGTCGAGCTCCGCGGCTCGAGCCGGCTCCTCCGGGGCGTCGAGCCCGACGCGGACGGCCGCGTCGCCGTCTGGATGAGTCACGGCGACACCGTTCTCCGTCCGCCCAAGGGATTCACGGCCCTCGGCGCAACCCCGAACTGCCCGGTCGCCGCGATGGCCGACGAAGAGCGCAACCTCTACGCGGTCCAGTTCCACCCGGAGGTCGTCCACACACCGCAGGGGCGGAAGATCTTCGACAACTTCCTCGACATCTGCGGCGTCGGCCGCACGTGGTCCATGGCGGGGTTCATCGACACGACGGTCGAGGAAATCCGGGAGCAGGTCGGCCGCCAGCGCGTCCTGTGCGCGCTCTCGGGCGGGGTGGACTCGTCGGTGGTCGCCGTCCTCGTCCATCGCGCCGTCGGCGACCAGCTCACGTGCGTGTTCGTGGACAACGGGCTACTCAGGAAGGGAGAGGCTCCCTCGGTCGACCGCACCTTCCGCGATGCCTTCAAGATTCCTCTGATCCGCATCGATGCATCAGCGCGATTTCTCGATGTTCTTCGAGGTGTCACCGATCCAGAGCTCAAGCGCAAGCGGATCGGCGCCGAGTTTATCGACGTGTTCGAGGAAACGGCACGGAAGCAGGGTGAGATCCCGTGGCTCGCCCAGGGCACCCTCTATCCCGACGTGATCGAGTCGGTGTCCTCCCGCGGGCCGTCGGCGACGATCAAGACCCACCACAATGTCGGCGGGCTCCCGCTCACGATGCCGTTCAAGCTGATCGAACCCCTGCGAGAGCTGTTCAAGGACGAGGTCCGGCGTCTCGGCGAGCTCCTCGGGCTCCCCCCGGAGATCGTCTGGCGCCAGCCCTTCCCGGGGCCCGGGCTCGCGATCCGCGTGCTCGGCGAGGTCACGCCCGAGCGTCTCGAGATCCTCCGCGACGCCGACGCGATCGTCCAGGACGAGGTGCGCGCGGCGGGTTTCGAGCGCGAGGTGTGGCAGGCCTTCGCGGTGCTCCTGCCGATCAAGACGGTCGGCGTGATGGGCGACTTCCGCACGTACGCGCACGTGATCGCGCTCCGCGCGGTCATGAGCCAGGACGCGATGACGGCCGACTGGGCACGCCTGCCCTACGAGCTGCTCGGGCGCATCAGTAACCGCATCATCAACGAGGTGAAGGGCGTGAATCGGGTGGTCTTCGACATCTCCTCGAAACCCCCGTCCACCATCGAGTGGGAGTGAGCGGCTCCGCGGTGCAGCACAGCGACTTCGTCCACCTCCACGTCCACTCCGAGTACAGCCTCCTGGACGGCGCCGCGCGACTCGAGAAGCTCGTCCAGAAGGCGAAGGACCTGCGATTCCCAGCGATCGCCCTGACGGACCACGGCAACCTGTTCGGGGCGATCGACTTCTACCTCGCGGCGCAGAAGACCGGCGTCAAGCCGATTCTCGGGTGCGAGCTCTACGTCGCGCCGGGGAGCCGCAAGGACCGCGGCTCGCAGGACGGCGGCTACGAGGGCGCGAACCACCTGACGGTCCTGGTGCGAAATCGCACCGGCTACGCGAATCTCATCAAGCTGGTCTCGAGGGCCTATTTCGAGGGGTTCTACTACAAGCCCCGGGTGGACCGGGAGCTCCTCGCCGAGCACGCCGACGGGCTCGTCGTCCTGTCGGGGTGCCTCAACTCCGAGGTGTCGCGTCTCCTCAGCCAGGCGGAGATCGGGAAGGCCACGCAGATCGCGGGCTGGTACCAGGAGGTCTTCGGCCGCGACTACTATTTCATGGAAGTCCAGTCCCACGGCCTCGAGCCGCAACGGGGGGTGACCGCCGACACTCTGGCGATCGCCAAGGCGATCGGCGCGCCGATCGTCGCCACCAACGACTCGCACTACCTCGAGGCCGGCGACGCACGCGCGCACGAGGCGCTCCTCTGCATCCAGACCGGCACGACGCTCAGCGACGCGAACCGTTTTCGCTTCTCGACCCAGGAGTTCTACATGAAGTCGGCGGAGGAGATGGCGCGCGTCTTCGCCGAGCTGCCGGAGGCGTGCCGCAACACGCTGGCCGTCGCGGAGCGCTGCAACCTCACGCTCGACTTCGGGACCTTCCACCTGCCGCGCTACGTGGTCCCCGACGGGCACACCCTCGACAGCTACCTGCGCGAGCTCGCGACCGCGGGGCTCCGGCGCCGCTACGGCGCCGGCCCGGGCGACGCGATCGAGGCGCGCCTCAACCACGAGCTGGCGGTCATCGAGAAGATGGGGTTCGCCGGTTACTTCCTGGTCGTCTGGGACTTCATCCGCTACGCGCGCCAGCAGGGGATCGCCGTGGGGCCCGGGCGCGGCTCCTCGGCCGGCTCGCTCACGGCGTACTGCCTCGGGATCACGAACATCGACCCGATCCGGTACGGCCTCCTCTTCGAGCGCTTCCTGAATCCCGAGCGGATCTCGATGCCCGACATGGACATCGATTTTGCGGACGACCGTCGCGACGAGGTGATCCGCTACGTGGCGGAAAAATACGGGCGCGACCGGGTCGCCCACATCATCACCTTCGGCACGCTCGGCGCGAAGGCCGCGATCCGTGACGTGGGGCGCGTGCTCGGCATGCCCTACGCCGACGTGGACCGGATCGCCAAGCTCGTTCCGAACTTCCCCCTGAACATCACGCTCGACGACGCCTACCAGCGCGCGCTGCCGCTCGCCGAGGCCGTGAAGAGCCAGCCGCACGTCCGGGAGCTCTGGGAGATCGCGCGCACGCTGGAAGGCTGCACCCGCCACGCCTCCGTCCACGCCTCGGCCGTCGTCATCTCCGACGAGCCGCTCGACGCGCACATCCCGCTCTACAAGGATCCCAAGCGGCCGGAGCTGATCACCGGCTACGCGATGGGGCCGATCGAGAAGCTCGGACTGCTCAAGATGGACTTCCTCGGGCTCCGCACGCTCACGGTCCTCGCCAACACCGTCGCCCTCATCAAGGAGTCGCGGGGGATCGAGATCGACCTCGACACCCTCCCGGTCGACGACTCGAAGACGTACGCGCTCCTGAGCGAGGCGAGGACGTTCGGCGTCTTTCAGCTGGAGTCCGCGGGCATGCGCGAGGCGCTCCGTGGGCTCCGGCCCGAGCGGCTCGCGGACGTGATCGCGATGGTCTCGCTCTACCGGCCCGGGCCGATGGAGCTGATCCCCGACTTCATCGAGCGCCGCCACGGCCGCGCGAAGATCACGTACGAGCATCCGGCGATGGAGACGCTGACGCGCGAGACGTACGGCATCATGGTGTACCAGGAACAGATCATGCAGATCGCCTCCGAGATGGCGGGCTTCACCATGGGCGAGGCGGACACGCTCCGCCGCGCCATGGGCAAGAAAGACCGCGAGCTCATGGCGAAGCAGCGCGAGAAGTTCATCGCCGGCTGTGCCGAGCGCTCGATCTCGAAGACGAAGGCCGACCGCGTGTGGGAGCTGATGGAGAAGTTCGCGGGGTACGGGTTCAACAAATGCGTCACCGGCGACGCTCGGATCGAGATGGCCGACGGCTCCTGCAAGCGCATCACCGAGATCGCCGACGGTGACGTGGTGCTCACGAAGGACGGTCCGTTCGAGGCCCTCGGCGTCCGCCCGAGCGGCCTGCGTCGGGTCGGCCGACTCGAGCTCGCCAATGGGACCTCCGTCCGCTGCACGCCCGACCATCCGATCTTCACGCACCGCGGGTGGGTGAACGCGGGGGATCTCACCCGTGACGATTTCGTTGCCGTGGCGCGCGAGCTCCCGTGCGGACGTGAGGTGGTTCCCGAGCACCTGTCCGCGCTCCTCGGATACGCCCTCGCGGAAGGCGGCCTCGGCTACGAGAGTCACTTCTACCTCTACTCGACCGTCGCGGACGAAATCGAGGACATGCGCAGTGTGGTCGCGAAGTTCTCAAACACTCGGCCGACAGTCGAGCATCGCCCGAAGGGCAAGGCGTCTTCGGTCCGGCCCGTCCGTATGGATCGAGCACGTCCTTCGGAGGCGGTCACGTTCCTCTTCGAAGCGTGCGGGCTTCAAGGCAAGACCGCGACGGTCAAGCGTGTTCCGTCGCTCGTGGATCGCTGGAATCGTGGCGCCGTCGCTGTGCTCGTCGCGAAGCTCGTTCAGGGGGACGGCTGCGTCCACCCCAAGAGCCGATCCATC
Organism: Candidatus Rokubacteria bacterium 13_2_20CM_69_15_1; assembly: GCA_001914535.1. Lineage (GTDB taxonomy): Bacteria > Methylomirabilota > Methylomirabilia > Rokubacteriales > CSP1-6 > 20CM-2-70-11. The sequence goes on from MNCR01000125.1 coordinate 13,293, forward strand.
TTCTACGCGACGTCCTCCGAAGGCCTCGCGCACGACGTCCGGCGGTTGCTCCTCAAGCTCGGTATCTCGTCAACCGTTCACCGGAAGACGTTCGCTTATCGTGGCGGGCAGCGGATAGGCTACACGGTGAACCTCCTCGGAGGTCGCGCGACGTTTGCCCGATTCCGCGAGCTGGTGGGCGCGCACCTTGTCGGCTTCAAGCGCCGTGCGCTGGATCAACTCGTCGCATCGTACGCGGGGACGAAGACGCTGTTGGCGCGGGGAACCGTGGACGTGATCCCGGCCGCGCTCTACCGTGATCCGCTTCGTGAGGCCATTCGAAAGCGGTATCCGACCCTGAAAGGCGGATGTCGCGAGCTCGGAATCGCCTACGGGCTGCTGTTCAACGACCGCCGGAAGAGAGGCATTCGACGCGAAACCCTGGCTTGGCTTGCGGAGCGCCTCGACGCTCCCGCACTCCACACACTCGTCGACCAGTCGATGGGCTGGTCACGGCCGAAGCGGTTTGTTCTCGAGGGCGTTGAGCCGACCTACGACTTCGAAGTGCCCCGAGCGAAGAGCTTTCTCGCCAATGGGATCGCCGTCCATAACTCGCATGCCGCGGCGTACGCGCTCGTCGCCTACCAGACGGCGTACTTCAAGGCGAACTACCCCGTGGAGTTCATGGCGGCGCTGCTCACCTCCGAGATGGGCGACACGGACAAGATCGTGAAATACATCGAGGAGTGTCGCGCGATGGGGATCGGCGTCGACCCGCCCGACGTGAACGTCTCGGCGGTGCGGTTCAGCGTCGCGGGCGACACCGTCCGCTTCGGCCTGGCGGCGATCAGGAACGTGGGTGAGGCGGCGATGGAGTCCATCCTCCAGGCCCGCGCCGCGGGGGGCGTCTTTGCCTCGCTCGAGGACTTCTGCGCCCGCGTCGACCTCCGGCTCGTGAACCGCCGCGTGCTCGAGCCGCTGATCAAGGCGGGCGCCTTCGACTCGCTCGGCCTGACGCGCGCCCATCTGCTCGCCACCGTGGACGGCGCGCTCGAGAGCGGCCAGCGCAACCAGCGCGACCGCGCGGAGGGCCAGGCCTCGTTCTTCGACCTCCTCCCCGCACCGAGCGCGGCCCCCGGCGCGCAGGCGGTCGAGGTAGCGCCGGAGTGGGAGCCAGACCAGCGCCTCGCATTCGAAAAGGAGGTCCTCGGCTTCTACGTCTCGGGCCATCCGCTCGCCCGCTTCCGGTCCGTCGTCGAATCCCTCGGCGTCACGACGACGGCCGAGCTTGCGACCAAGGGCCACGGCGCGCGCGTCCTCCTCTTCGGTCACGCGGTCTCACTCAAGGAGACGTCGACCAAGAGCGGCAACCGCATGGCGTTCTTCACGCTCGAAGACATGGACGGGACGGTGGAGGTCACGGTGTTCCCGGAGCCCTACAAAGCGGCCGCCGCGTGCCTCCACTCGCGCGAGGCGCTCCTCGTCCGGGGCAGGCTGGACGACGGGGAGAAGGGGCGGGTGGTGCTCGCCGACGACATCCGGCCGCTGGAGCAGGCCCTCGCCGAGAGCGGCGCCCGCAACGCCGCCGGCGCGGGCGAGGCGAACGCGTGCCGCGTCCGCCTGGCGCCGGGCGCTGCGCCCGGACCGGCGCTCGCCGCGCTCCGCCAGGTCTGCGCCGCGCATCCGGGGCGCGTTCCGCTGTACCTGCACCTCCTTCTCGCGTCTCGGGAGGTCGTGGTCCGCTGCCGGGGAATCACGGTCGACGCGAGCCAGGAGCTCTGCGGGAAGGTCGAGTCGCTCCTGGGCGCCGGCACGATCACGGTGGAGTATGCCGGACGCGCTTGACTTCGAGGCGCCGCTGCTCGAGCTGGAGAACCGGATTGCGGCGCTCCAGGCCGAAGACGACTCGTCACGGACCCGGGACGAGATCGCCAAGCTCGAGGACAAGCTCCAGCGGACGCGCCGGAAGACCTACGCCGGTCTGACGGCCTGGCAGCGAACGCAGCTCGCCCGCCACTCCAAGCGCCCCCACACGCGTGACTTCATCCGGCTCCTCTTCGAGGACTTCGTCGAGCTCCACGGCGACCGGCTCTACGGCGACGACGCCGCGATCGTCGGCGGCCTCGCACGCTTCGACGGGCAGGGGGTCGTCGTCGTCGGTCACCAGAAGGGCCGTGACACGCGCGAGAAGATCGCGCGGAACTTCGGCATGCCCCACCCCGAGGGATACCGCAAGGCGCTCCGCCTCCTGCGGCTCGCCGAGAAGTTCGGCAAGCCGGTCCTCACCTTGATCGACACGCCCGGCGCCTACCCCGGCATCGGGGCCGAGGAGCGCGGCCAGGCGGAGGCGATCGCGCGAAACCTGCGCGAGATGGCCGGGCTCCGCACGCCGATCGTCGCCGTCGTCACGGGTGAGGGGGGAAGCGGCGGCGCGCTCGCGATCGGGATGGGCAACCGCGTCCTCATGCTCGAGTACGCGATCTACTCGGTGATCTCGCCGGAGGGTTGCGCGGCGATCCTCTGGGGCGATGCCGCGAAGGCGCCGGAGGCGGCGGAGTCGATGCGGATCACGGCGCCCGACCTCCTGCGCCTCGGCGTCATCGACGCGATCGTCCCCGAGCCGCTCGGGGGCGCTCACCGCGACTGGGACGGGGCGGCGGAATCCCTGCGCGCCGCGCTCCGCGACCACCTGGCCGACCTCACGCCGAAGCCCGCGGACACGCTCGTCGCGGAGCGCTACGAGAAGTTCCGGAGGCTGGGCGCGTTCGAGGAGACGTCGATCCCGCGCGCCGGCTCCTGACCCGCCGCCCTCATACCCCGCGGCGCAGGAGGGCCCCGGCCAGGTCCTCGTCGGTCACCAGCACGTTCATGAATCGCCCGGCGAGGGCGGCTCGGACGGCGTCGACCTTCGGCCGCCCCCCGGCGATCGCCACGACGTGGCGGTCGGGACGGCGCGAAAGCGCCTGGAGCCGGGTGCCTTCGACCGAGAGAACTCGGCGCATGAGCACGCGCAGCTCGGGGCGGTCGACGATGCGGCCCTCGGCATCGAACGGCTGGTAGTTGATCTCGCCGACGACGCCGAACTGGCGCAGCCGCTTGACGCTCAGGCCGTACGACTCCGCGAGGGAGCAAAAGCCTGGAGTCTGCTCGCCGATCATGCCGATGCCGACGAGCGCGACGTCCACCGTCTGCGCGGCCTCGTAGATCGTCCGGATCTCGGGGTCGCGCAGGAGCCGTCGCCGCTCCCGCTCGATCTCACGGAGCGACAGGAGATGGTGGACGGGCAGCGCGTACGCGCTCACGTGCGGCCGGTACTTGGCCGCCATCATCCCGACGAGCGTGTTCGGGGAGAGATCCACCATCTTGAGCGTGCTTTCGCCCGAGAGGGGGTAGAGGGCGAGGTCGCGGAAGCGCCGTTCCCGCAACTGGCGGATCGTGTGGTAGAGCGTGAAGCCGCACGAGAGGCCCACGCGGAGCCCGTTCGACGCGATTTTCTCGAAGTAGACGGCCGCCGCGGCGCCGAGCTCCTCCTTCAGATCGCCGCGTCCGCCCGCCGCGACGACCACCGCGTCGCGCAGACCGAACCGCTCGGTGAGCCCCGCCTCCAGCTCCTCGGCGCGCGGCAAGTCGAGCTCGACGCGGACGAAGCCGTCGTCGTAGGCGCGCTTGAGCAGGCGCGAGACCGTCGCCGCCGAGACGCCGAGCGCCCGCGCGATCTCCTTCTGGGACCGCGCCTGGCGGTAGTAGAGCTCGAGGCATCGGACCATCAGCCGGCGCTCCCGGGGGACCTGAGAAATTAATTTCATAGTCTTGAAGTTCTTGCTTGACGCCATCAGTGTACCTCGTTATCCTCGGTCACGTCATCACCCCGGTCCGGCAAGGAGGCGAGCATGGGCTCCAGGCGCTACGGTTCCCCGAACGGCCACGTCAAGCTGACGGAGTACCACGAGTCGCGGAACGAGCTCGAGGGGCTCCCGATCACGTCGGCGGAGAAGATTCCCGTCACCAACACGCCGAACATCTTCTCCCACAAGGCGTACGTCTTCGCCAAGAACCCGGCGCTGGTCCAGCGTTACATCAAAGCGACGAAGGCCGACGTCGGGGGCGTCGGAGGCCACGTGGTCGCGGCCGAAGAGGTGAAGTCGGTCATCGCCAAGTTCGTCCTGGAGAACAACGCCTTCAACGGCGCGCCGATCTTCACGTCGCTCGTCGTGACCCACACGGGCGACGACGTCGCCGTGACGGGGATCATGACGGAGTCGGTGGATATGCCCGTGGTGGACGAGCTCATGTGGGACGCCCTGCAGGAGGGCGCCCGCAAGGCCTCCGAGCTCGGCCTGTACGGGCCCGGCCAAGACCTGGTCGCCGACGCGTTCACGGGCAACCTCCGCGGCGCGGGGCCGGCGACCGTGGCGTTGCCGCTGCCCCTCCGCAAGGACAACCCCTCGCAGACGGTCCTCGTCTCGTTCGCCGACAAGACCGAGCCGATGGCGTTCAACTACTACGCCACGGGCGCCTACCTCCTGCCGCGCTTCAACACCGGCCTGGTGATCGCGTCCTCGAAGATGAAGCGTGGCTATCTCATGGAGATCGTCGACCTCGACACCAAGGCGCAGGCGATCGAGGCGGGCGCGCACCCGCGCGACCAGAAGGGCCTCGACGGCAAGATGGAGGAGCTCGCGAAGGGGCTGCAGGAGAAAGTGTTGACCCTGCGGGCACCCGAGGACCTCTATGACATCGAGGGGCTCACCCGCGCGTCACGCTTCGTCATCGCGCGGATCTGGAGCCGCAACGAACGGGGAGAGCGTGACCAGCTCGGCTACGTGTGCTCGGCCGAGCGGCTGCACAACATCAAGACCAAGAAGGGGTTCACGTACGGCGGCAAGGACGACCCGGTGCTCCTCACCTTTGCGCAGGGCGACTGGCCGGCGCCGGGCGAGATCACCTCGCCCTGGGCGGCGTGCCCGATGGTCGCCGGCGACTGCCGCGGGAGCCACAACCTCCACATCTTGCCGGTGCCGATCAACTCGCAGACGTCGTACTGGTCCGGGCCGATCTTGTCGGCGATCACGCTGTCCATCAACATTCACACGGGGCGGATCGGCGCCATCTCCGATCAGTTCGCGCTGGGCACGCCGTGGGACGCGGTGCGACGCCAGGCCTCCGAGCTGGCGATCCAGTTCCGCCTGGCGCACGGCATCAAGCAGCCCGCGACGCTCCACGAGGACGAGCTCGAGTACCAGGAGGGGTGGAAGGAGCGGCGCGCTCGGCTCGAGCGCCAGTTCGAGGTGAAGCCCCCGCTCACGTTCGGCGGTAACGGCCACGGCCGGAACGACGAGCG
>MNCR01000144.1 GCA_001914535.1 Candidatus Rokubacteria bacterium 13_2_20CM_69_15_1
CGACGCACAGCAGGTCGTGAAGATCGCGGCAGGTGTGCCCCTCACGGGTCCGCTGGCCAAGCAGGGGCAGGAGGTGGCCAACGCGGTCAAGCTCGCCGCCGAGGAGTGGAACAAGAAGGGTGGGATCCTCGGCAAGAAGATCGAGGTCCTCGAAGCCGACGACCAGGGCAACCCGCAGGTCGGCGTCGCCGCCGCCGAGAAGGTGGCGGCCGATCCGGCGGTGCTCGGCGCGGTGTGGGGGATCACCAGCGTGACGTGCATCCCCGTCTCGGAGGTCCTCGACCGGGTCAATCTGGTGCTGATCAGTCCCGGCTGCACCAATCCAAAGGTCACCGATCGGGGGCTCAAAAACACCAACCGCGTCTGCGCTCGGGACGACGCTCAGGGCCCGGCGGGTGCCATCTTCGCCGTCCAGGACCTCAAGGCGAAGAAGATCGCCATCTTCGACGATGGGACGACGGGCCCGAAAGGTGTGGCCGACGAGGTTGAGAAGAAGGCCAAGCTGCTCTCTGCCCAGGCGCTCCGCTACGTCATCCGCGCCGGCGACAAGGACTTCCGCGCCGTTCTGGCCACCGTGCCCAAGGACGTCAGCCTGATCTACGCCAGCCTGTGGGCGCCGGACGCCGCGCTCATCGCCAAACAGCTTCCCGACGTCGGCCTGAACGTGCGGATCATCGGGCCCGACGGGCAGTTCGAGCCGGTGGACTACATCCAGGCGTCGGGCGGCGCGGCCGAGGGCAACTACGTGAGCTTCCTGGTCCCCGACCTCAAGAAGGTTCCCGCGGCCACGGCCTTCGTCAAGGCCTTCGAAGCCAAGTACGGGCCGGTCAGCTCCTACGGTCCTCTCGCCTACGAGGCCGCCAACATCATTCTGGAGGCCGTCAAGAAGGTCGGCAAGGCCGACCGGGCGATGGTCCGCGACGCCGTCCGCACCACGCGGAACTACCGGGGCATCCTCGGTCTGCCGATCTCGTTCGACGACAAGGGCGACGTGGCCGGCGGCGTGATCTACTTCTACCAGGTGAAGGGGTCCGGCTTCGAGCAGGTGAAGGCGATCACCGTCAAGTGACCGCGGCCGGGCGGGACGACCCCGGAGGATGGCGCTTCTCGAAGCCGAGCGCCTGACGAAAGACTTCGGCGGCCTCCGGGCCGTGGACGATCTCGGCCTCCAGGTGCAGGAGGGCGAGATCGTCGGCCTCATCGGGCCCAACGGCTCCGGAAAGACGACCGTCTTCAACCTGATCACCGGCATCTACCCGGCGACGGCCGGCCGGATCTCGTTCGACCACGGCCGCCGGGAGCTCGTCGGCCTCGCCGCCCATCGGATCACCGGCCTCGGCATCGCTCGCACGTTCCAGAACCAGCGCCTCTTCAATCAGATGACCGTGGCCGAGAACGTGCTGGTCGGCACGCACTGCCGGACGCGGGCCGGAATCGCGACGGTCCTCTTGAGCACGCCGGGATCCCGCGCGGAGCGGCGGCGCGCCGAGGCGCGGGCGTCCGAGCTGCTCGGGCTCTTCGGGGATCGGCTGCTCCCGCGGGCCGCCCGGCCGGCGTGGACGCTCTCGTACGCCAATCGGCGGCGGCTGGAGATCGCCCGCGCCCTGGCCACCGAGCCGCGGCTCCTGCTCCTGGACGAGCCGGCGGCCGGGATGAACCCCACCGAGACGCGGGAGCTGATGCGCGACATCCAGAGAATCCGCGACGGCGGCGTGACGATCCTGCTCATCGAGCACGACATGGGCGTCGTCCGCGGGATCTGCCAGCGCGTCGTGGCCCTCGACCACGGCACCAAGATCGCCGAGGGGCCCTTCGAGGAGGTACGGCAGAGCCCCGCCGTCCTAGAGGCGTACCTCGGCCGGCGCGCAGGCCGTGCTTAAGCTCACCGACGTCGTCACCCACTACGGCCCAATGCGGGTCCTCAAGTCCGTCACTCTCGAGGTGCGGACTGGGGAGATCGTCTGCCTGCTGGGTGGGAACGCCTCGGGGAAATCGACCACGATGAAGACGATCCTCGGCGTCGTGCGGCCCACGGCCGGGCGGGTCGAGCTCGACGGCGAGCGGATCGACGGGCTACCCACCGAGTCCATCGTCCGTCGGGGAATCTCGCTCGTCCCCGAGGCCCGCCGGATCTTTGCCCGCATGACCGTCTGGGAGAACCTCGCCATGGGGGCCTTCACCCGGCAGAAGGCGCCGGCCGGCGACTTGGCCGACGACGTTGAGCGCGTCTACACGCTCTTCCCACGGCTGGGGGAGCGTCGGACCCAGCTCGGCGGCACGCTCTCGGGCGGCGAGCAGCAGATGCTGGCGATCGGACGTGCCCTCATGGCCCGCCCGCGCCTGCTCTTGATGGACGAGCCCTCGATGGGGCTCGCGCCCGTGCTGGTGGACCATGTCTTCGACATCATCCAGGCCATCAACCGAGCGGGGACCACGATCCTGGTGGTGGAGCAGAACGCGCCGGTGGCGCTCTCGGTCGCCAGCCGCGGCTACGTGCTGCAGAACGGCCGGATCGTCGTCCACGACACGGCCCGGACCCTGCTGGCCACCGACCACATCCGGCGCGCCTACCTGGGCGAGGACTGACGCCGTGGCCGACGTCCTCGCGATCCTGCCCCAGCAGCTCGTCTTCGGCTTAGCACTCGGCACCGTCTACGGCCTCGTCGCCCTCGGCTACACGATGGTCTACGGCATCCTCTTCATGATCAACTTCGCGCACGGCGAGATCTTCATGATCGGCGCCTACGTGGGCTGGTGGGTGCTCGCCGGGCTCCTCCAGGCCCAGATGGGCGGGCTTCACCCGGCGTGGGTGCTGCCGCTCATGCTGCTCCCTGCGATGCTCTTCGCCGGCGCGCTCGGTGTGGGGCTCGAGCGCTTCGCCTACCGGCCCCTGTATCTGCGTGGGGCGACCCGGCTCGGTCCTCTGATCAGCGCCATCGGCGCCTCTATCTTTCTCCAGAACGCCGTCATGCTGACGCAGGGCGCCCGGATGAAGGTCTACATGACCAGCCTTCTGTTTCCCCGCGGCTGGCGGGTCCAGATCGCCGGGGCCAGCATCTCCGCGCTGGTGATCGTCATGATCGTCGTGGCCGGGCTCATGATGTGGGGCCTGCACCTGCTCGTGCAGCGGACCCCGCTCGGTCGCTCCATCCGCGCGGTGGCCGAGGATCGCGAGATGGCCGCCATCATGGGGGTCAACGTCCGGCGGGTCGTCGCCGCCACCTTTTTCCTGGGCTCGGCGCTCGGCGGAGCCGGCGGAGTGCTGGTCGGGCTCTACTACACCCAGATCGACTTCTTCATGGGCTACTCGGCCGGCCTCAAGGCCTTCACCGCGGCGGTGCTCGGCGGGATCGGCAATATCCGAGGCGCTATGCTGGGCGGCCTGATCCTCGGGCTCGTGGAGAGCCTGGCTGTCACGTTCATGAACCCGGCTTACAAGGACGTCGTTGCGTTCGCGCTCCTCATCCTCGTCCTCGTCTTCCGGCCGACGGGTCTTCTGGGCGAACACGTGGCCGAGCGGGAGAAGGTCTGAGATGGCCCCGCTCGGCTGGCAGCGGTGGATGGGGGCGCTCCTCGGCCTGGTGGCCCTGGTGGCGCCGCTGGTCGCGCCCAACGATTACTGGGTCGGCGTGATGGCCAGGATCTGCCTCTACGCCACGCTCGCCCTCGGGCTCAACATCGTGGTCGGCTTCGCCGGGCTCCTCGATCTGGGCTACGTCGCGTTCTTCGGCATCGTGCTGGCGGTGCCGATCGTCGTCGTCCTCACGGCGCTTTCGGGAATCCTGATCGGGGCTCCCACCCTCCGCCTCCGGGGGGACTACCTCGCGATCGTCACCCTGGGATTCGGCGAGATCACCTACCTCCTCCTCATCAACCTCGACCGGCCCTTGAACATCACCGGAGGCCCGAGCGGGATTGTCGGGATCGACCCGCCCGCCCTCGCCGGCTTCGCCCTCTCGCACAACACCCAGTACTACTACCTCTTTCTGGCCGCCCTGGCGCTGACCCTGCTGGCCTCCGCGCGCCTCCGGCACTCGAGGATCGGGTGGGCCTGGCAGGCGATCCGCGAGGACGAGCTGGCCGCGCGGGCGATGGGCATCAACACCACGGTGGCCAAGCTCCAGGCCTTCGCCATCGGGGCCTCCTTCGCCGGGATCGGGGGGAGTTTCCTCGCCTCCTGGCAGCGCTCGGTCTTCCCCGAGAACTTCCTCTTCACCGAGTCGATCAACATCCTGGCCATGGTGATCCTGGGCGGCACGGGCAACCTGCTGGGGGTGGTGCTCGGGGCGACGCTACTCGTGTCGATGCCCGAAGTGTTTCGGGACCTCCAGCGCTACCGGCTCCTCGTCTTCGGGCTCATGCTGATGGTGCTCATGGTGTTCCGGCCGCAGGGGCTCCTGACCTTCCGGGGCCGCCGCGAGGCTGAGCCCGAGCCAGCCGGCGACCAGGAACCCGCCGCCGGGGTGTGACGGGCGACGCGATCGCCAAGCGCAGCGCCGCGTCTCAGAGTCCGGCAAAATACCGGCGCCGGAGGAATCGCGCATGGCCCGCCTTGAAAGAGTCGGCCTGCCAGACGTCCGTCGGCGCCAGATACTGCGGCTGCCACGCGGTGTCGCCCCGCGCCCGCGCGATCGCGACCGCTTCCCGGAACGCGTAGTGCGAGTGAAGCCGCATGAACTCACCCACGTAGATGTCGGCGACGCGCCGGTCGCTCCGCACGAGAACCATGTTCTCGTTGTTCGCGTTCGTGCTCGCCTCGCTGAAGTTCGCCGAGCCCGTCACGACCCCCGGCGCCGGACCCAGCGGATCCACCAGCATGGTCTTCGTGTGGATGTATCGGACGTTCGCCTCGGCCGTGAGCTGCCGCTTCTCCTTGAGCCACCGGTCGAAGCTGTTCATGACGATGTTGTTGCCGACCGCGACGACCACGTTGGGCAAGGCCCGGATGCGACGGATGTCCTTCTTGCCCTGCTCGAGACCCGCGCCGTTGCCTTCCTTCTCCATGAGGGCGAACCGGAGCACGCCGTCGTTTTGCGCGTAGACCCGCTGAAAGCTCTTGTGCATGCCGAACGCGAACGTCATGAAGAGCGCCTTCTTCGCGCTGCCGGCGATCGTGGCGTACCACTCGAGCACCGTGAGACCCTTTCGTGGGGAAAACACTTCCGTCAGGTCCTCGGCCCAGGCCTCCGGCGGATTGGGGTTGTTCTGCGCCACCCACTCCGTCTCCGCGTCGCGCGCCGGGCTGTCCTTGAGCTCGTTCCAGTAGTCCAGGTACGCGCTCGCGACGGCTCGATCCTCGATGATGTGCCCGCAGTTCGAGTGGCCGAAGATGCCGTTCTCGGTGAGGTTCGTCGACCCGGTCCAGACGGCGATGGGCGTGTCGTTCCGGGTCAGGACGAAAAACTTGTTGTGCATGATCTTGCCCGTCGTGCGCGGCGTGCAGAGCCCCATGACCTTCGCGCGGGCGACAGCCGCTTCGTTCCGCTTGCGCGGACCCGAGCCGCCGGGGATACCGTCGTAGACGACGCGCACCTTGGCGCCCGTCGCGGCGGCGTCCTTGACGGCCTTCAACGCGGCGGGCCACTGGAACTCGTACACCGCGCCATAGAGACCGAAGGCGCCGCCGTTCGCGCGGCCCACGAACGCCACGAACCCCTCGAGCAGCCCGCGTGACAGCCACCGGAAGGCCGCTTCGCCGGCCTCGTCGGGATCCGCGTTCTGAAACCGGCGGGCGTACTCCTGCGACGCGACGGCGCCCCGATTGAAGAACACGGAGTGTGGCGTGCCGAGCTCTGTCTCCGTCGTCACGCGGACGCCGACGCCCGTCCCTTCCTCGAGCTTGGCCGGCTTGCCATAGAGCGGGATCACCGTGTAGGTGTAGTCGTGCTCCGGCTTGGCGCTGTAATCGGCCCACTGAAACGATTGGAACGGATGCTTGCGGCTCGAGACCCGGCCGCCGGGCCCGAGGCCGGGGTCGGTCTCCTTGAAGGTCTTGGTGCCACTCAGCCAGTAGCGCTCGTGCTCGGTGTGGTCTTCGCGCTGGATGGCGAAGCCGAGACAACCCCGGCGCTGCGCCTCGGCGAGATCGAGACCCAGCAGCACGACGTGCGTACCGGCGACGGCATTGACGGTGAGGCCGCCCGTGGTCCGCTTCCTTCGCATTGCGGCATCCTTCCCCAGGCCCGAGACCGGGAGCCCGAACCGCCTGGGGCCGCCCCGGCGCGCGCGATCCAGGCATCTTAGTTCTCCGCGACGAGCCCTCGCAAGGCGTGGAGCAAATTTAGACCGCCGGGGAACCCGGAGCGGGCGGTATGGTCTAACAGGATGGAAGGACGGGTCGGCGATGACTCCGACTTGGAAGAGAGGCTGCGACGAGGCGATCCGCGGGCCTTCGAGGACCTGGTGATCGCCTATCAGCACCGGGTCTTCGGGGTGGCCCTCCGAATGCTGCGCAACCGGTCCGAGGCCGAAGAGATCGCCCAGGAGGTATTTCTGAGAGTCCACCGGGCCGTGGAGGACTTCCGGGGCGAGGCCAAGCTCTCGACCTGGCTCTATGCGATCACGTCGCGACTCTGCCTGAACCGCCTGGCCTCGGGCGAGCGCCGCATGGCGCGCGAGGGCGAGGAATCGCTCGAGCGCCTGCGGGGCGACGCCGACCCGGCGGCGCACGTCGAGCGGGTCGAGCTCGAGGCGGCGCTCCAGCGCGCGATCACCGAGCTGCCCGAGGAGCGGCGGATCGTGGTCGTGCTCCGCGACTTCGAGGGCCTCTCGTACGAGGAGATCGCGGCGGCGCTCGACCTCCCGCTCGGCACCGTGAGGTCGAGACTGCATCGCGCCCGAACGGACCTCAAGGAGAAGCTCGAACGGTTCCTGCCATGACGTGCGATGAGGCGCGCGCGCGCTTGTCGGCCCTGTTGGACGAGGCGCTCAGCCCCGACGAGCGTGGAGCGCTCGACGCCCATCTGGCGACGTGCGTCGACTGCCGGCGCGAGCTCGGGCTGCTCAAGAACACGGTGGCCCTCTTGCGCGCGGTCGAGCCGGCGCGCGCGCCCGCAGGCTTCGTCGACCGCGTGCGCGGCGCGGCGCGCCCCGCGCCCTGGTACCGGCGCGTCCGGCGCTCGCTCTTCCTCCCCTGGCAGGTGAAGCTCCCGCTCGAGACCGCCGCCGCCGTGCTCCTCGGCGTGCTCGCCGTCTGGCTCTTCAAGATGGCCCCGGAGCTCCAGCAGGCGGCGCGCGTGGACACGCCGAGCCCCGCGGTGACGGAGGCGCCGCGGCCGCTCGAAGAGCTCGCGCCGGCGCGAAAAGAAGTCAAGCCCACGCCAGCGCCCGCGGCCCGCGCGCAACGGGAGCAACGCGCGGCGAACCTGGCGGACGACGAGACCGACGCCGCGCGACGACGTGACCTCGCCAGAGCCGCGCCGAGCCCGACGCCCGTGGCCCCTGCGGCCCCCGCGGCCCCTGCGGAGCGCAAGGCGGAGCGCCAGGTCGGCGCGGCGCAACCGGCGCGCGACGCCGCGACGAAGGGTGCCGACGTGGCGGCCTCACGGCTCGCCGCGCGCTCCGCGGCGCCCGCCGATGTCTCCGGCCAGCTCGCGGTGACGGACCGCGAGGCCGCGGCGCGCGCCATCACCGAGCTCATGGCGAAGACCGGGTCCACCGAGATCACGCGAAGCGCGGCGGCGGGCGCGACGGTGATCGAGCTCACGGTCCCCCGCGCGGCCTGGGCCGACTTCACCCGCGAGCTCGCTGCGCTCGGCACGTGGACGCCCGACCGCGAGCCCGCCGAGCTCCCCGCCGAGATCCGCGTCGCGCTCCGGATCTCCGACTAGCCGATCGCCGAGCAGCTTCGGTTCCGGAAACGCCGGGAACTTCTCCCTCGCGCGCCTGTCTAACCGGGCAAGACGCCGAACCCGGCGAAACAGGAGGAACGACATGCGAATGCGACCGAGCGCCCTGCTGCTGCTCGTGCTCCTCGTGACCACCGAAGCCCTCGCGGCCACCCCCCAGAGCGTCAGGCGTGAGGACCAGCGCGACATGATGGTGACGATCTACAACGGCAATCTCGGCCTCGTGAAGGACGTCCGCGAAATCCGCGTCCCCGTGGGGACAACCGAAGTCCAGTTCATGGAGGTCGCGGCGCAGATCGACCCGACCACCGTGCACTTGAAGTCCCTCACCGAGCCCGCGGGGCTCCGGATCCTCGAGCAGAACTACGAGTACGACCTCCTGACGAGCGCGAAGCTCATGGAGAAGTACGTCGGCAAGACGGTGCGTCTCTACCAGGGAGACGGGACGTACCACGAGGCCACGCTGCTCTCCACCAACGGGCCGATCTTCGAGATCAACGGCGCGATCCACATGGGCCAGTACGGGCGCCTCGTGCTGCCCTCCCTGCCCGAAAACCTCGTGGGCCAGCCGACGCTCGTGTGGCTCCTGAAGAACCAGACGCCGCGGTCGCAACGCGTCGAGGCGTCCTACCTCACGGGCGGAATCACCTGGAAGGCGGACTACGTGATGGTCCTCAACGCGGCCGACACGCTCGCCGATCTCACCGGCTGGGTCACGCTCGACAACAAGAGCGGCGCCACCTACAAGGACGCCGGGCTGAAGCTCGTCGCCGGCGACGTCAACCGCGCGCGGGACCCCCGGCGGGAGGCGCGCCTCATGGATCTCGCCGCGAAGGCGCCGTCGGCGGCGGAGGCCTCGCGCGACTTCCAGTCGGAGGGGTTTTTCGAGTACCACCTCTACACGCTCGACGGCCGAACGACGCTCAAGGACAACCAGACCAAGCAACTCTCGCTCATGGCGGCGAGCGAGGTGCCGATCGTCAAGCAGCTCATCTACTACGGCGCCCAGGACTACTATCGCAGCGCCTACGGCGTGCCCATCCCGAACCAGAAGGTCGCCGTCTATCTGGAGCTCAAGAACAGCAAGGAGAACCGCCTGGGCGTCCCGCTCCCCAAGGGCAAGATCCGCGTCTACAAGGCCGACCAGTCGGGCAGCCAGCAGTTCATCGGCGAGGATTGGCTCGACCACACGCCGAAGGACGAGCGGGTGAAGGTCAAGATGGGCGAGGCGTTCGACGTCGTCGGCAGCCGGACCCAGAAGGACTGGCGAAAAGTCGCCTCAAACCTCTACGAGGTCGAGTGGGAGATCGCCCTGCGCAACCACAAGCAGTCGGACCAGACCGTCACGGTGGTCGAGCCGGTCCCCGGCGACTGGCAGGTCCTCGCCTCGAGCCACCCCTACGAGAAGGTCGAGGCTCACACCCTGCGGTACACGATCCCCGTGCCCAAGGACGGCGCCAGCAAGCTCACCTACCGGGTGCGGATCCGCTACTAGAACATCGAAGGGGGCCTCGACGGCCCCCTCCGAGCCACCCCCAGGATTCGATGGCGCCGGCGGAGCCGGCGCTCGAATGGCGACGTGCCGGGGCTCGCGACCGGCGGAGCCGGCGCTCGAAGCGCGGTGACTCCGACGCGCTTCGGGTGCGGTCGTGCTCGGCGAGTAGCCGAAGCTCGTTGGAGGCCTACGAGCGCGGAATTTTCTTGGCGTGGAGGCCGCGTGGCGGGTCAAATGTGGCCATGGAATGGGCGATGGAATGGTTGTTGACGGAGGAAGTCATCCTCTCCCTCGTGACGCTCGCCGCCGCCGGTCTCCTCGTGCTCGGCACGCTGAAACTCATCGCGCCGCCGCCGGCTGAGCCCGTGCGTCCGCGGGCGCGCGAGCTCTCGCCCCCTGGAGACCGCGCCGCTCCGCCATTCGAAGACCGCGCCGCCATCGCGCTCCGCCTCGGACGGATGCTCCTCGACCGGGCGCACGCGGACCCGGACCCGACCTCCGAGCGGAAGCGGAGGCTGATTTCTCGGGCGATCGCCTGTCTCAACCGCGGCGTCGAGGCCGCGCCGGACGACGCATCGCTCCAGGAGGCGCTCAGCGCGGCTCACGCGGCCCTGTGGACGACGTACGCGCAGTTGGGGCTCGAGCGCCTCACCAGGGAGATGCCGTGGCGGGAGAAGGCAGGCGTGTCCACCCGCCCGTAGCGGGTCACTTCCCGCGCTTGGCGAGATACTCGGGGCCGACCAGCACCTCGCGGGGCTTGGCCCCGTCGCCCGGGCCGATGATCCGATCCTGCTCCATCATGTCGACGAAGCGCGCGGCCTTCGGGTAGCCCAGGCGCAGGCGGCGCTGCAGGAACGAGATCGACGCCTGGCGCTGGCCGATGACGAGATGCACGGCGTCCCAGTAGAGGTCGTCGCGCTCGGGAGATTCCCCCTCCGCCGTCCCCTCCTCCGTGGGCAACACGACCTCCTCGTAGACCGCGGTGCCCTGACGCCGCAGGAAGTCGCAGATCGCCTTGACCTCCTCGTCGGAGACCCACGCGCCGTGCACGCGCATCTGCTTGTTCGCCGCCGGCGGGACGAAGATCATGTCGCCGCGTCCCAGGAGTTGTTCGGCGCCGTTCCCGTCCAGCACGGTTCGCGAGTCCACCTTGGACGCAACCTGAAACGCGATTCGCGTCGGGAAGTTCGCCTTGATGAGGCCCGTGACCACGTCCACGGACGGCCGCTGGGTCGCGATGATCAGGTGGATGCCGACGGCGCGCGCGATCTGCGCGAGCCTCACCAGCGACACCTGCACCTCGCCCGCCGAGGCCATCATGAGGTCGGCGAGCTCGTCCACGACGACGACCCAGTACGGCAGCCGCTCTTCGGCGGCGACGGCCTTGTTGTAACCCTCGATGGAGCGGACCTGCTTGGCCTGGAGCAGCTTGTACCGCTCGTCCATCTTGCCGACGATCCAGCGCAGACGCGCCGCCGCCTCCTTCGCGTCCGTCACCACAGGGGCCAGGAGGTGCGGGATCCCCTCGTAGACCGAGAGCTCGAGGCGCTTGGGGTCGATCAGGAGGAAGCGCACGTCGGCCGGCGTCGCCTTGTAGAGGATCGAGCAGATCATCGCGCTGAGCCCGACCGACTTGCCGCTTCCCGTGACGCCGGCCACGAGCAGGTGCGGCATCGCCGCGAGGTCGGCCACGACGGGCAGGCCGGTCACGTCTTTGCCGAGCGCGAGCGGGAGCCGGCCCTTCGACTCGGCGAACTCCGCGGAGACGAAGATCTCCCGGAGATAGACCATGGCGGCCTCCGAGTTCGGGACTTCGATGGCGACCGTGCCTCGCCCCGGGATCGGTCCGACGATCCGCACGGAGGCCGACTTGAGCGCGAGCGCGAGGTCGTCGGCGAGGTTGACGACCTGGCTGACCTTGACGCCCGGCGCGGGTTCGAACTCGTACGCCGTGATGACCGGCCCCGGGCTCACCTGGACGATGCGCCCATCGACCTCGAAGTCCTGGAGCTTTCGCCGGATCGTCTCGGCGTTCTCCTGGAGCTCCTCGCGCGTGCGCTTGAGCTCGGCGGCAGGCGGCGCCTTGAGCAGCCCGACCGGCGGGAGCTGGAACGACTCGGCGCCGACCCTGCCGAAGTCGAAGGTCTCCTGCCACGCGAGGCCCTGCTCGGCCAGGCGCCCGCGCGGATACCGGGTCTCGACGACGACGGGGGGGGCCAGAGCCTCGGACGGCGCCGCCACGCTCGCGGGCTCGAGGTCCATTCGCGCCGGCGTCGCGACGTCCACAGGCGGGCGCGCGCGCCGGAGCCGCGCCGCGGTCACGCGCGCGAGCACGGCGTAGGAGCCGCGCGTCACCAGGAGCACGCCGATCGCCAGCGCGGCGAAGAGGACAAGCCACGCGCCGAGGCCGCCGAGGCCCGCGCGGAGCGTCGTGCTGAGGGCCCAGCCCACGAGGCCGCCGCCGACCGTGCCCGCGCGCGCGGCGGAGCGGGACAGCGCGGTCGAGACCTGCGCGAAGAGCCCCGCCGCGCTCACGAGGAGCAGGCCGAGCCCGGCCAGCGGCAGCACGCCGCGCGCCGCGAGCGGCCACACGAACGTGGAGGCGCCCCACGCGCCCAGGAGCAGCGGCAGGAGAAAACCCGCGTACCCGAACGACCGGAAGGCGGCCCAGCCGAGCCACACGCCGACGAGACCCACCGGGCTCTGCTGCTCGGCGGGCGGCCGCGCGGGATCGAACGTCGCGAGCGCGACCAGGCCGAACCCGGCGGCCGCGAGCGCGACGATGCCCTTTACCTCGCTCCACCAGCGGTCACCACCTCGCCGGCGGCTCCGCCGGGGCTTCTCGTCGGCCGAGACGAACGTGGCCATCACACCTCCAGGATGAGCGGGAGCACCACGGGCTTCCGGCGGAACCGCGCGCTGACGAAGTGCCGCACCGCCGTGCGCACGCGCGCCGCGACGACTTCGCGGTCGGACGCGGCCTCCGTGTCCTCCTCGGCGAGCGCCGCCAGGACTACCGCCTTCAGCTCCTCGAGCAGCGGAGCGTTTTCCTTGACGTACACGAAGCCGCGCGAGGCGATCTCGGGCCCCGCGACGACGGCGCCCGAGCGGTCCACGGTGATCGCGACCGCGATCACGCCGTCCTCGGCGAGGAGCTGGCGGTCGCGGAGCACGACGGCGCCCGTCTCGCCGACCGACTTGCCGTCCACGAGGATGCGGCCCGCCGGGAAGCGGCCCGCGATGCACGCCGACGTCTTCGTGACCTCCACGCCGGTGCCGTCCTCGATCAGGAGGATCCGATCGGGCTCGAGGCCGACCGACTCGGCGAGCCGTGCGTGGCCCAGCAAGTGTCGATACTCGCCGTGCACCGGAATGAAATATCGCGGACGCGTGAGGTTCAGCATCAGCTTCAGATCGTCCTGGGCCGCGTGGCCGGAGACGTGGACGAACGCGTTGTCTTCGTAGAGGACCTCGGCGCCCAGGCGGTAGAGGGCGTTGACCACCCGACCGATCGTCCGCTCGTTGCCGGGGATCACGCGCGCCGAGATGATCACGAGGTCCCCGGGCTGCACCTGCACGTACTTGTGCTCGCCGGCGGCCATGAGCGCGAGCGCCGAGTTGGGCTCGCCCTGGCTCCCCGTGGAGAGGATCACCTGGCGCACCGGGTCGAGCGACGCGAGCGCCTCGAGCGGCACGAGAAGCTCGTCCGGCACCCGGAGGTAACCGAGCTCGGCGGCGATCGCGACGTTCTTCTGCATGCTCATGCCGAGGAGCGCGACCCGCCGCGCGCCCTGCGCGGCGAGCGTCAAGACCTGCTGGATCCGGTGGATGTGCGACGCAAAGGTCGCGACGATGATGCGGCCCGGCGCGCGCGCGAACCGCTCCGCGAGCGCCCGCCCGACCTCGACCTCCGAGCGCGTGTGGCCCGGCCGGTCGACGTTGGTCGAGTCCGAGCAGAGCACGAGCACGCCCTCGCCGCCGAGCTCGGCGAACCGCCGGTAGTCGGGCGGCTCGCCGTCGAGCGGGCTCGGGTCGAGCTTGAAGTCGCCCGTGTGCACGATCGTACCGACCGGCGTCCCGACCGCCAGGCCGATTCCGTCCACGATCGAGTGGGTGACGCGGATCGGTTCGACGGTGAACGGACCGATCTCGATGCGGTCGCGCGGGCGTATCGTCCGGAGGTCGGCGCCCTCGTAGAGCCCGTGCTCGCGCAGCCGCTCGGCGACCAGCGCCAGCGTCAGCGGCGTGCCGAACACGGGCACGCTCGTCTCACGGAGGAGGTACGGCAGCGCGCCGATGTGGTCCTCGTGGCCGTGGGTCAGGAATACCGCGCGGAAGCCGTCGCGCTTGGCGAGCGCGTAGGTGAAGTCGGGGATCACGTAGTCGATGCCGGGCATCTCGTCGGCGTCGGGGAACATGAGGCCACAGTCGACGGCGATCAGATCGTCGCCCGACTCGACGAGCATCATGTTGAGACCGATCTCGCCGAGTCCGCCGAGGGGGATCAGCCGGACGGCCGGCTCGCTCAGAGGCGCCACGGAGACTCCTTTCGGTCGAGCGGCTCTATGGTAGCACCCGGGCGAGTGGCGTCGAAACTTCCGGGCGCCGCGGGGGCGAAGCCCCCTCCGAGCCTTTAAAAGGCGGCCTCGGCCTCCAGGCGTTCGATGAGGGCGTGGGTGTAACGCTCGAACTCCGCGCGCTCGGCGCGCGGGATGGGTTCGCCCGGAACGAACTTCTCCCCGAGCGGGTTGACGCGTCGGCCGTTCTTGATCACCTCGTAGTGGAGATGCGGCCCGGTGCTCATCCCGGTCGAGCCGACGTAGCCGATCACTTGCCGCTGGTTCACGCGCCCCCCCGCGCGGATGTCGCGGCCGAGCCGGGAGAGATGCGCGTAGAGGGTCCTGTACCCCGAGCGGTGGCGAATCTGCACCGAGAGGCCGTAGCCGCCATCCCGTCCGGCGTGGGACACGGTGCCGTCGGCGACCGCCCGGATCGGCGTGCCGGTGGGCGCGGCGTAGTCCACGGCGAGGTGGGGCAGTGTGCCGCCCAGGATCGGGTGCGGACGCGCGTAGGTGAAGCGCGACGTGATGCGCGAGAACTCGAGGGGCGACTTGAGGAAGCTCTTCTTGAGCGAGCGACCGTCAGGATCGTAGAAGGCGTAACGGCCCTCGCCGCCGGCCTCGAACCCGACGCCGGAGATGACGCGACCGTTGCTCGCGTACTGGGCGACGAGGATCCGGCCGTAGTTCACGAAGGAATCGCCCGCGTAGCGCTTTTCGACCAGGAGACGGAAGCGATCCCCGGTTCGAGTGTCGGCGGTGAAGTCGAAGTCCCACTCGAAGATGTTGACCAGCGCGATCACGAGCTGCGGGGACTCGCCGACCGCGTCGATCGCCTCGAAGAGCGAGCTCTTCACCTCGCCCCGCACCGCCTCGACGCGCACGTCGGCCGACGTGTCCGCGCGCGTGATCGCCCAGACGCCGTTCGCGCGGACGGCCGCGAAGCGCACCCAGGGGCTCGGCGCGTAGCGGACCTCGATCGGCTCGAAGCGGAGGTTCCACGAGACCTCGAGCGCGTCGCGGGGCTGGAGCTTCCGGAGCTCCGCACCGTTCCGCGCGAAGAGCGTCGCGAGCTCGGCGGCCGCGCGGGTGCCCACATTCCCGCGGGTGAGCGCGCGCACGAAGTTGTCGCCGGGCTTGATCTCGATGCTGCGCGTCGTGACCGGGAACGCTTGCATGGCCTCGCTCGAGGGCAGCACGGCGGGGAGCAGGAGCGGCCCGGGCGCGTCCGGCCACAGGTAGAGGCGCGTCGACGCCGCGAGCGAGGTCAGGCTTGCGGCGAGTAGCGCCGCCGCGACGACGGCTCGATGCTCCATGGCCTCATCATAGCCGGCGAGCCAGCTCGGCAAACTCAAGAATTGAGAGGGTTTCGGCCCGCCGGCCGGGATCCACACCAGCGGTTGTGGCCGACGCTCGCACCACCGCAAGTGACACGCCGAGGCCGGCGGCCAGCGCGTTCGCGAGCGTCTTGCGCCGCTGCGCGAACGCCGCGCGCACGACCGCGTGGAAGCGGCGCTCGTCCGACAGCGCGACGCGCGGGCCCCGAAGCACGCGCAGGTGGAGGACCGCCGACTCCACCGCGGGCGGCGGGCGGAACGCGCCCGGTGGCACGCGGAGCGCGATGCGCGCGTCGCAGTAGAGCTGGCTCAGGACCGAGAGGCTCCCGTACGTCTTGCCGCCCGGCGGCGCCGCCACCCGCTCGGCGACCTCGCGCTGGAGCATGAGCACCATCTCGTCGATCGCGGTGCGGGCGGCGATCAGCGCGGCCAGGATGGGCTTCCCCACGCTGTACGGGAGGTTGCCGACGACCAGCGCGCGCCCGTCGCGGGGGCGCGCGATCGCGCCGTACTCCCACACGCGCGCGTCGGCCTCGACGACCTCGATCGACGGGAAGCGTGCGGAGAGCCGCCCGGCGAGCCCGCGATCGATCTCGAGGGCCACGACCCGCCCGGCGCGGCGCACGAGCTCCCCCGTGAGCGCGCCCTCGCCGGGGCCGATCTCGACGACGAGGTCCGCGGCCGTGGGGGCGACGAGATCGACGATCGCGCGCGCGACGCCGGCGTCGCGGAGAAAGTGCTGGCCGAGGGCACGCCGCTTAGTCGCCCGCACGCCCTCGCGCCTTGAGGTCGGCGAGGAGCGCCGCGTGGACCCGGCGCACCTCGGCGATCGTCGCCTCGCGGTCGCCCGAATTGTCGACGACGTAGTGCGCGAGCTTCGCCTTCGCCGCGACGGGCATCTGGCTCGCGATCCGCTGCTCGGCCTCGGCGGGGTCGAGCGCGTCGCGCGCGATGAGACGCCGAGCCTGTGTCGCCTCGTCGGTGACCACGACGACGAGGCGGTCCATAGCCCCAGAGGCCCCGCTCTCGATCAGCACCGGCGCGTCGAAGACGACGATGCCGGCGAAGCCGCGCGCCGCCAGCTCCGCGAGTCTCACGGCGAACCGCTCGCGGATCCGCGGGTGGGTGATCGTCTCGAGACGCGCGCGCTTCGCGGGAGCGGCGAAGACGATGGCGCCGAGTTTCTTGCGGTCGAGCGTCCCGTCGGGCTGGAGGATCCCGCGCCCGAATTCCCCCACGAGGTCGTCGTAGGCGGGCCGGCCGGGCTCGACCACTTCGCGTGCGAGCACGTCGGCGTCGATGATGACGCACCCGAGACGCCGGAAGACGTCGGAGACGGTGGACTTGCCGGTTGCGATGGACCCCGTCAGCCCCACGAGCAGGAACTGCCGCGTCATACCTCCGCCCAGTCCGCGCCCGACTTGACGTCGACGACGACCGGGACCTGGAGCGGCAGCGCCGCCTCCATGACCTCGCGCGCGAGCGCCTCGACCGCGGCGACTTCTTCGGGCGGCGCCTCGAAGAGGAGCTCGTCGTGGACCTGGAGCAGCATCCGCGCGCGGAGGCCGCGCGCGGCGAGCGCGTCCTCGGTCCGCACCATCGCGATCTTGATCATGTCGCTCGCGGTCCCCTGGACCGGGGCGTTCATGGCCATGCGCTCGGCGGCGTTCCTCGCCACGGGGTTCGCACTCCTGAGGTCGGGCAGGTAGCGCCGGCGGCCGAGCAGCGTGGTCACATAGCCGTGCTCGCGGCCGAACGCGAGCGTCGCGTCGATGAACGCGCGCACCCGCGGGTGAGTCGCGAAGTACGCGGTGATGTAACG